>JAACFI010000183.1 GCA_009937575.1 Haliea sp.
GCAGAACCACACCACCGGTGGCAGCCAGGGACCCAGCCAGCCGCCGAAGAACAGGGTGGTAATCATGCAGGAGATCAGGATCAGGCCCAGGTACTCCCCGAGCATGAACATGGCGAATTTCATGCCGCCGTACTCGGTGTGGAAGCCCGCGGTCAGTTCGTGCTCCGCCTCCGGCAGGTCGAAGGGCAGGCGGTGGCTCTCGGCGATGCCGGCGATCATGAAGGTGATCAGGCCCAGGAACTGGGGGATACAGAACCACAGGTCTTCCTGCGCCAACACGATGGTGCGCATGCTGAAACTGCCTGTCAGCATGACCACGCCCATCAGCGACAGGCCCATGAATACCTCGTAGCTCACCATCTGGGCCGCCGAGCGCAGGCCCCCCAGCAGGGCGTACTTGTTGTTGGAGGCCAGCCCCCCCAGCAGCACGCTGTACACCGCCAGGGAGGTCATTCCCAGGAAGAACAGCAGGCCGATGTTGATATCCAGCACGTAGAGTTCGGGCCCGAAAGGCACCACCGCGAAACCCAGCAGCATGGCCACCACGATGGCGGTGGGGGCGAATACGAATACCAGACGGTCGGCGAAGGGCGGCACCCAGTCGTCCTTGGTCAGCAGTTTCAGCATATCTGCCAGTACCTGGAAGGCGCCAAAGGGGCCCAGCCGGTTGGGACCGTAACGGTCCTGCCAGATACCCAGCAGGCGGCGCTCGAACCAGGTGAGGAACGCCGCACCGCCCACCGCCGCGACGATAATGAACAGGCCGAAGCTGATGGCGCCGAGCTCAGTCATTACCGCCCCCTCCATCGCTGCCGATAATCTGCGGCTCGCGTCGTTGCCAGCCCTCGGCCCGCCGCAGGGTGACCCGCGCCAGTGGCTGCAGGTTTTCCGCTCCCGCGTGGCCGGCGGCAAAACCGGCACAACCCGCCGGGATGCAATCATTGATGCGCAGTTCCAGCCGGGCCAGGCCGTCTCCCAGCTCCAGGCCGTCACCGTCCGCCACGCCCAGGGACTCTGCGTCGGCGCTGCCCAGCTCGACAAAGGCCGGCGTTACCAGCTCGTCGATGCCCGGACTCAGGGCGCTGAGTTCCTCGCTGCCGAAGATTTTCTGTCGCGGTACCAGTTGCCATTGCCCGTCCTCAGCCCGGAAAGGCTCTGGACCTGTGGAGCCGGAAACCACCGGGCCACTGCCTGGTTGCAACAGGCGGACCCCGGCGGTTCCCCCCTTGAGCGGTCCGCCCACCTCCCCCTGGAATTTGTGCAGGGACTGGTTGGAGTTCCAGCCCGGCGACCAGACGTAGGGAAGCAGCGATCCGGGCTGGGCCCGGTTGAGCCCCTCCATGGTGAACGCCAGGGCAGATTCCTCGTCCTGGGGCTGTTTCGGTTCGTGCACTGACACATCGGCGCGCATGGCGGTGCGCCCACTGTAGCGATGGGTCTGGCGGGGTATCTTGACCCCGGCATTGCGGAAGTGGTGGTCCGGGGCGGCCGCGGGAATCCCCGACAGACCGGGAATCGCCGCGGCGCAGGCCCGGGTGATATCGTCGAAATGGTGCAGGCTGCCCGCCTCCTCGCGCTCCAGCTCCTTCAGGCAGGCCAGCAGCCAGACCCAGGCCGGGCGCCGCTCCGCCGGAGGCGGGAATACCGGGAAATGTCGCTGGGCGCGGCCCTCCAGGCTGACCAGGGTGCCCTCGGACTCTGCGAAGCTGGCGGCGGGCAGCACCAGGTCGGCGCTGGATGTCGTGGCATTGTCCAGGCCGTCCAGCACAATCACCCGCTTGAACGCCGCCAGCAACCGGTCGATCCTGTCGCCGTCCCCTCGCCGGTAAAGGTCGTTTTCCAGTACCAGCAGGGTGTCCACCTCCCCCGCCTCAGCCCGCTGTTGCAGGGCGCTGAAATCCGGTGCATCGGCGCCGCACAACAGCGCCTGGCCCAGGCTGTTGGCCTCGGGTACCGCCAGGCACAGCATGGCCTGCCTGCCTGCAGTGCACAGGGCGTTGGCTACGGCGGCGGCCGCCTGCATCACCTCGCCACTGGCGCAGCCGGTGCCGGAGACCACCAGGGGTCGCTGGGCCCCGGCCAGGGCGGCGGCGATCTCCGCCGCCCGGTCTTGCCCTGCCTCATTGGAATCGCCGGCGATGGATGCCGCCACCGCCTGCCCCAGGCAGGCGATATCCTGTGGCGCCAGGCGGTCAGTGCCCGCCGCCACGTCGTCCAGGGGGGTGTCGCCAGGCGCGGTGATATACAGGGGGCTGCGTTCATCCTGGGCCAGGTTGCGAATGGCTGCGTCCTGCCAGGTTTCCAGGCCCAGGTCCGCCGCCATGGCGTAGGCCCGATTGCGCACACTCTGGCGCAGGGCCAGGGCGATACGCGGTGCGGTGTTGGTCACGTCTTCACCCAGGACCAGTACCGCGTCTGCCGATTCGATGCTGCGCAGGTCCGGGGTGACCGCGGGGCTGTCCTGTTGCAGTTGCAGGGCCAGGTTGACCAGGGGCTGCTCGCTGTCGGCAAAACCCGGGGAAAAGTTGTCGGGGCCCACCAGGGTGCGCAGCAGGAAATTTGCTTCCACCGAGGTCCGCGGTGAGCCGATACCCGCCAGATTCCCCTGGTTGCAGGCGGCCTGCAGTTGCTGCAGCGCCCGGTGGTGATCCAGGGCGTCGTAGCGCCCGTCCTCCCGGCGCAGGCCCGGGTACTCCAGGCGTTTGTCGCTGTTGACGAAACCGGCACCGAAACGGCCCCGATCACACAGGAAGTAGCCGTTGACTTCCACATTGTAGCGATTGTGTACCCGCTTAAGCCGGCCGTAGCGCTCCCCGGGCAGGGTGTTGCAGCCCACTGCGCAGCCGGTGCACACCGAGGGGGCCGACTGCAGGTCCCACTTGCGCGTGTAGTCGTGCACCAGGATTCTGTCGGTGAATACACCGGTGGGGCAGACCTCAACCAGGTTGCCGGCAAACTCGCTCTGCAGTACGCCTTCCTGGTGGCGGCCGAAGTAAATGTGGTCGCGGGAGGCCAGCGCCGCCAGGTCGGTGCCACCGGCGTAATCCCGGTAGTAGCGGGTGCAGCGGTAGCAGGTGATGCAGCGGTTCATCTCGTGGTGGATGAGTGGTCCGAGGTACTGGTTGCGATGGGTGTTCTTGCGGCCCCGGTAGTGGCGGTCCCGGTGGCCCACCATTACCGTCATGTCCTGCAGGTGGCACTCGCCCCCCTCGGCGCACACCGGGCAGTCGTGGGGGTGGTTGAGCATCAGCGATTCCACGATGGCCTCGCGGAACTGCTGCGCCCTGTCGCCTCCCAGTGAGAAGATGGCGCCGTCGGTCACCGGGGTCATGCAGCCCATGACGATGCGCCCGCGGCCCGCCTGTTCCGACTCCTCGTCCAGGTATTGCACCACCGCGCACTGGCGGCAGGCGCCGATGGAACCCATGGCCGGGTGCCAGCAGAAATAGGGCAGGTCCAGGCCCAGGCCCAGGGTGGCCTCCAGCAGGTTGCCGCCTGCCTCGACCTCGTATTCCACGCCGTCTATCCTGATCACCGGCATCAGCTGTTCCCCCCGTCGCAGTAAGGGCAGCTGCCGCCGTCGATATGGCGTTCGAAATCCTCCCGGAAGTATTTCAACGCGCTCTGTATCGGCTCCATGGCCCCGGGGGCCAGGGCGCAGTGGGTGTTGCCAATGGCGCCGATGAAGGCCACCTGGCGCTGCAGGGTATCCATGTCCTCGGGCAGGCCGCGGCCGTGCTCGATGTCGTCCAGCACCTGGGCGGACCAGGGCAGGCCGTCCCGGCAGGGGGTGCAGAATCCGCAGGATTCCTGGGCGAAAAACTCGGTGAGGTTCTTCACAAAGCCCACCGGGCAGGTCTTGTCATCCAGGATGATCATGGTGCCGGTGCCCATGCGCGAGCCCGCCTTGCCGATGGTGTCGTAGTCCATGGCCAGGTCCAGGTGTTCCACGGTGAGGAAATCCGTGGAGCCGCCGCCGGGCAGGAAGCCTCGCAGCTGGTAGCCTTCCTCCATGCCCCCGGCGTACTCCTCGATGATTTCCCGCACCGGGGTGCCCATGGGCAGCTCCCAGCAGCCCGGGTTTTTAACCCTGCCGCTGACTCCATACAGCTTGGTGCCGGCATCGGCCGTCAGGCCCAGGGACTGGAACCAGTCGGCGCCGCGCTCGATGATGTGGTGCACATTGCACAGGGTTTCCACGTTGTTGACTATGGTGGGGCGCCCCCACAGGCCGCTGACCTGGGGGAAGGGGGGCTTGGCCCGGGGATTGGCGCGCTTGCCCTCCAGGGAGGAGATCAGCGCGGTCTCCTCGCCGCAGATATAGCGGCCGGCGCTGGAGTGCACGTGCATTTCCAGGTTGTATCCCGAACCCAGGATATTATCCCCCAGGTAGCCCTTCGCCTTGCAGGCATCGATCGCCTCCTGCAACAGGCGCGTCGCCTTGTGGTACTCGGCGCGGATAAAGATATAGGCCACGTCCGCCTGGAGGGTGTAGGCGGCACAGATCATGCCCTCCACCAGCTGGTGGGGGTCGCACTCCATGAGCAGCCGGTCCTTGAAGGTGCCCGGCTCCATTTCGTCGGCGTTACAGATCAGGTACTTGTGCCCCGGGGAACAGGCATCTCCCATGGGCACGAAGCTCCACTTCATGCCGGTGGGGAAGCCGGCCCCGCCGCGGCCGCGCAGGTTGGAGTCCTTCAATACCTGCAGGCAGTCCGCCGCGGACATGGCCAGAGCGGCCCGCAGTCCCCGGTAGCCGCCGTTGGCCTCGTAGGCGGCCATGTCGGTGGGGCTGCGATCGGCCCGCACATTGCGGGTCAGTGGCCGGTCGAGAACGGGGAGGGCGCCGCTCATCCGCCGTCCTCCCCGAACACGTCCCCCAGGCCCTGCTCGCTGATATTTTCGTGCAGTTCCTCCCCCACCATCATCACCGGCGCCTTGTCGCAGGCGCCCAGGCAGGTTACCGGCAGCAGCGTGTAGCGGTTGTCGGGAGTGGTCTCCCCCAGGGCGATGCCCAGTTGTGCACTGATCTTCGCCTGCAGTTTGTCACAGCCCTTGATCCAGCAGCTGATACTGTTACACAACAGGATCACGTTCTCCCCTACCGGGCGGCGGAAGATCAGGTTGTAAAAGGTGGCTACCCCCTCCAGTTCTTCGGCGGACATCTCCAGGTGGCGGGCGATCGCCTGCAGGCTCTCATCGGAGACCCAGCCCCGGTGGGCCTGCACGATTTTCAGGGCGTCGATGGCCACCGCGGCCGGGACGGGTACGTGGGCGATCTCCGCATTGATCTCCCGCAGCTCTTCGTCGCTAAGTACCGGTATTAAATCGGTCATCGGTCAACGTCCGCCATCACGAAGTCGATGGAAGCGATAATCGCAATCAGGTCCGGGATCAACAGTCCCCGGCTGATCAGCGGTATCTGCTGCAGGGCCGGAAAGGACGGGGTGCGAATACGCGTGCGATAGGAGGTCGTGCCCCCGTCGGAGATCAGGTGGTAGTTGTTGATGCCCTTGGTGGCCTCGATCGGGAAGGAGGCCTCCCCCGCCGGGATCACCGGCCCCCAGCTGACACTGAGGAAGTGGTGGATCAGGGTCTCGATGTCCTGCAGGGTGCGGTCCTTGGGCGGCGGTGTGGCCAGGCGATGCTCGCTCTTGTAGGGGCCCTCGGGCATGTTGTCCAGGCACTGGCGGATGATGCGCAGGCTCTGGCGGATCTCCTCCACCCGCACCACCGCCCGGTCGTAGGAGTCGCCCTTGCTGCCCAGGGGTACCTCGAAGTCGAACTGGTCGTAGCCGCCGTAGGGGCGGTCCCGCCGCAGGTCGAAATCCATACCGGTGGCGCGCAGGCTGGGGCCGGTGATACCCCACTCCAGCGCCTCCCGGGTGTTATAGCTGCCGATGTCCACCGTACGCTGCTTGAGGATGGAATTGTCCATGGCCATCTTCTGGTAGTGGTCCAGGCGCGCGGGCATGGCGTCGATGAATTCCCGCACCATGCGATCCCAGCCCTGGGGCAGGTCCTGGGCCACCCCGCCGATGCGGAACCAGGCCGGGTGCATGCGTCCGCCGGTAATGGCCTCGATGATGCCGAACAGGCGCTCCCGATCGGCGAACATGTAGAACACCGGCGACATCTGCCCCACGTCCTGGGCGAAGGTGCCGTAGAACACCAGGTGGCTGGAGATGCGGAAGAACTCTGACAGCATGATGCGGATGACCTTCGCCCGGTCCGGCACCTGGATGCCCGCCATTTGCTCCACCGTCATTACATAGGCAAGGTTGTTCATCACCCCGCCCAGGTAATCGATGCGGTCGGTATAGGGAATAAAGGAGTGCCAGCTCTGGCGCTCTCCCATCTTTTCCGCACCCCGGTGGTGGTAGCCGATGTCCGGCACCGCGTCGATGATCACCTCGCCGTCCAGCTGCAGTGCAATGCGGAATACCCCGTGCACCGAGGGGTGGTTGGGGCCCAGGTTGAGGAACATGAACTCGGTGTCTTCGGTGGCGCGCGCCATGCCCCACTCCTCGGGCTTGAACAGCAGGGCCTCCTGCTCCGCCGCCTGCTTTTCCTCGTCCAGGCTGAAGGGCTCCATCTCCGTGGCCCGGGCCGGGTGGTCCTTGCGCAGGGCGTGGCCCTCCCAGGTGGGGGGCAGCAGGATGCGCTGCAGGTTGGGATGGCCGGAAAATTCCACCCCGAACATGTCCCAGGTCTCCCGTTCATACCAGTTGGCATTGGGCCAGACCCCCACCGCTGAGGGCACGATGGCATCGGTGGCCTCCACAGAGACCTTGAGGCGTATCTCCTCGCGGTCGTCGAGGTTGAGCAGGTGGTAGACCACGGTGAAGTCCGCCGCTGAGGCGGGCTTGTGTTCCCGCAGGCGCTCGTCCACCCCGAACAGGTCCAGCAGCATGGGGAAGCGCGGTCTAAGGTGTTCCAGCACCGGCAGCAGCTGGCCCCGCTCCAGCCACAGGGTGGGGGTGTTGTCCGGGGTCGGCTGGACCTCGAACAGCTGGGCGCCGAAGCGGTTGAACAGGTCGTCCACCGTCTCGCTGCCGCTTGTCACCTGTGCCTGCTGCATTGCATGCAAACCCTTATGAGCCGTAGAGTGCGCTACGCGCACCATTCGGGTTGGGAGTGGTACGCACAGGATGGTGCGCGGAGCGCACCCTACGGGTTGTTCTTATTAAACTTCCGTCGGGCCTCTCAATTCCGTGGCCTGGTTGCGCTCCTTTTGCAGCAGATCCCTGCGGGAGGGCATCTGCGGTTTTACTACCTGTTGGTCGCCCACCACCCAGCTGAGTGGCCGGCGCTCCTGTTCAATCGCATCCTGCAGCATCATCAGCCCCTGCATCAGGGCCTCCGGCCGCGGCGGGCAGCCCGGCACGTAGACGTCCACCGGGATAAACTTGTCCACACCCTGCACCACGCTGTAGATGTCGTACATGCCGCCGGAGTTGGCGCAAGAGCCCATCGAGATGATCCAGCGCGGCTCCAGCAACTGGTCGTACAGGTGCTGAACCACCGGCGCCATCTTGCGGAATACCGTGCCCGAGATCACCATCAGGTCCGCCTGCCGTGGCGTGGCGCGAATCACCTCGGAACCAAATCGGGCGATATCGTGGCGGCTGGTGAAGGAGGTGGCCATCTCCACGTAACAGCAGGACAGGCCGAAATTAAAGGGCCACAGGGAGTGGGCGCGGCCCCAGGCGACCAGGTCCTCCAGTCTGGCGAAGAACACATTGCGCTTCACCTGCTCTTCCACGCTGTCGCCGGCGCCCCCCGGGTAGCTGCCGATCACGTCCTCCGGCCGGGTCAGGTTCCACTCCATCAGGGCTGCTCCTCAGGGTGGGGTTCCCCGGCGCGGGTCTTGATGCCCCACTCCAGGGCCCCGGTGCTCAGCTCGTATACCAGCGCTACACCGAGAATGGCGATAAACACGGCTACCGCGATAAAGCCCTCCCAGCCCAGCTCGAAAAAGGCCACGGCCCAGGCGAAGATGAACACGGTCTCGAGGTCGAAGATGACGAAAAAGATCGCCACCAGGTAGAACTCCACCGACATATGGATCTGCGGTGAGCCCACCGATAGCACCCCTGATTCGAAGGGCATGTTGGTGGCCTTGTTGGCGCGACGCTGGCCCAGCACGTAAGACAGCCCGAGCATGGTTGCCACCAGCAACAGCACAGCGACGAAGTAGACCACGAATGGCCAGAGGGATGTTTCAGTCGCGCTCAATGCATGGGCCTCCCGACAGATACTGTTCGGGGACGCTCACAAACTGCGGGGGGTGTCTCTGACTGTCGGGGGGCGAATGGGTAGTGAAAAACCTGGAAACAAGGGGTCCCCGGCAGGTCGCGGGATGCGATCTGTCTGCAATATGGCGCTACTGTCATGCGTCTCAGCATTCGAGCTCCACACTTCCCTGGGGACTCTGATGGAGGTCACTTGCCCGTACTACCAACCGCTGGGGTAAGTAAATCGACCTGGTACAGCTACCACTTACAACGCTCCCGACTCTAGCGAGGTTGAAAAACAAACGCAAGAAACTCGCTGAATTTTCGTTTTCTCTGGTTAAAAATTGGTCAGGTGAGGTTCTTTTCAGGGTCGGGGCGAGCCGTCCGCAAGACCGCACCAGTGACGACCGCAAGCCAGCCCCGCGCGTCGGGCTGCTGCGCAACTCGACCATTTTT
>JAACFI010000021.1 GCA_009937575.1 Haliea sp.
GTGGTGCCATAGGTTCAGTGCTGGCGTCGCTTAGAGATCGCTCCCGCTGGGGATATGGTGGCTACTCGAAGTGCGCCTGGTGCTTCCGGAAGTCTGCCATCGCCCGCTCTAGCTCCGGGTCCAGGGTGCGGCGCCTCTTGGTGAGGACGCCTTCCCCAGCGCCGAGTAGTCCATAATGCAGGGCTTCGCATACGTGGCTGGTGGGGCCTTTATCCGGCTTGTCGCGGAACTTCTCCTCACCCACTACCCGGATACGCCGGAAGTGGTATTCGCCCGCCAGGCCGCGGACAAGGGTCTTGCAGCGGGGGTGGATAGTGATCGCGGGATGACCGTCTACAAGCTTGATCAGTAGCTCGTCGAGAACGGTGACCCGCTCCTCGAAGTCGTTGGTCGGCGCCGGTATCGCCCGGATGTCGGATTGCTTCAGCATCATGAACGGGGTCTTGTCGTCCGTCTGTGCCATCGCGTTGCCGGCAGGATCGCCTGGCGCCCTTCTTGTCCGGCCTCTGCAGCATGACCTGGCGAAAGATCTCCATGATGCAGGCGAAGGTCTTGCCGGACCCCAGCGGCCCGATGACGATGCGACCATAGCTATCGGAGTGAAGACCCCTGGAGGCCTAAGTCATGACCGAGGCAGACCTGTTAGAGCATCTTCTATCTAATGGAGACCTTCTCTGGAGCCAGATGCAATACTGGACGAGTGTCTCCTTTGGTGTACTCATCGCCGCACATCTGGCAGCGAAAAGACTAAGTTGGATTATTCTCATCGGCTTTGTTGTCTTATATACGATATTCTCAAGCTACATTGGCCAACTTGTAAAATTAAACCTGGAGACAATTAAGGGCATTGGTGCGGACCTAAATTTATTGGCTGAGAGTGGAGTGGCGTTAAGTAACACCTCACTATCTTTTTTAGAACACTTTCCTCTTCTAAATGAAACAGTCGTTGGTCAATTGGTTCGATCAATATTGGGTTATGGGTTGCTCATAATTACCATTGGCTACACTTTATACTGCAAGTTCAAATCAGAAGAGTAGCTTGGCCCGAAGACCGCTTCGCCTACTTTGCAATATTACGTTTATCCGCTGCGTAGTGAAGCGACATTTGAGAGAGTGATTCTTGGGCGGCCCCGATGACCGGAATGTCGTGGAAGCGGAAGCAATCACCGATCACTTCGGGCATCTGAAAAGGACCACCACGTACCATGAATGGACATTAACTCTGCGCTTGGGTGAGGCGCAAATAAATTGGAGCCTTAAGCAACGTTATACGCGCCATCGAGATCGACACTCGAAAAAATCGGTGGGTTTTGTGATGCCGGTCTATACTTCTAGGTCTCGGATGCCTGAGTGGTGGATGGAAAAATAGGTATTCGACCTATCAAACCAAATGTAAGGTAATTAGCATGAAATCTTCAAAAAAAATGGCACTGGCTGTCATAGCCGGTTTATCAGTAAGTGGAAGCTGTCTGGCGGGAGAAGATCTTGATAAGAAAATTGCCCACGCTAGAGCAGCTGCGCCGTCCTTTATCAGTGCGGACGCTACCATAGTTGTAAACGGTAAGGTGGTGGTTGAAGGCAGCAACGGTTGGACCTGTATGCCAGATACCATGCCTGATGACGGTGCCGCTATGTGCAGCGACGGCATGTGGATGAAAATGATGGAGGCGCTGACCAACAAGAAAGATTTTGCCGCCGATGGTGTAGGAATTTCATATATGCTTCTGGGTGATCCTGGTGCGGGAGTCAGTAATTCAGACCCATATCATCCGGACCCCAAGAGCGCGGCTGACTATGTTGAAACCGGACCGCATTTGATGATTATTGTGCCGAAGGAATTTCTAAAAGGAATTACAAACGACCCGAAAGTTGGTGGTCCATATGTCATGTGGGGAGATACGCCGTACGCACATATCATGGTTCCGGTGGCTGACCTGGAGTGATTCGGCGTCCATTTTTCTTGCTGTAGTCGCGCTTTATCCTGAAAAAGGCTTCAGAAGAGGTTAAACCCTGACGACCGCTTTGAAATAGCGGTCATGTCCCTTCTCACGACAAAGCTGCCAAATTTTGGGGTCAGTTCGAGCCCAAAATCGCCTCAATTATGCCAGAAGCGGTCAGGGGCATCAGGGTCTCGATACGCCGAGTGGTACATGTCCACTTCTCGCTGGTGGCCGGGCACGGATATCTTCATCCCACTCTTTCAACTCTACCGAGAATGTAAACTTACGTTGATCCCAAAATACTTCAAACCCATCAGCGTGAAAATTCGCGGCTACCCCACCAAGGAAGGAATCCACAAGCTTTGCATCTAAAGAACCGCTGTCTCTTTGATAGAGCCAGTTTTGAACGATATACATAACGCCAGACCAGAAGGCGAAGAACTGCCCTTTCTGGTCCTCATTAAGTGCGTCAAAATCAAGTGTTCCCATTCGAAAAATTCGGCTGAGATTTGCGTCCCGAGCCAATTCAAAATATGCTCCAATCAAGGTGTCATGGGTGTGCTGTGCCCCCGTTGAGCGTACCGCCTTCGTGTTCCCCTTCAACTGCACGGCAGAATGAACCCAGTAGCGCTTCTCGGGTCGCAGTGCGGATGGGAGACCTCCGAGCAGTTTCGCCAAGACAAGTGAGTAGATGAGCGAAACCGCAACAGAGACGCACTCAAAGTGCGTCATCTTTTTAGATTCACCGTTCTTTTAGTTCGTCTCCAAAGCTTAGCTCAAATGAAAAATCCAGGTAACCAGTGGCAGCCGAGTGAGTAGCTACATCGCGTTTTGTCTTCTGTCTTTGCGCACAACAGGCTTTGAATACAGCCTCCCAGGCGAAAGCAGAAGTTTCCGGGAAATCGATAGAATCTCCGCTCTATGTCGGACACAGGCACCGAATTACGTTGGGTCAAGCCCTCAGTGTTGCTAGTTATACTCCGTGTTTTGCCTAGATCCAAATAATCTAAAAGGATTAGCGAAAATCCCTATATGTGGGCTAAGTTAATAATGGCGCGGAGTTTTTCAGAGCACTGTAAGCATTATGGCAAGTTGAGCCCGCCTGCATAAATGGGCGCATCTTAATTAGATTGGTTGGGGGGAATACAATGTCATATAAACTCGAAGGCTATATGCTGGAAGCTTGCACCTGTAACGCGATTTGTCCCTGCTGGATTGGTGAAGACCCGGACGGCGGGACCTGTTACGGCACCATCGCCTGGCATTTCGACAAGGGTGAAATCAACGGTGTCGATGTGTCGGGCCTGACTTACTCAATCCTTCTATTTATTCCCGACAATGCGCTGGCGGGCAACTGGCGTGTAGTGGCGTTTGTCGACGAGGTAGCAACTGCAGAACAGGAGGAGGCAATCCTCAGTGTCTATACCGGAGACCAGGGTGGCCCGGTGGCGGACATAGCTCAACTTGTGGGCGAAGTGGTCGCGGTTGAAAGAGCGCCGATTGCTTTTGATGTGGTTGAGGGAAAAGGGGCGCTGAAAATTGGATCGAACCTCGATGCAGAGATCAGTCCTTTCGAGGGACCTACCGGCCGACGCACCACCTTGCACGACGCCACATTCGCGGTTATCGAGAACTCGCCCTACTATGTCGGCAAGGCAACCCATCTGAAGGCGTCACACGCTGGACTTGGCCTGGATCTTGATCTCAGTGGGAAAAGTGCTGTGCAAGGGAAGTTCGCGTTCGAGGCATAACATTTGCCTCTCAATCATGCAGAGCCCTTGATCGGCAGCGTGCCTCATAGTAGGAATCGTTACCCGTTCCTGCTGCTGATGGCGACCATGATAATTGGTGCCTGGTTGGCACTATGGCTGTGGGAACAATCACCTTACGGGCATTACCTTAACCACGGCCAATTGATTGAACCTGGTCCAGGTGGCCATGGCGGCCATGCTCATGCGTCGACCACCCTGTCGGCGCTGGTTTTCCTCGGCGGCTGGGTCCTAATGAGCGCGGCAATGATGTTGCCCACAACCTTGCCCTTGCTGGAGATCTTCCGCCGGCTCACACGTAAACGGCAGGATACTGCCAGCCTGGTGACCCTGGTTGTTGCGGGTTATCTCACTGCGTGGTTGCTGTTCGGTATCGTGGCCCACCTGATGAGCTGGGTTGTCAGCGCTATTCTCATGCAACTAGAATGGGTCAGGCTGAACAGCTGGTTGTTGGCAGTGATGGTGCTCGGGACCGCCGGCGTGTTCCAGTTCACGGATCTTAAGTACAAATGCCTGGACAAGTGCCGGTCCCCTTTAAGCTTCGTGCTTCGACACTGGCGGGGAGGTAGACCGCAGCAACAGGCGCTCACGCTTGGGATACACAATGGCATCTACTGTGTTGGCTGTTGCTGGGCATTGATGTTGCTGATGTTCATCGTAAGTACTGGGAGCCTGGGTTGGATGCTGCTGCTTGGCGCCGTCATGGCCGCGGAGAAAAACCTGCCCAACGGTCGTTACCTTGCCCGCCCCCTCGGTTTTCTGTTGCTTGCAGCAGCGGCGCTGGTCGCTGTCCAAAACTACCCAGCGTTGTCGCCATGATAGTTGGAGCCCCGGTTTTTTCACGTAACGTGGCCACTAATGACGTTGCCGCGGAAACGTCCTGTTCAGTTAGAATCAGTAGCGACGGTCGAATCAGGGGTTCAGCCCTTGCTATTGGATTGTCGGCGATCCATCACCGGACCCTGAGTAATCCCCGATACACCTATAAGGTACCTTATTGCTGGGTCCGGTGTTGAAAGGGGGCCTACACCCTTGGAAGAAACCCTAGTTACACCCGTCGTACTCGACGCCAATTCATATCCTGCAAGGAATTGGGGCAAATGGTCTGGCGTCGGGTTCGTCGAGTGCGCAGGGTTGTTTGGTGCCAAGTATCCTGGGTGGCCAGGCGGTGAATGTCTGCTTCTCTCAAGAGCGGTCATGGGGATCATGATCGGCCTAATGTCCCTTCGCACCTCATTAGGGTCCTCCACAGAATTCCATGGGGCAAATAGGCGTATACTGCCATCACCAACACAGGTGGGCACATTATGACCGACATGAAAATGGAACCCCGATGGGGTACTGCACCACCAAAGCCAAAAGACCTGACCGTCTCCGATATGATCCACAAGAATGGAGCTGCCAGCCCCAAGCCCGAACCTGGAGACCTGAGGGCCTACCTTGTCCGGCGTACAATGGCGAGGCACGGATTCACAGAGGAGCAAGCTCTAGCGTTGATTCTCGCCTTCGGAGGGTAAAGGGTTCTCGGAAGTACTCTGGAAAACGAAATTCCATGAGAGCGTCCCTTCCTAGGCGAACAGAGACAATTCCAGGTTGCCCCTGAGGCTGCCTGCTACGACCGCTTTTGAAAAAGCGGTCATTCGGTTTTCCAGCCCCTAAGCGACTGCGTTCACGTCTCAAGAGACTCTTTTACCCCTGAATTACTTGGTTCGTAATCTGCCGGTTTCATAACCAGGTTCGACCAGCCCAGCCGGGCTTGGTGGAGCAATAGTCTCATCGAGGGGCCGGGGGTTTGATATTATCAAGGGCATTATATTCTCCATGATCTAGTGGATCATAAATTCGGGACTTCAAAATAAACATGCGAATCCACATATATACTCTCGTCGCTTTTGTTTCCCTAGTAATCACTCCGGGCTCGCCAGTATTGGCCATGGCGCAGCAGGAGGCATCCAGGGAAAGCCTGGTCAGGGTTGGTGTCTTCGAGGCGCCACCATTCAGCGTCAAGAACAATAAGGGCGACTGGGAGGGCCTCGGTATTGAACTATGGCAACGCGTTGCTGATGAACTTGGCCTGCTTAGCGAGGTGCAAGGTTACGAAGAACTCCTGAAATTGCGACGAGCACTCACTGCGGGTGAAATCGACGTAATCCTGACCATCCCTGCCACACAAGAATACGAAACCCTGATGGATCTGACACAGCCCTACTACCGGTCAGGTTGGGGAATTGCGGTAAACGCAGATGCATTTGGCGGCCACTGGATGCGCTTTCTTTCTGGTACGAGCCTTACGAGTATCGCTTTCATTTTCATAGGACTGGCGGGGCTCTGGATTATTGCTGGCACCGCTATCTATCTGCTGGAACGAAGGAGAAACCCAAAAATGTTTGGCGGAAGTTGGCTTAATGGTGCCGGGCAGGGCGTCTGGTGGGCCGCCGTTACCATGACGACAGTCGGGTACGGGGATAAAGCGCCCCTGACCCCTGGCGGTCGCGTCGTCGCCGTTATCTGGATGTTCGCTTCTATCGTACTGATCTCAAGCCTGACCGCTTCCATCTCTGCCTCACTGACAACGGAGAAACTCCAGGGCAAAGTGCGTGGTCCACAGGATCTACCCCACGTACGCGTCGGCAGTATACGGGACTCACGGCCGTTACAATGGCTGGCCGAAAATGGAGCCACCGCTTCACCCTACGAGGTTATCGGAGCAGGCCTCGATGCGATCGTCAGAAATGAAATTGATGCCTTCGTTTTCGATATCGCGGTCCTGAAATACGTGGTCAACAGCGACTTTGCTGGCCGTATCGCTGTATTGCCGCGCACCGTGGAGCCCTACTACGTCGGGATGGGAGTGGCCAATAACAATAAATTGCGTGAGGCGATCGATCGCTCCCTACTGGGTGTGATTGCCGGTGAAGAATGGCGCCGGCTGCTTGCACAATATGGGTTGCAGGAGCAGTAATAAGTCCTCTAGTAGGCGCGTGCGGTCCTAGCGCCTTCATCGACTGCTACGACCCGTCTACGCCTGATAGCGGCCCTTCAGCAGCACCCTGGCGGCCCGCCGTTGGGGGCCGTCACCACCTCAAAGGCGACGGTTCACTAAGCCTGCTCTTGGCTCGTCGGGGGCGCGAGGTACTCGTTTAGTCGATCCATCGCTGGCGTCGGGACCAGTGTGGCGACGTTCAGGGCTTGAAATTCCTGAGACAACACTTGAAACTCGCGGCGCGCGTCCGCTGCATGGCCAACCTTGATTGTCATCGTCTCAGAGCTGAACATGCGCTTCATGAGAAACACGATCAGCGACTCGGGCAGCCACTACAGCACGCGATGATTCGAACGGGTTATAGGGATGTCATTGGCTCTCAGTACCTCGAGACCTTCACGAATCGCACGCACCATCAGCCTGAGCGCCTCGTCTTTTGGGGGAAACTAATGAGAAATCAAGTGGTTAGAAAATGACCAGTAATAGAATATGGAATCCTATGTGACATCGCGGCAGTTTGAACTGAACAGGGAGTTCTCCCGGCTCTAATGGCCGGGGTTCCCCCGGAAGTTAATCTTCGCTATGCTCTTTGCATTCAATCTATTAGTGCAAGGGGCATGGCATGGCGACGGCAACCCTGGAGCAGCTTCCGCAAGCCGATGTGGGGATCGGAGCGATAGAGCCCTATGTGCCGCCGCCCAGTGCCCTGCTGGCCCTGACCGAGGCCCACCGCGCTCTCGCTGAAATCATCACCCTCAATATAAGCCGCCGACGACTGGCTCGCATGGCTCCTAACGGCGATGGCCACCCGGTCATGGTGTTGCCGGGTTTCCTGGGGGGTGACGGTTACAACACATCCCTGCGACGCTTTCTCACCCGGCTGGACTATGCGGTACATGGCTGGGGCATGGGCCGTAACCTGGGCCCGAGGGAGGGTGTGTTGGAGGGCTTGCAGGAACGTATTCATTACCTCAGTGAGCGCTACGAGGGCAGGGTTTCACTGGTGGGTCACAGCCTCGGCGGTATTTTTGCCCGGGAACTGGCCCGGGAATTTCCCGACCGGGTGCGCCAGGTGATATCCCTGGGCAGCCCTTTTGGCGAGGGCCGCATGACCGGGTCCATCCCTGCACGCCTGTTCACGGCGCTCAACCCCCCGGAAGAACTGCCGATAAACCAGGACGTGCTCCCCCACCCGCCCCCTGTGCCTACCACCGCGATTTATTCCAAGGGGGATGGCATCGTCAACTGGCAGACCACCCTGCAGGTAGACGGGCACCCGCGTACCCAGAGCATACAGGTGCGAGGCAGTCACTGCGGCATGACCCTGAATCCTGCAATCTGGTTCCTGGTGGCGGAGAGGTTGTCCCTGGGGGAGGGGGAGTGGCGCCCCTTCGCACGCAGCAGCTGGCAGCGCCTGCTTTACCCCGCCTGCGACCCCTGATCAGCTGAACAGATCATATTGATCGCGGTTTGCGCCCTGCGGCGTGAACAGGTCTGTGCGCCCGGGGGCCCGTTCACCCTGCTGCAGGCCCAGCCGGCGACAGCAAAGGCGAAAGCGCTGTTCCAGCAGATCCGCGAAAGTGCCGGTGCCACGCATCCGGTGCCCGAACCGGGTGTCGTAATCGGCGCCGCCCCGGCACTGACGCAGCAGGCTGATCACATGATCCGCTTTCAGTGGGTAATGCTGGTGCAGCCACTCGTGAAACAGATCCCGGATTTCAAGCGGCAGGCGCAGCAGTATATAGGCGGCGCCACTCGCCCCCGCATCCGCCGCCCGCCTCAGAACCTGTTCCATGTCGCCGTCGTTGAGGGCAGGGATCACCGGCGCGAACAGTACCGTGACCGGCACGCCGGCACCGGAAAGGTCTTCCACCGCCTGCAGGCGGGCAGTGGCAGAGGCGGCCCTGGGTTCCATGTACCGCTTGAGCTGCGGGTCCAGTGTGGTGATGCTGACGGCAACCGAGCACAGGCCGTCGCCGGCCATTTCCGCCAGTATATCCAGGTCCCGGGTGACCAGCGCTCCCTTGGTGATGATAGCCAGCGGGTGTCGAGCGCGCTGCAGTACCTCAAGTATCTGGCGGGTGATGCCGTACTGCTTTTCCACCGGCTGATAGGGGTCGGTGTTGGCACCCAGGGTGATACTGCGGCAGCGATAGCCCGGGTGTGCCAGCTCCCGTTCGAGCTGTTCCGCGGCGTTGTGCTTGTATGTGAGCCGGGTTTCGAAATCCAGCCCCGGGGACAGGTCCAGGTAGGCGTGGGTGGGCCGGGCGTAGCAGTAGATGCAGCCGTGTTCACAGCCCTGGTACGGGTTGATCGACTGGTAAAAGGGTATATCCGGTGAGTTGTTGCGGGATACGATGCTTCGCACCGTAACCCGTCGGCACTCAGTGACGGGTGAGGGGCCTTCGATGCCATCATCCCATTCGCTGTTCAGGGGCTGGAAGCGGCTCTCCCTGTTACTGAGGGCGCCGCGCCCCTTGCGCAGCGAACGCTGTGAGGTGATGATGTCGCTCTGGCGCGCCATGGAATTTACCCTATACTGTATATAAATACAGTATAGTGTCCCCTGGCGACGAAGCAAGGTTTCACTCCGGGAATCGACAGGCATGACTAAACCGCTGGCCCTGGAACACTCCATGATGGCAACTTTTATCCTGCCGGTGGCGAGAGCGCTGCGCCTGCGGGGTATCGATGCACTCGATGTAATGGAGGACATCGGTATCGATGCCGCCAAGGCCGCCAACCCGGACTGGCGGGTGACGCACACAGCCTTCAACAGCCTGATGGGCCGCTGCGTGGAAGTCACCGGTGATGAGGCTTTCGGCCTGCTGGCGGCAGAGCAGTTGCAGCCCCAGGTACTGCACGGCCTGGGGCTGGCCTGGCTCGCCAGTGACACGGTCTACGACGGCCTGCGCCGCCTGGTGCGTTTCGGCAAGCTGGTCAGCACTACCCTGGACCTGCACCTGCGCGAGGAAAATGACCTGGTGCACATCGACCTGGGTCGCAACGTGGAAATGGATAATTTTGCCTATGCCAATCGGGATTACGCGGTGGGCATGGTGATCCGCATGAGTCAGATGACCCTGGGTGAGTTCCTGGCCCCGGTGAAAATCGACATCGAGCGCCCCACGCCCGAGGACCCGGAGCGCTGGGAATACATGCTGTCCAGCCGGGTGGCATTCGAGACCGATTCCACCTGTATTACCTGGTCGCGGGCTGACATCATGGAGCCCCTCGCCACCGGCGATCCCGCCCTTGCCCGGGTGAACGACGAGCAGACCCAGGCCTACCTGGACAGCTTTCTCATCCAGACCACGTCGCGGGAGGTGGTGGACAAGATTGTTGAGAAACTGCCTGACGGCCCTCCCAACCAGCAACAGATTGCCGAGGCGTTGCATGTCAGCAATCGAACGCTGCAGCGCAAGCTGAAAGAAGAAGGCACCAGTTTCATGGACCTGCTGCAGGACACCCGTCTGCAGCTGGCGCGCAAATATCTTCGCCAGCCCAACCGATCAGTAGTGGAGACGTCTTACCTGCTCGGGTTTTCCGAGCCCAGTACTTTTTCCCGGGCCTTCAAGCGATGGACCGGCATGGCGCCGGCTGAATTTCGCGATACCCCTTCCGATCCACCCCACCGGTAAATCGCCAGCATTTGATCCAGGCCACTTCCCACCGGCTGAGTAGGCTCTATAATCCTCACTACATCAACGTAGCGGGGAAGTGTTGTGGACAAGATTCTGATTATTGCCGACCTCGAGGGTGTCGGCTGTGCCACGCCGAGGGGACTGGAACTGGCCCATCGGTTGGGTTTTGAAGTGGATGTGGTGGCGTTTACCTATGCTCCCCTGAAACAACTCAAGCTCAAGCCGGCTGAGCAGGTGAAAGTCAAGGAGCGCCTGCTGGCGGAGCGCGAGGAAGTGGTTCAGGGGCGTATAGACAAGCACTCCCGCGCTGGCCAGAAAGTCGGCCTGAAAGTCGTCTGGGAAAAAAATATCGATCGTTGGGTGAACCGCCAGTGTGCCGGCGGTAAATATCGCGGCGTGGTCAAGACCGGCAACCGCACCGAATCCCTGGTGCATACCTCAACCGACTGGCAACTGCTACGGGAGTGTCCCGCACCTGTACTGCTCGTGGCGAAACAAAAATGGGATCGGGTGAAGCCGGTGCTGGTGACACTTGACCTTTCCAGTGAGGTGGCCACCAAGCAGAAACTCAACAGCAAGGTACTGGGTCAGGCCAAGGGCCTGGCGGCTGCGCTGGGTGTCGAGCTTGAGATCATCACTGCCATCGAAATTCCCACCCTGCTGGCGGACCTGGACCTCGTTGATCCCATCGCCTACGTCAAGCAGGCCAGGGAGGCCATGCGGCCGGCCATCAGCAAACTGGCCGCTGAGCACGATATTCCCGAGAGCGCTTTTCGGAGTAAGCGCGGCCCGGTGGAGAAGGTCATCACCAGCCGCGCCGCGAAGGTGCGGGCCCAGATCGTGGTGATGGGTACCGTGGCCCGTACCGGGGTCAAGGCCCGGCTGTTGGGAAATACCGCAGAGAAAGTGCTGCGCCACATGAAGACCGACGTACTCGCCATCAAGCCTTGACGAGTGGACGCATTTTTTTGGTGCAGAAATTTGCATTTCCCTGAATAGGGGCTATTTTTTATACAGCACGTCGCATTCCCTGCGCGTGCTAACACGTCCCCTGGCCGATGTTTCTGCCCCGAAACATACGGCTGTTAGCCCGCTATCATTTGATGATTAGCGGGCTTTTTTATTCCCAGAACAATACATTAGCCGCCAAACTTAAAGCGTTTTCTAAATAGAAATTGTTAACTGTCGCAAATGGTCATGGGCCTGTCGTAGAGGGCCATGGGGAATTTTGCCCCGCTGCCGTAATCTTGTTTCCGTGATTGAGACAGGAGCAAGGAAATGCACGAACTGGTATTGAGAATCAAGGATCCCGAACTGTGTTACGTGTTCGCCACCAATGCCAAACGTCGGGGTCACCCGGAGCTCGCCCTGCAGGCTCACCGTCGGGCGGTCGACCTGCGCGCTGAAGATCACCCGGTTTCCAGCGAAGCGGAGTTCGCAGCGGTGCGGGCGATCTACGCCTACGAAGAGGCCCTAAGCTATGCCAAGGGCAAGCGCACCCGGGCCACCGGGACCTGGCAGCTGGTAAATCGCCACGGTTTGCTGGCCGCGGTCCACAAGCGCCTGGAATCACGCAATGGCGACGAGGTCCAGTCGACTCTGAAGGAGCTCGGCATGGAAGATTATAGTTTTACAGCGGTACGCGAAGCATACCCCGATGCTTTCGGCCAGATGGCGGCCTGAGGGTATCGAGACAGGCTCTGTCATAGGAGAGTTCCCTACCTTGGCCCGGTCCCCCAAGCGGTAAAAGGGGGAAGCAACCGGGCTCTTTTTCATCCAGAAGATTCTTTTGTTGACGTAGATCAGCACTCACTCAAGGGCTTTTCGAAATTCGCCCCCGGGGTCTATTGTTTCACTTTAAAGTAAGCTAGATTTACCCTTCCTCATGCGTGCGGTTTTTGTGCGCAAGCTTTCGTGTTTTATTACATTTTTATGAGACTTTTATGACAAGTAGTACTGTAGTCAACCCGATAAAAACACGTCTTGCGGATCTACTGGACCACGACCTTTTTACACCGCGTGAACTGAGCTGGCTGTCCTTCAACGCGCGGGTATTGCAGGAGGCTGCAGATCCCAGCGTGCCGGTGATCGAGCGCCTCCGTTACCTGGGCATCTTCTCCAATAATTCCGATGAGTTTTTCAGGGTGCGGGTCGCAGAGGTACGGCGCCTGATTTCAGTATCCGGAGGCGACGGCAAGCAGCAGTCCAAGGAACTGCTGGCGGCGATCCAGAAACGGGTGATGGAACTGCAGCGCGAGTTTGATCGCAACTACAAGGAGATCCTCGCTGAACTCAGCGCCCGCCGTATCTACATGATCAACGAGAAGCAGCTCGATGAAGGACAGGCGAATTTCGTGCAGGCCTATTTCAACAACACGGTCCTGCCTGAACTGGAACCCATCCTGCTGCGCGATAACAAGGCGATTCCGCCCCTGAACGACGAATCCCTTTACCTGGCCATCGATATCAAGTCCGGCGACGATTATTACTACGCGGTGGTGGACGTGCCCACCGACCGGCTCGATCGCTTCGTGGAAATTCCCCGTCGCAAGGGCAAGGGCGGCAAGGTGTTCATCGTTCTCGACAATATCATCCGCGCCTGCCTGCCGCAGATTTTTCGCGGTGTGATCCCGGTAGACTCGGCGGAAGCCTACTGCTTCAAGTTTTCCCGCGATGCGGAGTTGGAAATCGATACCGGTATCCTGCAGAGCCTGATCGATCGCATGGCCACCAGCCTCAAGCAGCGACGCAAGGCTGACGCGGTGCGCATGGTTTACGATGAAAAAATGCCCCAGCGCCTGCTCGACTATATCAGCGCGCGTTTCGGCTTCGGTAAGTACGACAGCCTGATCGGCGGTGGCCGCTATCACAACTCGAAGGATTTCATGGGCTTTCCCAACGTGGGTCCGAAGTACCTCGAGTTCAAGCCCCTACCGCCCATCCGGGTACCGCGGCTGGACGAGCAGGGCAGTATCTTCGACGCAATCAGGGAGCAGGATGTTTTCCTCTACTACCCTTATCACCCCTTCGACTACGTGGTGGACCTGCTCAAGACCGCCGCCCTTGATCCGGATGTCACCGAAATCAAGATATGCCTGTACCGCGTGGCAAATAACTCACGGGTGATAGACGCACTGGTCAATGCTGTGCAGAACGGCAAGCGGGTGCTGGCGGTGGTGGAGCTCGCGGCGCGCTTTGACGAAGAGGCGAATATCAACTGGGCGCAGCAGCTGACGGAAAACGGCATAAGGGTGATTTTCGGTATCCCCGGGCTGAAAGTGCACAGCAAGCTGATACTTATCGAGCGCAGGGAAGGGCATGCGACGCGTTTCTACAGCCACATCGGCACGGGCAACTTCAACGAGAAGACAGCCCGCATCTACACTGACTTCACCCTGATCACCCATGACCAGAACGTGGGCAAGGATGTCTACAATGTCTTCGATTTCCTGCAGTACACCTACAAACGGCCTGACTACCGATTGCTGCTGGTGTCGCCCCACACCTCCAGGCCCGGGATCATGGAGCTGATAGAGCAGGAGATCGCCAATGCACAGGCGGGATACCGGGCCTCCATGACCCTGAAATGCAACAACCTGGTAGACAAGGAACTGGTCACCAAACTGTACGAGGCCAGCCAGGCGGGTGTGGAAATCCGCCTGATCATACGGGGCATGTGCTCCCTGTTACCGGGGGTCAAGGGCATCTCTGAGAATATCCAGGCTATCAGCATCGTCGATCGCTACCTGGAGCATCCCCGGGCCTACGTGTTCTATAACAGGGGAAACCCGCGTTATATCATCGGCTCCGCGGATCTGATGACCCGCAACCTGGACTACCGGGTGGAGGTGCTGTGCCCGATCTTCGACGAAGATGCACAGCGGGTGATACAGGATGTACTGGATCAGCAGTGGCACGACAACGTCAGGGCCCGGGTGCTGGACCAGAACCAGGTCAACGAATACGTGAAGAGTAAGAAGAAGGTCGCACGGATCCGCTCACAGGAGAGTATTCACCGCTACCTCAGTACCGGCAAGCTGCCCCGCTACCCCAAATCCCAGATGAATGTTCCGGCGAAACGCCGGCGTAAGATGAAGTGAGGGCCGTGTCGAACTGCGCTCAGCGGTAACGCATCAGTAATGCGTGACCGCCATCGGCGGAAGCGGCATGTCCCCGGGGCAGGGGAATACTGACCACATGACCTGAGCCGGGGGCTTCCTCAACCGCGCTGCCATTTCGGTTTTCGATAGACTCGAGGACGAAAGTCCTGTTGCCGGCGGGGCTGATCAGTTTCAGGGTATCGCCTACCCGGAAATAGTTTTTCACATCGATAGTCATCCGTTCACCGTCGCAGGCCAGGGCTTCGCCGACAAACTGCTGGTTGGGGTTGCTGGAGTGACCGACCTCGTAGTTCTGGTATTCGCTGGGTACATGGCGACGGTAGAAGCCCTCTGTGTAGCCCCGGTTGGCCAGGTGTTCCAATTCTGCCATCAGTCTGGTAGGCGGGCATGTACTCACCGGGGCGGTTCTTTTCCTGCAACAGTACCGGCTCCTGCACCGCGGGGGCGGAGGCAATGATATCCCCGGTCTCCGTCTGCCCGGCGGGGGAGAGGAGTTCAGGGCTGTTCATGGTCTCTGGTTGAAATGTGATCAATCGGGGGCGCGCATTCTAACCGGATCTAAGGCAATATGCACAGTCAGTTTCGCAAGGGTCATTAAGAGGCGTTTTTTTATGGCGGGTAGCAGCCTGTTGGTACTGTTGGATGATATCGCTGCAGTGTTGGATGACGTGGCGACAATGACCAAAGTGGCCGCCAGAAAAACTGCCGGTGTGCTGGGGGACGACCTGGCGGTGAATGCGGAGAAGGTCACCGGGGTTCGCGCGGACCGGGAACTGCCGGTGGTGTGGGCAGTGGCCAAGGGCTCTTTCAAGAACAAGTGCATCCTGGTACCCGCAGCCCTGGCGATCTCCCTGGTGGCCCCCTGGCTGATCACGCCCCTGCTGATGCTGGGAGGGCTGTTCCTGTGCTACGAGGGTTTCGAGAAGGTTGCGCATAAATTCCTCCACACTGAGGAGGAGGATGCCGCGCACCACGAGGACCTGGTGGAGCACCTGGCCGACCCGGCTGTGGACCTGGTGGCCTACGAAAGAGACAAGATCAAGGGCGCCATTCGCACTGACTTCATCCTGTCTGCAGAAATTATCGTGCTTACCCTGGGTGTCGTGGCGAACATGGATTTCACCACCCAGGTGCTGGTGGTTTCGGGGATTGCCATCATCATGACCGTTGGTGTGTACGGGCTGGTGGCCGGCATCGTCAAGCTCGACGACGCCGGCCTGTACCTGCTTCAGCGGGAGGGGGAGGGCGCCTGGGGACGGTTTCAGCGCTGGTTCGGTGCGCGCCTGCTGGCGTTCGCGCCCTGGCTGATGAAGGCGCTGGCTGTGGTGGGTACCGTGGCCATGTTCATGGTGGGGGGCGGTATTCTGGTGCATGGCGTGCATGCACTCGACGTGTGGATAAAACAGGGGGCCGGGATTATTGGCGAACTGGAGATGGTGGGTCCCCTGCTGGCGGCGCTCACGCCGACCCTGGCGGGCATCCTTATCGGCGTGATCGCCGGTGCGGCCGTGTTAGGCGTGGTCACCCTGTGGCAGCGGCTGAGGGCAGCCTGACCGGGATCATCCTTCTCTTACTTCAGCAGCGAGCCGAGGATTCCGCGGAATAGTTTGCTCCCCACGCTGCTACCGGCTGCCCGGGCCATGCTTTTGAGAAAGGCCTCCCCGGCGCTTTCGCGACTGCGCGTGGAAGTTTTTGGTTTTGCCTGTGCCTTGGCGGCGCGTTTTTCAAGTTCTGCCTGCTCCTGCTTTTTAAGGCGGGCGGCGGTGCGCTCGGCCAGTACTTCGTGGGCGGAGCGAGGATCGTAGGGCGTGAGGTAACGCCGCTGATTGGGGTCGTGATCCAGTACCGCCTGGCGCTCTGCCATGGTCGCCTTGCCCATGCGTGAGCTGGGAGGTCGCACCAGCACCCGCTGTACCGGCGACGGGATGCCCTTTTTCTGGAGGGTGGAGACCAGTGCCTCCCCTACCCCCAGTTCGCTGATTGCAGTCACCGTGTCGATCTTGGGGTTGGCGCGGAAGGACTCCGCCGCCACCTTGACCGCCCTGCGCTCTTTCGGGGTATAGGCGCGGAGCGCGTGCTGCACCCGGTTACCCAGTTGGGCCAGCACGCTGTCGGGAATGTCCCCCGGACTCTGGGAAATGAAATAGACCCCCACGCCCTTGGAGCGGATGAGGCGCACTACCTGTTCGATTTTTTCCAGCAGGGCCTTCGGCGCGTCACGGAACAGCAGGTGGGCCTCGTCGAAGAAGAACACCAGCACCGGTTTGTCGGGATCGCCCAGTTCCGGCAGATTTTCGAACAGTTCTGATAACAACCACAGCAGGAAAGTGGAGTACACCCTCGGGCTCATGATCAGTTGGTCTGCTGCCAGCACGTTGATCACGCCACGGCCATCCCGGGTGGTCTGCATGAAATCCTGTAACTGCAGGGCGGGTTCACCGAAAAACTTTTTCCCTCCTTCGCGCTCGATCATCAACAGGCGTCGCAGGATGGCGTTGACAGAGGCTTTCGAAACCCCGTAACCGGTGCCCAGTTCTCTACTGTGCTCGCCAAGGTATTCGAGTGTCGAGCGCAGGTCCTTCAAATCCACCAGCAGCATGCCTTCGCCGTCAGCGAACTCGAACACCAGGGTCATCACGCTCTCCTGGGTTTCGTTCAGTTGCAGCAGGCGGGAAAGCATTTGCGGGCCCATCTCCGACACCGTGGCGCGCACCGGTGTGCCTTTCTTGCCGAACAGGTCCCAGAAGGACACCGGGTAGGACTGCAGGGAGAAATTCTCGATGCCGATTTTCTGGACCCGCTCGTCCACTTTCGGGTGGGGTTTGCCAGCCTGGCTGATGCCTGAAATATCGCCTTTGACGTCGGCCAGGAATACCGGGACACCGATGTCGGAAAAGCCCTCCGCCAGGCACTGCAGGGTCACGGTCTTGCCGGTGCCGGTGGCGCCTGCCACCAGTCCGTGACGATTCGCGTAGCGTGGGTTAAGTGATACTTTGCCCGCGTTCGAGCCTCCGATGAGAATGCCGTCTTCCATGTCAGTAGATTCCTTTTTTAGCCGGTGTCTGAAGTTATAGATCCAGAGTATAGTAAAGGCAGGGTGTTGAGCGAGAGGAACAGCCGATGCGTTGGCAGAATCGACGGCGAAGCGATAACGTGGAGGATCGCCGCGGCGAAAGCCCGGGCTATGCAGCCGCCGGCGCGGCACCGATGGTGTTGCGCCTGTTGCCGGCCCTGGTGCGTACAAAGATTGGTCGCGTGGTGCTGGTGGTGGGTGTGCTGGTGATTTTCGGTGGGCGTATGCTGGGTATCGATGTGCTGGGCCTGTTGGCTGGTGGCGGTGGTGCCGCGCCTACCCCGACCAGGGAACTCACCGAAAAAGAGCAGCAACTGGCCGATTTTGTTTCGGTCATCCTCGCGGACACGGAAGATACCTGGCACGCCCTGTTTCGGGAGCTCGGGCGCCAGTACCGTGAACCCACACTGGTATTGTTCAGCGGTCGGGTGAATTCCGCCTGTGGCATGGCCAGCGCGGCGGTCGGTCCCTTTTACTGCCCGGCGGACCAGCAGGTGTATATCGACCTGTCATTCTTTGATGACCTGGCCAGTCGCCACGGTGCGCCGGGCGACTTTGCCCAGGCCTATGTCATTGCCCACGAAATCGGTCATCACGTTCAGACCCTGCTGGGCGTCAGCCAACAGGTGCAGGCGGCGGGGCGCGGCCAGGGCGCGGCGCGGGTAAATGAACTTTCCGTGCGGCAGGAATTGCAGGCGGACTGTTTTGCCGGCATCTGGGGCCATCAGGCCAACGTCGATCGACAGATGCTCGATCCCGGCGACCTGGAGGAGGCCCTGCGCGCTGCTTCCGCCATCGGCGACGACCGCCTGCAGCGCGAGGCGGGCAGGGAAGTGGTGCCGGACAGTTTTACCCACGGCTCCTCAGAGCAGCGCGTCAAGTGGTTTCGCAACGGCTTCACATCGGGCAGCCCTGCGGACTGCGACACGTTCGCCGTTGGCTCCTGAGCCGGGCCGCCGCCTGGATCAGTTCACCACCAGCACCTGTCCACCTGATTCGTCCAGGGCGTTGTCCAGGCTTGTCGGTGGGATGTTGTCGAGGCTTTCTCGCGACATGATGACCAGGTCGTAGGGTGAGTGCCTTATCAGCGACAGAATGGAGGCCGGGTCGCCGCTGAAGTTGGTCTGCAGGCGCACCTGGTGCCCGCTGTGGTAAAGGGCGCGCAATTCTTCGGGAGCCGGTGGGCGATGGCACAGGACATACACATCGCCCACCAGTCCCGCCTGCATGAGCACGGCAGCGCAATCCAGCGCGCTGCTGTGGTCCCGGTTCCGGGGTAATACCACCCCCAGGCGCCTGATCACCGCCGGGCGTCGGCCCGCGGGCGGATGCACCCTGTGCCAGCGGATGCGGGCCGGGAAAAAGATGTCCAGGGGGCCTTCACGTTCCAGTGCACTGTGCCACCGTGCTCCCGCGGCATCCTCGAAACTTAGTTCGACACTGTCCTGCTTTGCCAGGATGTCGAGCAGCCGCTGAGTGTCTGTGGTGACCGCACTGTGACGCTGGCTCAGGTGATCGCGCAGCAGGCTGCGCTCCCTCGCCCCGCTGAGGGTAATCTCGGTGGTGAAAGGCAGGTCCGCCACCCGCTGCAGCCGGATGTCTTCCAGCAGCAAGCCGAGCAAGGCGCGGTCAAGCTGCCGGGCAATGCGTACCAGGGTTTCCAGGGTGGCGCGGTTGATCCCGTGCAGGTCTATGGGTACCAGGATAATGCGGGATCCTTCAGACATCTTGCTTGTCCCCGTCTTTATCCCGGCCGCTGTCGCTGAAAGTGCGGACCAGTTCCTGCAACTCGGCTATCCTCGCCGCCACGCACTGGTCGATGGAGGCGACACTGTAGCCGGTCAGCAGTTCCAGGGCCTGGTCGACATCGCCCGCGCTGTAGATATGGAACTGGCCGGCTTCCACCGCATTCACCACTTCCTCGCGCAGCATCAGGTGTATCTCGTTGGCGCTGGGAATCACCACGCCCTGGGAGCCGGTCAGCCCGCGGGCATTGCAGATGTCGTAGAAGCCCTCGATCTTCTCGTTGACGCCGCCGATGGCCTGCACCTGGCCACGTTGGTTGAGGGAACCGGTCACCGCCAGTTCCTGGCGGACGGGGATATCTGCGAGGGCCGAGATCAATGCCACCAGTTCCGCTACCGAGGCGCTGTCACCTTCAATGCCGCCGTAGGACTGCTCGAATACCAGGCTGGCGGACAGCGGCAGGCTCTGGTCACGGGCATAGCGGTTGGCCAGCAGTGCGCTGATGATCATCACCGCCTTGGAGTGGATCTTGCCGCCCAGGTCCACTTCCCGCTCGATGTCCAGCACCTTGCCCCGGCCGAGGCGGGCGGTCGCGGTGATACGGGTGGGACGGCCGAAGGCGTAGTCCCCCAGCAGGTAGACTGCCAGGCCGTTCACCTGGCCCACGGTACAGCCTTCTGTATCTACCAGCATGATGTCCCTGAGAATGCCCTCGTGGGACTTTTCACGGAACTGGTCCAGCCGATGAATGGCAGCGTTGGCGGCGTCGCGCACGTGCTCTGCGGAAATTACGCTGGCGTCCGCCTGTCGCGCCCTGAAATCGCTCTCGGTCAACAGGTTGCCCAGTCGTCCCTGGTGCAGGCTTAATTTCTCGCTGTCCTCCATATGCCTGGCTGCGTACTCGATGACCCTGGCAACGCCGCTGCTGTCCAGGGGCAGCAGTTGCTCACGGTCCTGCAGGGTCTTGATCATGCGGGAAAACAATTCGGTGCTCTCGGGCGAGCGCGCCACGTCTTCGGACATATCTGCGGCTACCTTGAACAGGGTGGAGAACTCCGGGTCGTACTGCTGCAGGATGTAGTAGATATAGCGGTCGCCGGTGAGCACTACCTTGACTTGCAGGGGTATGGGTTCGGGCTGCAGCTGCACCATGCTGGCGAAACTGAAAAACTGCTCCAGCGACTGGATGCGGATTTCCTGGGCCTTGAGGGCGCGCTTCAGGGCCATCCAGGCGTAGGGACTGGTGAGCACCTTGTCGGCCTCAAGGATCAGGTAGCCGCCGTTGGCCCGGTGCAGCGCGCCGGGCTTTATCAGGTTGAAGTCGGTGACCAGGGTACCCATCTGCGCCAAGTGCTCTACGCGGCCGATGAGGTTGGCAAACGAGGGGCTGTCCTCGCGCACCACCGGAGCGGCCGGCAGCTCCTGGTTGTCCACCAGGACGTTGACACTGTACTGGGGGAATTCGCGGACACGCTCCTTGAGGTTCTCGGGGATCGCCGACTCCTCCTTGATCTGGGTGAATGCCTCGGCCTCATCGGCGACGTTGGCGTGAACCGCCTCAAGGTGGCTCAGGACTTCGGGGTAATCCCTGTACTTGTCCTTGAGTTCGTTCATCACCGGGTCGATGGCCAGCTGGCTGAACTCCCTGTTCAGTTCCTTGAACTGATTGCGACTCTCCTTTTTCCAGGCGGGCAACTGGCGCACGATGACCTTCAGCTCTTCCTTCAGTGCCTCGATCACCTCCATGGAGTGTTCTTTCTCCTCCTCCGGCATCGCCTCGAAGTCCTGGGGTGTGATGATCTCGCCGTCCTTCATGGGTGCCAGTGTGTAGCCCGCCGGGGTCTGGATCATGGCGATCTGCTGGTCCGTGGCCTTTTCCGTCAGTGCCTGGAAGGCCTCCTTCTCCTTGCTCTGGTACTGCTCCCCCAGCTCCTGCACCCTGGCCTGGTACTCGTCGCTCTGGAAGGTCGCGGGCAATACGCCCAGCAGGTCTTCCACCGCGTGGACCATGTCGCTGCGCAGTTGCTGCCCCATGCCCCTGGGCAGGCACAACGCCACAGGCTGGTCGGGGGCGTCGAAATTGTTGACGTAGCACCAATCGTGAACTTCCCCCTGTGGTGCTGCGGCCTCCTTGTCCAGGAGAGTGTCGAGCAGCTCCCGCTTGCCGACGCCGGTACTGCCCAGCAGGAAAATGTTGTAACCGTCGTGAGGGATGTGCAGGCCGAACTGCAATGCGTCCACCGCGCGCTCCTGGCCGAGGTGATCACCCAGCGGCTCCAGTTCATCGGTAGTGGCGAAGGAGAGCTCCTCGCTGTTGCAGTGGGTATAGAGTCGCTCTGCAGGCAGGGCGGTGTAGGGCGGCGCGGGCTGGAGCTCGGGACTCTTCTCAGTCATGTCGCTTGGCTCTTGTATGGTTGTTTAATGAAATTCTATCTCTTTTAACAGCATAGACCAGCCCGGACGGTAGAAGGTTGTGCCTGATCAACAGAACGGTACTTTTCCCCGGAGTTGATCATGACCGACCTGTCGCCTTTTCAATGGTGTTGAAAAGTGGACAGGTGGTGGCTGCCGACGCCTGGCGAGATTATAGGGACGAAGTCACAGCGTCAGAGTTTGCGAGGAGAGTTGTTATGGGTCATGCAAGGGCAGCAGAGTACCGGATTGTGCGGGATCTCATCCGGCGGCGGGAGGGGGGTAGCCTGCAGGCGCCGGATCGGGCGGCGGAGACCGTCATACGTGTACTGGCAGGTACGGCGGGGCTTTTGCTGCTGGGCAGTCTTGTACCGGAGTTGTTGTGGGCCGCGCTGGCAGCGAGTGTAGTATTCGCCCTGGGTACCCGCTGATCAGCGGCGCAGGAGCTGCTCCATCCCCCGCTGGCAGTCGGACTTGCCACCATAGGAGGGATGCCTGATCTGGATTATCGATATCCCGGGAAAGGCCCGTTGCGCGGCAGCGGTGCCTTTGCCGCCGAGGCCAGCCACAACCTGCGGTCGATAGATATCGGCAAGCCGTACCAGGTATTCCTGTCCCTCAGCCACTTCGTCGGCAGTGGGGGCCCGGTTTGAAGCTGGCTCATCGCTTCGATGGGGGTGAAAGGGAAACGCGTTCCAGAACAGGGGAATCCTGCGCCTGCCGGCCAGGGTGTCCCATACCATGGTGGCAGTGGCCTCGCTGGTATTGCCGTCGATCTGCAGGCTTTCGCGCAGGGCCCGCAGGAAGGGGTGGGGCGCCAGCCGCAGCAGGTTCTCGCTGCTGATGGGAATACCCGTGAGGCCCCCGCCCCGGTATCCCAGCGCCTCCGCCACCACCAGAATACGTCGGCCGGGGCGTGCGACCATGGCGCGCAGGTAGTTCTCGAGGTTGAGCCTGCAGTCGATTCGACGGTAGGGATTACTGGTGCCGTGGGTATCGGGACGCGCGCCCAGGTCGATGACGAATTCGCTGATTTTATCTGGCATTAAAATCATAAATAACAATGAGATAAAGAAATTTTCTAATGTTTAATATGAAGCTTGCCCGAGTCAATTTTTGCCCTTCCTATGGGCGGGCGACCCCGAAGGCTGTAGCATCATACTATTGCCTGCCAACAAGGAAAGTCGCAGTTCCATGGAGAATCCGGTCATTACACTCTCACTGCCACAGCTGGCCCTGGCCTTCATCCCGGTGGCGGTTACCCTGCTGATATTGTTTCGCTGGTCTTTCGGGACCGGCAATGCCGTCTACGCCCTGGGCCGTATGCTGGTGCAACTGTTGCTGATCGGCTATGTGCTGGCCTGGATATTCGGTGCCGAGAACGGGATGCTGATCCTGATGGTGCTGGCAATCATGCTGCTGGCCTCCAGTTGGATCGCCATGGGCACGGTGAAGGAACAGCGCCGGACTCTGCTGGGCGCATCCCTCATTTCCATCACCATAGGTGGCGGCCTCACCCTGGCCCTGATCACCCAGGTGGTACTGCAGATGCAGCCCTGGTACCTGCCTCGCTACATGATTCCCCTGGCGGGCATGGTGTTCGCCAATGCCATGACCGCGGTCAGCCTGGCAGCGGAACGACTGTCGGCAGAACTGCAGCACCAGCCGGACTGGGAGAAAGCCCGCCTCACCGCCTACCAGGCGGCGATGATCCCGGTGATCAATTCGCTGTTCGCGGTGGGGCTGGTGTCCCTGCCGGGGATGATGACCGGGCAGATCCTGTCCGGCGTCTCCCCCCTCATTGCCGCTCGTTACCAGATCATGGTGATGTGTATGATCTTCGCCTCGGCGGGGATTTCCACGGCGATATTCCTTGCCCTGTGCCGGGACAGGTTGCGCCCGCACACTTCAGGCTAGGCCCACCTCCCGATCCACATCGGCATCCCAGTCCGCATCCCGGTGCAGGTTGCTGTCCCGCTTGAACATTTCCGGGTAGTGCTCGCTGAACACCCTGGCCATTTCGTCGTAGGGCAGGTCCAGGTATTCGCCCCGGTCGTTGATATATTCCATGTGCCGGTTCCCGGCCACATCGAACTCGTGGTACAGGCTGTCCTTGCGGCCATCGAACTCCAGCGGGTGCAGGCCGAACTTGGTGCACAGCTCGATGTTGAAGGCCGGCGTCGCCTTCACCCATTTCCCGTCGAGGTGGATCGAGGTGTAGCCGTGAAAGTAGAAAATGTCTGTTCCCATGGTATCGCGCATGCGCTGAGTGGACAGGTGATTGCGTACGTCGGCGAAGCCAACCCGGGCAGGAATGCCAGCCGCGCGACACAGGGCCGCCAGCAGTATCGCCTTGGGCACGCACCAGCCCTCCCGGGCGGCCAGTGTGGCACTGGCCTTGAAGGCCTCGGGCTCCGGATCGACCAGGTAGGGGTTGTAGCGGATATCGTCCCGCACCCAGTAGTACAGGGTGACCGCGTTTTCCAGGTCGCTGGCGGATCCATCGACCAGCGTTGTCATCCGCTCGCGGACAAGCGGGTGGTCACTGTCTATAAACTGGCTGGGTTGCAGGTAGTCCGCCAGCTCCGGTGCAATACTCATGATTTACTCCTCGAAATGCTTACAGTTGTCTTGAGAGACTGATGGCGCCGCGGACCTGCCCGAGCTGATAGCCGGTGGCCTGGTCATCCGGGTAGTATTTGTCCAGAGTATCCCGGACCGGTTGCGCCAGGTTTTCACCGTGACAGGTAAGACATAGGCCGGCGGCGCCCTGGGCCTGCATGTAGCGGTAGCGGCTGCCGCTGACTTCCCCGAAATGGAGATCCGCGGCGGCTTCACCCGCCGCCTGGCGCCGGTCAAAATCCTCCAGCACCTCCCGTTCCCATCCGTCGGGTATCGCGCGGCTGGCGTTGCGGGATTTAAGGCTCACGCGTTTCACCTGCCAGCCGGAGTCGGCGCTCAGGCTGTCGGCAATTTTGGGTGCGGCACTCGCACACACCTCGATCGCCCTGGTTGGGCCGCCTTCCTGCATGGCCAGTTTGAGCCGGGGCTTCAGCTCGGAGATAAACTGTGCGGCCAGCTCCCGGGCCTCCTGTTCCAGGTTTCCGGTTGCCGGTTCGGCCGCAGCAATCGCGCTGCAGATCGATAAAATGATTGGAAGAACCCTGTGCACGTCAGGTCACCTCCTCTGTGACAGATGCCTATGATAACCCGATCTGCTCCCCGCGGGCCTGCCGGATATATTGATTCAGCGCAACAAATCGATCCGATGGCCGGCGCCTGCTGTCCTATAATGAGGTAATGGTTAAACGTTTACTTTGCCGATATTTTTTTAACGCCCTGTTATTTCTGTGCGTGACGGCGGGCAGCGTCCACAGCCTGGCGGATGCCTGGGTTATAGATGTCGAGGGCGCGATCGGCCCGGCCACGGCGGATCACATGGTGCGCGGCCTGGAGCAAGCGCAGGAGGCGCAGGCGGAACTGGTTATACTGCGCATCGACACGCCCGGCGGACTCGACACCGCCATGCGCGACATGATCAAGTCGGTACTTGCGGCCACCGTGCCGGTGGTGGGCTATGTCGCCCCGAGTGGCGCGCGGGCCGCCAGCGCGGGCACCTACCTGCTTTACGCGACGCACATCGCTGCCATGGCTCCTGGCACCAATCTGGGTGCCGCCACACCGGTGCAGATTGGGACGCCTGGCCTGCCACGAACGCCTACCGGCGAACCGGAAGGCGAGGAGGGCGGCACGGACACGCAGGGAACCGCCATGGAACGCAAAATAATCAACGATGCCACCGCCTATCTCGAGAGCCTGGCGCAATTGCGGGGCCGCAACGTGGAGTGGGCAAAGCGGGCGGTAAGGGAAGGCGCCAGCCTGTCTGCGGAGGATGCACTGGAACAGGGGGTGATCGACCTGGTGGCGCCGTCCACTCCCGACCTGTTACAGCAGCTGGACGGCCGGGAGGTCGGAATAGGCAGTGGGACACTCACCCTGGACACCGCTGAGCTTGCGCTCTACCAGCATCCGGTGGACTGGCGCAGCGATTTCCTGGCTGTTATTACCAATCCGAATATTGCCTACGTGCTGATGCTGTTGGGCATCTACGGCCTGATCATAGAATTCTACAACCCCGGATTCGGGCTCCCGGGTGTACTCGGAGCGGTGAGCCTGCTGCTTGCGCTCTACGCCTTCCAGGTATTGCCGATCAGTTATGCCGGACTGGGACTGATCCTGCTGGGCATAGGCCTGATGACCGCGGAGGCCTTCGCCCCGAGTTTCGGCATACTCGGTCTGGGTGGAATCGTCGCCTTCGTGGTGGGATCGATCATGCTGATGGATACCGAGTTGCCGGGTTACCAGATTGCCATGCCGATGATTGCCGCCTTCGCCCTGTTCAGTGTTGCGGTGCTGGTATTTGCCATGGGCATGATTGTGCGCGCCCGTCGACGCACGGTGGTAACCGGGCTCGATCACCTGTTTGGTGCCGTGGCTTTGGTGGAATCTGTGCACGGCGATGTCGCCTGGGTGCGCCTGGACGGTGAGCTATGGGAAGTCGCCTGCGATGAGTCGTTGGCGGAGGATGACAGTATCACGGTGGACGGTATTGATGGTCTCACCCTGCAGGTGAGAAAGAATTCAGAAGGAGCACGATAATGTTTGATGCACAGTATTTTGGCGGGGTCATCCTGTTCCTGGTGATCGCCCTGGCGGTCTCCATGTTCAGGGTGCTGAGGGAATATGAACGCGGTGTGATTTTTATGCTGGGTCGCTTCTACAAGGTGAAAGGTCCGGGACTGATCATTGTCATCCCCGTATTGCAGCAAATGGTGCGGGTAGACCTGCGCACGGTGGTGATGGATGTGCCCACCCAGGACGTGATATCGCGGGACAACGTGTCCGTGCAGGTGAACGCGGTGATCTATTTCCGTGTCATCGATCCGGAGAAGGCCATCATACAGGTGGAGAACTTCCTGGAGGCAACCAGCCAACTGTCACAGACCACCCTGCGATCGGTGCTTGGCCAGCACGAACTCGACGACATGCTGGCGGAACGGGAACAGCTTAACGCCGACGTGCAGAAGATCCTGGACAAGCAGACCGCCGCCTGGGGTATCAAGGTCGCCAATGTGGAAATCAAGCACGTGGACCTGAACGAAACCATGGTGCGCGCCCTGGCCAAGCAGGCGGAAGCGGAGCGCGAACGCCGCGCCAAGGTGATTCACGCCAAAGGCGAGGCGGAAGCCGCGGAAAAACTGGCGGAAGCCGCCAACGTGCTGGCAAGCCAGGACCAGGCGATCCAGCTGCGCTACCTGCAGACCCTGGTGGAAATCGCCGGCGACAAGAG
>JAACFI010000184.1 GCA_009937575.1 Haliea sp.
TCCAACGTGGCGGGGTGTATCGGTTTCGTTAATGCGGCGTTTGAACTCAAACAGCAAATAGAACAAGGCCTGGCGCCCGAACCAAATCTCATCTACTGCCCCGTTGGTTCAAATTCTACCGCGGCTGGTTTAGCGCTTGGTTGTCAGTTGGCGGGACTAAAAAGCCGAGTGGTTGGTGTCCGGGTCGCGCCTTCCCATCTCGGCATCTTCCCTGCATGTACAACGGGGACCGTCCACTCCTTGATGGCTCAAACCTACGACTTTTTGAAACAACAGGATGGGACAATGCCCGATATTGATTTACCCGATATCAGTCTGGAAGAAGGCTTTTATGGGGAGGGTTATGGCCACCCTTTGAAGGCAGGGCAGGAGGCCACTGAGGTGTTTGGCCGGCGTGGTATCAAGCTAGAGCCAACCTACACAGCGAAAGCGGCCGCCGCTGTACTGCAGCAATGTACGACACATTCTGAAAAATCTGTCCTGTATTGGCACACCTATAATTCGGCCGATATGGGCAAGTTTTTGGCTAATGCTGACATAAACTCAATACCTGTAGAATTACGCCGGACGGCGGGACTGACCAATTAGCGCCTTAGCATGTCGCCATAGCCAAGATGCTTGCGTTTATATCTATTTTTTACTTTGTCAGCACTCCAAAAAACGGTACTGGCAAGTAAACTGACCTCGATTGGTAGAATCGCCGGATGAATACCTACAAGCGATATCGATTCCCGCCTGATATCGTCAACCCGATAATACTGGTGCCGTAGTGGTTTGTGGTAAGCCAACTACGGTAATATCGGTCCATGGCCAATGCTATCATTTATCTCGACCCGGATTCCGAGCTGAATCTCCAGGCTCAGATCCGTCAAAAACTGGTAGACGCTATAGTGCTCGGTACTTTTCCGGAGGGAGAGCGGCTCCCGTCCTCCCGTAAACTGGCGGACCAGCTGGGGGTTGCGCGCAATACGGTGGTGCTGGCCTACCAACAATTGATCGACGAAGGCTACCTTATCAGCCGCGAGCGCAGCGGGCTCTACGTCAACGAAAAGGTCCGTGAAAATCACGCCAATTTTACCTCTGCTGCCCAGCCAGTGCGTGAACTGACTGCCACATGGCGCCGGAGATTCAAGGGTTTACTGACAACCGACCAGGCTTTTGCCTTCCCCCACAATTGGCAGCAATATCCCTACCCTTTTCTGGAGGGGCAGTTCGATCATTCTCTGTATCCTGTCCGTGAATGGCGGGAAGCGAGTCGACTCGCCTTAGGGGTGAGGGAAATCAATGAGTGGGCAGGTGAGACCGGTGACCTCGATGACCCCATGCTCATAGAACAAATTCGCACCAAGATATTGCCTCGCCGTGGCATTCAGGCTCGCCCTGAGGAAATCCTGATCACTGTCGGTACGCAGCAGGCACTGCACCTGGTGGTCGAACTGCTGGTGGATTCCTCGGTACCGGTAGCTGTCGAGGAGCCCGGTTACCCTGGAATGCGCCGGTTGCTGGCCCAGCGCGGCGCGCCGTTGGTATACCAGCCGGTGGATGAGCAGGGAATGGTGGTTGATGAAAAACTCGATGATTGCCAGATCATCTGCGTTACACCCAGCCACCAGACCCCGACCGCGGTTACCATGTCCATGGAGCGACGTGAGGCACTGCTGGCCAGGGCCAGGGCTCAGGACAGTCTTATTATCGAGGACGATTACGAATTCGAAAGCAACTACCTCACCCATCCTCACCCGGCTTTACGCAGTATTGATACGGATGACCGGGTAATCTACGTGTCTTGCCTGTCCAAGGTGCTTGCGCCTGGCTTACGCCTGGGATTTATGGTGGCGGCGCCCGAGATTATCAATGAGGCGCGCAAATTACGTCACTTGATGGTACGGCACCCCCCGCTCAATAATCAGCGCACGGCGGCATTCTTTCTGTCACTGGGACACTACGACACCTTCCTGATGCACCTTTACCAGACGTTTGAGGAACGTTGGATTGCCCTGCGTCGGGCGTTGAACTATTACATGCTGTTTTACGTCGAAATGGCCCCGGCACAGGGCGGGAGCTCCTTGTGGGTCCGAGGCCCTGAAGACCTGGATGTAAAATATGTGGCGGAACAGGCGGCCAAGCGCGGCATTCTCATAGAGCCGGTAGATCACTACTACGCCACTTCCAACGCGCCTAAGAATTGCTTTCGCATGGGCATTACCAGTATTCCCCACGAACGCATACGCGATGGTGTACTGCAACTGCGAGAGTTATTCCACGATCTCACCAAGAACAAGACTGAAACCTTCGAAAATGCCAGTGGGGAACACCTCACCGGCCAGAGACTCAAAGACGCTTTGGAAGGCAACACCATGATCAGCATCATCGCCTACGGCGATCCATGCACCATCGAGATTTGCCCGGATGGGCTGTTGGTTGGCAAGGCGGGTTACGCCAGTGAAGATCTTGACCAGGGAAAGTGGTGGATTGAGAATGAGCGCTGGCACCGCCAGTGGAGCCGCTGGGCCTGGGGTGAAGTGGGCATCTATGACGTTCGCCTCGACGGCGATGTCATCAAGTTATTCGATGAAGACGGCTGGCTTATCGATCGCTATGTCGCACAAAAAGAAGAAACAGAATAATTGGCGGTTACTGAAACTGGTCTAATGGCTAATTCCCAACTGGCCCTACCTCCGAAGCAGCACATTACCTAAAGTTGTCCCAACGCTAAAGTGAAGACTGTCTACAGATTTCGTGTCATCACGATTGATAAAAATTGCAGCAAGCATGGGCTTGCTACTGACAAGGAATGTAAATGAGCCGTTTTGCCATAGCTGGCTTGCAAGTGGAGATTTCGGGCAAAGATAACCGCTACCTTATCCAGAAAGAGATCGAAGGCATTACGCGTCGCTTTCCCTGGGTCGACATGGTGGTTGTCGGGGAACTCGCCACTTATGGCTCAGACCCGACTTCGGCGCAAGTACGGATGAGTGAGACCGAAAGCTTTTACGCCAAAGTCGCGCGGGATAATGGCATCTGGTTGGTTCCGGGATCGATGTTTGAGAAAAGTGACGACAAGCTTTACAACACGGCCTCGGTTTTTAATCCTGACGGCGAAGTTGTCGGGCGTTACCGCAAGATGTTTCCGTGGTGTCCCTATGAAAAAGCGGTTACACCCGGTGAGGAGTTCCTGGTATTCGACGTGCCGGGAGTGGGTCGCTTCGGGCTTTCAATCTGCTACGATCAATGGTTTCCCGAAACCAGCCGCAATCTGGCGTGGATGGGGGCGGAAGTCATTTTGTGCCCCACCATGACCGCTACAATAGATCGCGACCTTGAGCTCACCATGGCGCGAGCCAACGCGATCACCAATCAGTGCTACTTCTTTAATGTTAATGTCGCAGGGGCGCTGGGGAATGGCCGATCGATCATCGTGGGTCCGGATGGATCCATTATCCACCAGGCGGGTGAACGAAACGAGGTGATGCCAGTTGAGGTCGACCTCGAGCACGTACGACGGGTTCGCGAACGCGGTATACACGGACTGTGCCAGACCTTGAAAAGTTTTCGAGACAGTACGGTCGCTTTTCCGGCCTATGACCTGGATCGGCGTGACTCGCCGGCACTGGAAAAACTGGGCAAGCTGGAAGTGCCTAAAAAGCTGGACTAATAAAGAGTCCGGAACTGGACCTATGGAATTGGCCGCAATTGGCCTAAGTTAAAGTTGTCAAAAAAATAACAGACAGACTTTGCAAATTTAAACTTTCTAAAAACAGGGTAACAGCTATGAGAACTCCAAACTTCAAGAAAAAGACATTGGTGCTTGCTGTCGCTGCAGGCTCGCTCCTGGCTGCGGATCTGGCGATATCGGAGGCAGTGCTGGAGGAAGTGATAGTAACTGCCACGCGCCGGTCAGCGTCTGTACAGGACGTCCCCTACAACATTTCTGCCGTTAGCGGCGATTTTCTGGACAAGGCCAATGTCAACGGCCTCGGCGACCTGGCCAAGCTTGTTCCCGGGTTGACTTTCAACGATAGAGGTTCCCGCAGCCAGATGTTCTCCAGCGGAATCATTATGCGCGGGATGAACACGGACCGGTTGGCGCGAATTAACGCTCCGCTGGCTACAGTTTCTCCGGTTTCGACCTACATTGGCGAAACACCGGTATTTGTAAACCTGGATTTGATGGACCTTGATCGGGTCGAAGTACTTCGAGGCCCCCAGGGAACGCTCTACGGTTCTGGCTCCCTGGGTGGCACCATACGCTATATCCCCAACGAGCCAAGTCTTGACGGGTTTGCAGGTGAGATACAGGGCGGCGCGTCCGAGTTTGAGGACGCGTCTGATCCTAACTACAGATTCAAGGGGATGGTAAATATCCCCATTACCGATTCGGTCGCGCTGCGCTTGAACGGCAAGTACGAGGACGAGGCGGGATTTATCGATATGCCCAATCTCTACTCCATTCAGAATGGTGTTGTGGAGAACGCCAATCCAGATGACTTCCTGGGTGGTGAAGGCGTAAAGAGGAGCAAGGATGATGTGAATAACAACGATGTACGCACCTTCAGGGCGGCATTGAAATACGAGCCCTCCGATACGGTTAAAAGCGTTCTAAGTTACTACTACCAAAGCAATGAGTCCGATGGCGCCAATATCGAATCCTACACCTTCTACGGTGAAGGGTCGGGAAAATCCGCTGACTACCTCGCGTCTGATTATGATGGTGATATGAATATTTACGCGGCGGAAATTGAAGTCGATATGGGTTTCGCCACCTTGGTCTCCTCCACGTCGTATGCAGATGTGAGTAGCGATGCCAGCGGGGATGTTACCGGCTTATATGAAAACTTTACCTGGCATTCCTCCTATTATGGCGACTATCCTCGCCGATTGTTCTCGAGTAAATCTTCCTACGATGACGAGACATTTACGCAGGAAATCCGCCTGGTCTCAAATGGAGAGGGGGCTATTGACTGGGTGGTAGGCGCGTTCTATTCACACAACGAACTCGATACCGCTTATGAAGATAAAAACCTGGGTAGCCGCGTGTGGCATGAAGCCTGCGTTGAAGACAATGGGGCGACATTTGACGGTGATTGCGGGGCGCCGCATTTGTACCCGGAGTATGAGACCGCGAATGGTGTTACCGTCAAAGAAGACTTGATGTACTTAAGCAATGCACAGAGTGAATTCGATGACCTGGCATTGTTTGGCGAGCTGACCTACCACGTCACCGAACAGTGGCAGGTCACCGGCGGTTTTCGAGCGTTCACGCAGGATTACGAGAACAATACCCAGGCGGGAGTGATGCTTGATGTCAGCGTCTTTCCCTGGCAGCCGGCTGATGATCCTTTTGCGGCTATCGGCGCGTACAGTGAAAACAGTGACGATGACGACATACTTTATAAGGCCAACACATCTTACGACCTGACCGACGATATGATGGCCTATGCGACTTATTCAGAAGGATTCCGTCGCGGGGGTGCAAACGCCATTGCTCCGGGCGGGGCTGAGGATTTGCGGGCTTATGATCCGGACAAAACAACCAACTATGAAATCGGCGTGAAGGGCAGTATCTCTGACCGCGTTACTTATACTGCCGCCATCTATTATATTGACTGGGAAGATATCCAGCTCAACAAAAACTGTTGGCCGAACTTTGGGCTGTGTGTGATAAACGCCGGCGATGCCGAAAGCCAAGGTGTGGAAACAGAAATCAGTGCCCAGCTAACTGACTCGTTCCGCCTGGATTTTGGTTATACCTATAGCGACGCGAGTATTACCGATTCAGAAGACAGTACCATCCCCGATGACAAGGACCTGCCGGGGGTTCCCGAGCATTCTGGCAACGCTACACTGTGGTATGAAACGATCACCAGCAGCGGTTGGGACGTGACCTTTATGCTGAACAGCTCCTATCGTTCGGAAAGCGATTCGCAGGCTGTCGAGGCATACGATGTTGAGATTGACAGCTACTGGCTCTGGGATACTTCGCTTGCGGTGGGCATCGACAATTGGACCGGGCGCCTGTTCGTGAACAATATAGGGGATGAAGAAGGCTATATGTCTGCCTATAGTACCCAGAACGTTAGTGGTCATTGGGGCGAGCGAGCATACGCATTGCGCGGTAAGCCGCGTGAAATAGGCTTTGACGTAACCTATCGCTTCTAAGCGAGACAATTTTTCCCTCCTTGCTCTCTGAGGGTATTGGCGCCAAACTTGGTCAAATCCAGGTTTGGCTTTTTTTTGACTAACGAATTATGCAAATAAACGCTATTTTTACAGATGCGCTACTGGCGAAAAAGGCTGCGCCCACGCTTGCGGCCCTAGCCAGGAAGGATATGCGAGCGGCCCTGCACTCGGCGCGTGCACTTTTTACTGAACATCCCGAAGTTGCCGAGTATGCCTACATTTTAAGTGAAGCGCTGGTTGCTGTCGGCCGCACCGATGAGGCTTTCGGCCTGGCCATAGCCGCCATGGACGCGGCTCCGGAAAATCCTCACTTCATTGCGCATTATGCGAGTTGCCTGCTCAACCAGGGGCGTTTTGATGAGGCCTTGGCAGAGGCGAATGCCAGCCTTGGAAAGAAACCTACCAATGCCTTTACTTACCAGATCCTCGGCGTGGTATACACCGGGTGTGGGGAGCTTGATAAGGCCCTTGACGTATCCGAGAAGGCGGCGGCGATGGCGCCGGATGAGAAGGACCTGCAATTCAACCTGGCGACCGGCTTACGATCTGCCGGTCGCCTCGAAGAAGCCGAGTCGATCTATGACAGGCTGATCAGGGATAATCCCAGGGACTGGGAACTCTACCGCAATCGTGCCGATCTGCGCCGGCAAACGACCGAGCGCAACCACATCGTGCAGTTGGAGACGGTGCTGCCCCAGGCCAGTGGCAATGCGCGAGGGGAAATTCAGCTGCATGGGGCCCTGGCTAAGGAACTGTCTGATCTGGGAGATTACTCTCGCTCTTTCGCCCATCTCAAGAAAAGTGCAGACCTGCGGCGTCGCATGTTGCAGTACGATGTTGCCGGTGATGTGGAAACGATGCAGGCACTTGCCGATGCGTTCAATTCCAACGTGATGTCAACCGCTGGTGGCCTGGTCGATTGTGAAGAGCCGATATTCATAGTCGGTCTACCTCGCACGGGCAGTACACTGCTGGAGCGGATGTTGGGTTCCCACAGTGATGTATTCGCTGCCGGCGAACTACAGAACTTCGCCATTGAGCTGGTGAAATTGGCCAAATCTACCTTTGCGGGTGAGCGGCTCGACAAGCTGTCACTGGTTAATAAAAGCACCAGGCTTGATTTTTCTGCCCTGGGCGCGAATTATCTGGACAGCACCCGTCCTCGAACGGGCAGTAGCCGATTTTTCATCGACAAAATGCCGTTGAATTTTTTATATATTGGCCTGATCCACCTGGCTTTACCGGCAGCGCGTATCATTCACCTGACCCGTCATCCCATGGACGCTTGCTATGCCATTTACAAAACGCCTTTTGATCAGGCCTATCCCTATAGCTATGATCTGCAGGACCTGGGACGCTATTACATCGCTTATCGACAGCTGATGGATCACTGGCATGCGATGCTGCCAGGAAGGGTACTGGATGTTGCCTATGAGGACCTGGTGAGTAATACCGAGGGCACAATTCGCCAGGTGCTGGAATATTGTGACCTGGAATGGCAGCCTGCATGCCTGGATTTTCACCAGAGCCTCGCTCCCACCAATACCGCCAGTGCCGCCCAGGTGCGAGAGCCAGTCTACACGTCTTCGGTAGCCAAATGGAGGCACGTAGAGGAAGGGCTCGCACCGTTGCGTACCATGTTCGAACAGGCCGGTATTGGTATCTGACCGGCGCGTATCAGTTAGAACCACTGAAATCGACGAGGTGCGGCATTGATAAACCCCGATTTCCTGATAATTGGTGCCCCCAAGGCGGCGACGACCACATTGTCAATAATGTTGCGGGAACACCCGGACGTGGCCTTTGCCAGGATCAAGGAACCCCACTTCTTCTCCAATCCCAATCAATTCGCGCTGGGCTGGCCCTGGTATCGATCTCTTTTCGATCACCGCCAGCCGGGTCAAATCCTGGGTGAAGCGTCGACATCCTATTCACGTATACGCAGTTACCCGAAAGTTGTCCGTAGAATTCAAAGATACCTGCCGGATGTGAAAATTATCTACATGGTAAGGAATCCGCTGGACCGTATCAGATCTGCATATATCGAGCGATTGAGTGAGCCGGGCTTTCCTGAGGCATATTCAACCCTCGAGGAGGCGCTGTGTAACATCCCCGCGATGATCGACTCAAGTCGTCATTTCGAAATCTATAACGCCTATAGGCAGAGGTTTCCTCAAGAGAATATAAAAATCATATGGTTTGAAGAACTGATGGCGGAGACGGATCGGGTATTCATTGATCTTTGCAGCTTTCTGGGAATCGCGCAGGTAAACCCGGTAGATGTCGACCAGGGCAGTATCAATAGTCGAGAAAGCGTAGTGGGGCGGATCGAAAAAATCGGTCGTTCTATCGAACATATCAACCTGGACTGGACTGATAAAGCGAAAGCCTTGGTACTGGACGAAATCGGCAACGACATGAAGCAATTCCTGGAATATTCGGGCAGGTCGGAGAGCCACTGGAT
>JAACFI010000185.1 GCA_009937575.1 Haliea sp.
TTCAAACATGGTTCGTTTTACCAGTTCCCTGTAACTGACTCCCCTTTCAGCCAGGTCCCGCTGGAAGGATCGCAGGCTTCGGTTCGCCAGGTCCGCTACAAACTGAATAGAGGGTACTCCATCGCGCAGGTACGGCAGTATCAGCTGTTTGATCGCGACAACCAAATCTTTCGCGGGCGCAATGTCGGCATTATTTGTCTGCAATTCCACGCCCAGGGGAACCTTCATCGACCGGCACAGCACCTCTTTGGGTAGATGAATCCATCCGAATTCCCGATTACTGTAAAATTGAGTGTTGCCCAGCGATTCCTGGACGATTGGATTGATCGAACCCGTCATCTCAAACCCAATCCTGGCCGGACACCAGTCGCGGCCAAGGTGTGCGCGTATAATGGACAGTATGACAACTGTGCGCATCATTGTAGCAACTTCAACACCTTTCGACCCGGTCAGCAGAGAGCCGCGGTGACAGAAGAAATAGTCGTCCCCCTGTTTCTGCAGCCAGGCCGTTACTCTATTACTGTCGAGGTGGGTATAGCGGCACGTTCTATCAAGGTTTTCCAACAACGTGGCCGATTTGCGCAGTTTTTTCAGCAGGCGAAGTTGCATCTGGTCGATACGCGGAGCGGTCCAGCCAACGCTATCGATACCCTGTTCCCTGGCCACATCCGAGACAAATGCAAACATGGCCTGGCTGGATGCGATTATATCTTTGTTTTCTCGTAATGCCGGCGGTAGTCTGTATTGCTTCAGAGCATTATCCAGGGGCACTCCAATGTCGTGGAAAAAATCGATGAAAGGATAAATCTGGGCAACGCGGCCCAAAGCTATCGCGGGGCCCAATCCCATACCGGTCGTCGCTTCTGTCCCGGTTCTTGTAGGTGAGCTAATTACCGTATTCATCTGTCTTTTTCGACATTAGCCTGGGTTGGAGATAGGCAGACTCTGCCAGATTTTCCACCCAAACGCGATGAAACGGGTAGGTTGATATACCATATATCATGTGGCCCGTCGGTAGCGTTTTCGCGCGACTGGATAGTCGAGTTAGATAATGGCGCAAAATGGCAAGAACAGCAAAACCGAATCGATATTTGACTTATTATAGTCTGTAGGAATGTGTCTATCTAGACGCATAAGGGCACTAAATAATGCCGGGTGTCCTAGGGTGCAAAGGACCTTCAGGTAAACGATATCAAGAGAATGTAACCAGGAGAATTTGCAATGAAGATCCGTATCTCGAGACCCCTCTTAGCCTTGACGGCATTATTGCTCTTGACTCCTCTCTCCCTCGCCACGGACGAGGCCCCTTCGGCCACCGTGGTTATCGACGAGACGCAGGTAATGCTGCTGATTGGCGGCGACGCGGGGCACGGCACCCTGGTACCACACTTCACTACCGGGGCTCGATCCTTCTCCGTGAAGGGGGTCAAGCTCGGAGGTGTTGGGATTCACAAAATGCACATGACCGGCAACGTCTACAAACTCAGTAAGGTGTCTGATTTCGAGGGCGTCTATTTTGTTGCAGAGGCCGGTATCACGCTTGCCAAGGGTGCAGGAGGCTTGTGGCTGGAGAATGATAAGGGTGTTGTCATGCACCTCAAGTCCGGAGCCGAAGGGGTGGCTCTTTCGATCGGTGTAGAGGGACTGAAAGTCAAACTGAATAAGTGACGGCCTTGGATCTCTTCGGATCGATTGAGAGGGTTTTATAGGTTGTGTGGGACGGTATTGTTAAATTAACATCGGTCGGAAACCGTGGCCTGCTAACGATCGTGGCCATGACTTTATCGTTGTTTGCATGGGCAGCTGACAAACCACCCGAGATCGATAGCAATGGCCTGCACCTGGTGCATCACTCGGACTTGCGCATTGTCTACCAGCTGCCGGGAGTGGACTTCAGCACGTTCGACAAAGTCATCCTGCTCGATGCCTATGTGGCGTTTCGCAAGAACTGGCTTCGCGACCACAATGAAACCGATCCGTTCCGGGTCAGCAAACGTGACGTAGAGGGCATCAAGAAGCGTGTCGGAGAGGATTTCCACAAGGCCTTCGCGGCGGAGCTGGAGAAGAAAGGCATCCCGGTTGTGGACAACACCCAGACCGGACCCGGCGTGATGATTGTGCGCCCCGCCATAATCAATCTCGACGTCGAGTCGCCTGACACGATGCAGCCGGGTATCAACACGACAGTTGCCGCCTCGGCCGGTCAGATGACGCTCTACGCTGAACTCTACGACTCAGTCTCGAGCCAGATGATCGGTAAGGTCATCGACCCGGAGGCCGATCAAGGCTTCGGCGGCCAGTTTATGGCACAGAACCGGGTGACCAATAAGGCTGCTGAGGACCGTATCGTCAAACGCTGGGCCGACGTGCTCGCCAAGCACCTGCACGCCGTCAAGAATCCCTAGCGCAAAAAGGGCCAACTCAATCGCAAGTACTAGTAGGAGATACTTATGATCAGACAGTCAGTAATCGCCAGGACGCTGGCTGCAGTATTGCTCACATGTCTTGCGACGGCCTCGAATGCCGCAGACAAGCCGAACATCATTTTCATCTGGGGCGATGACATCGGCCAGAGCAACCTCAGTACGTATACCGACGGTTTGATGGGCTACCACACGCCCAACATCGACCGCATCGCGGACGAGGGCATGAAGTTCACCGACTACTATGCCGAGCAGAGCTGCACGGCCGGGCGCGCTGCGTTCATCACTGGCCAGAGTGTATTCCGGACCGGGCTTAGCAAGGTCGGAATGCCCGGCGCCAAGTCGGGGCTGAGCCATGAAGACCCGACCATCGCCGAATTACTGAAGAACCACGGGTACGCCACCGGCCAGTTCGGCAAGAATCACCTCGGGGATCGCAACGAGTATCTGCCGACCGTGCACGGTTTCGACGAGTTCTATGGCAACCTGTATCACCTGAACGCCGAGGAGGAGCCTGAAGAGCGCGACTACCCCAAGAATCCCGAGTTCTTCAAAAAATACGGGCCGCGAGGAGTGCTCGATTGCAAGGCTAGCAAAAAGGACGACCGGACAGTGGATCCGCGCTTCGGCCGCGTGGGCAAGCAGGTGTGCAAGGATACCGGTCCGCTGACCAGGAAGCGGATGGAGACCGTCGATGACGACTTCGCCCAGAGGACTGTCCAGTTCATTGAAGAAAGCCACAAGGCAGGCAAGCCGTTCTTCGTGTGGACGACCTTCACCCACATGCACCTGTGGACGCACACCAAGCCCGAGAGTCTTGGCCAGGCCGGGCGCTGGCAGTCGAACTATCACGACACCATGATCGACCACGACAAAAATGTCGGCACGATTCTCGACGCCCTCGACAAGATGGGAATCGCGGATAACACCATCGTCATGTACGGCACCGACAACGGCCCGCACATGAATACCTGGCCGGACGGCGGCATGACGCCCTTCCGCGGCGAAAAGGTCACCGGCTGGGAGGGCGGTTTCCGTACGCCGGCGATGGTGCGCTGGCCGGGCAAGATCAAGGCCGGTACGGTGTCGAACGAAATTATGTCCCATCTGGACTGGACGCCGACCCTGCTGGCCGCGGCAGGCGAGCCCGATATCAAGGAGAAATTGAAGAAGGGCCACAAGGCCGACGGGAAGAAGTTCAAGGTACACCTCGACGGCTACAACTTTCTGCCACACCTGACCGGCAAAGAAGAAAAAGGACCGCGCATCGAGTACTTCTACTTTTCGGACGGCGGGGAGTTACTGGCGCTGCGTTATGATAATTGGAAGATGCATTTCGCGATTCAGGATTCGCCGGGAACCTTCGATGTCTGGCAGCGTGAGTTCCGTTCGGTGCGGGTCCCCTACATCTACAACCTGCGCACCGATCCCTATGAGCGCGCGACCATCACCTCGAACAGTTACAACAATTGGCTGATGCGCCGCGTGTTCCTGCTGGTGCCGGCGCAGGACGTGGTGGGAGATTTTCTAGCTACCTTCAAGGATTACCCACCGCGCCAGAAGGCGGCGAGCTTCACGATCGATCAGGTTATGGAAAAGCTCCAGGCAGGCAGCAAGGGAGGCGGGCACTAGCCCTTCAACATGTTCCGGTGAGCGTGCGCTGGCATTCTGTTTTTGTTCTTCCGCCTATGCAGCCAGCCCGCTCCCGTCAAGGAAAGAAGCCACAGCCAAGAAGGCTCCCCTGGAAGGAGACTTGAAGCGCGAGTGTAAGCGGGCGTTCTCGTACGAACAAGCGAAAAGGCAGGTATAGCTCAGGGAATACGCAGATGATTAACATCACGATTCGCGTAGCGGCGTCTATATTGGCCGTCGTCATTGCCGCCCCGTCTGGCTTTGCTGCGGCGAGGGAGGATCCGGGCCACCCTTCGACCGGCGGTAAGAGCGCCGACCAGGTGGCAAAGGAGCTCTCGAACCCCGCGGGGTCGCTGGCAAGCCTTAGCAACAACCTGGTATTTCAGACCTACAAAGGCGATCTTCCGGACGCGGACGATCAAGATGCGTGGTCGTACCAGTTTCAACCCGTGCTGCCGTTCCCCGTTGGCAACCAAGGTCGCAACATCATCTTGCGCCCGCTCATTCCGGTGCTCTTCAATCAGCCGGCCTTCGATGTCGGCGACGGTAGCTTCGATGATCTCGACACCAATGTGGGAGACACCACCTTCGACCTCGTCTACGCCGGCAACACGATGAAGAACGCTCACGAGGGCTATCTGTGGGGATTCGGTATGGCGGGCACGGTTCCCACCGCCACCAACAATGCCCTCGGGGGTGATCAGTGGCGGGGGTCCGGAACTTTTCGGCGGCATCAGCCGCAAATGGGGGCTAGTGGGCGCCGTGGTGAATCATCAGTGGAACCTGGGAGGCGGTGACGGCGGCCCTGGCAGCAACGACCAATCGTTCAGCACGACAGCTGCCCAGTATTTCTACGCGATCGGACTGGGCCGCGGTTGGCAGCTGGCCTCAGGCCCGGTGGTCGTTTACGATTGGAAAGCCGACAGCGACGACGCCCTTACCTTCCCGCTCGGACTGGGCGTCGCCAAAACCGCCCATATCGGCTCGATGACCTGGAAGTTCGAGTTGCAGGCCCAGTACTTTGCCGAGCAACCGGGCACGTTCGGCGGTGATTGGCAATACAAGTTGACCGTCACGCCAGTGATTCATAACCCATTCGTCCGATAGGAGGACATCATGGATCTCTCTACCCGATTCCGTATTATAGTGATTCTTCTCGCGGTGCTAACTGGTTACCCGGCTCACAGCAAAGACTACGATCTCGTCATACTCGGCGGAAGCGTGATGGATCCCGAGAGTGGACTCGACGCGGTACGCAATGTCGGCATCAAGGACGGCAAGATCGCTATTGTCACCGAGGCCGCCATCGGCGGCAACGAGCTGATCGACGCCAGTGGCCACATCGTCGCTCCCGGATTTATCGACACCCACAGCCACAACGTACCCACGCCTTTTGGCCAGAAAATGGCGCTACGCGACGGTGTAACCACGCCGCTTGAGCTGGAATTCGGGGTGCTGCCCGTCGACCTCTGGTACGACAGCATGGCGGGCAAATCCCAGACTAACTATGGGGCCTCGGCGGGCTTGCAGGGTGCGCGGGAGATGGTCCTCAACCCCAAGTACAAGACCATCGATGGCGCAACTATCAACGACGTGGAGTTGGGCAAACAGACCTCGTTCGATATGGCCTGGTCGAAGACCGTGGCCACGGATGAGCAGGTGGAACAGATACTTTCGCTGGTCGATGAGGGCCTGCGACAGGGCGGATTGGGCATCGGGTACACCCCTGGGTACATGGTCTTCGGCGTCAGTTCCCAGGAAGGCATAGGGGCGCAGAAGCTTGCGGGCAAGTACGGCCGCTTCGTCGCTATGCACGGGCGTTTCTCGGGTCAGCAGCCGCCGACCGACGGGTTGCTGGGGACCCTTCAGCAGTTGGGTGCCGCGGCAACCTACGGCGGCGGGGTCATCGTCCAGCACATGACCGCGCAGACCCTGAGTGAAACCCAAGCTGCGCAGGCGCTGATCGATGACGCTGCGGCAAAGGGAATCAATGTGATTGCCGAGATTTACGCCTACACCTACGGTGCCACCATCGTCGCGGCCGATTATTTGCAGCCGGACAACTACCAGCGGAACATGGGCCACGACTACGGCGACATCGTCAACCTGACCAACATGCAGCCACTGACCAAGGAAACGTACGAGCAATTGATTAAAACCGCGCCAACCACCAACGTAACGTTCGAGAACGCCAGCAAGGAAGACCTCTACCGGGCGCTTGCACACCCCACCAGCATCATCGGCAGCGACGCGTTTCCCTATGTGTCGAAGGCCGATGGCACCTTTGTCCAGGCCTGGAACACACCGGTCGACACGGTGAACGGCCACCCGAGGGGCGCCGGCACTCACGCCCGCATCCTGCGCCTAGTGCGTGAGGAGGATCTCATGCCGCTGATGCTCGCGATCTCCAAGATGAGCTACATGCCCGCGAAGTTCCTGCAGGAAAACGGGGTCGAGCAGATGGCGCAAAAAGGCCGTATTCAGACTGGCATGGATGCTGACATCACGATCTTCAATCCGGACACGGTCAAGGACAACGCCACCCCCCAGGCAGGCGGACTACCGTCCACCGGGATTCCCTACGTGATCGTCAACGGCACTGTCGTGGTTAAAAACTCCAAGGTACTGAACGACGTGTTTCCGGGCCAGCCGATCCGAGCGGCAGTGAAAAAATAGCTTATTCGACTGGCAATTTTGAAAACAGTCTAGGGAAGTGATCCCCGTGAGGAGAATACTATGAAGCTGCGATTTAATTATCTGGCCGTGTTGTTTTTATGCCTGTTCGTGCAGGGGGTCAGTGCGCAGATCGCCGGTGATGGAACAGACAATTGGGAGTACGTTGCAGAGATTTATCTATGGGGGGCCAATGTCGACGTGACCAACCCGGATGGCAGCAGTAGCGAAATTCGCTTCACTGACCTCGCTCAAGACTTGGAATTAGGCTTCATGGCGGCGCTGGGTGCGCAGCGCGGAAACTGGCTCTTATTGGCCGATTTTATTTATCTGGATGTTGATGACGACGTTGAAGATCAGGTCCTGCCCGGCGTGGAGCTTAAGACCCTGGGTTTGGAAGGGTGGATTATCAACGGCGCCGTAGGGTATAGGATTCACGAAAGCGAGCGGCACACGCTACAGACACTGGCGGGCGCCCGGTATCTGTGGCTGGAAGCCCCGCTGACTTTCAGGTTTGATGATCCCCTTCCACCTGGTCGGGAAAAAATCTCGGAATCCGAGGGCTTCGTGGATGGTGTAGTCGGTTTCAGGGGGCACTGGCGATTCTCACCAAAATGGTATCTCACCTACCATGCTGATGTCGGGACCGGCGATTCAGATACTACCTGGCAAGGCCTGGGGGCTATCGTTTACCGATTTGACAACTTCGATGCGGTGCTCGGCTACCGCTATCTGGACTGGAGCCTTGATGATGACGAGCCTCTGCAGGACCTTAATCTCAGCGGGGTGTTTGCCGGCATCAAATTTATTTTTTGAACTAAGCTGCCTGACCGATTCCAGCCTAAGAGTGAGAGCGCCAAGGGTTCTGCTCGGGGCCTACGATGGACAGCTCCCTGCGGATCCAATCTCGTATAGGTCGATAGCGCACCTCAAGACAGGCCGACCTTTCCGGATCGATTTCTTTTTATTAATAAATCCGATTGATTTGGGTAAAGCTAACGTCCTGTCCCTCCTGTAAATATAATCGTGCCTTTTCTCAGGCAACCTTTGCCATAGATGTCAGGCCGCAATTGGAATAATCGGGGACAGACCACGTTTTCTGAGTATTAATAGTGGTCTGTCCCCGTCTAGTTAGATATCCTATTTCTCGACCGGGATATTCTTGTCTAACATTTTCGGAAAAAACTGTGAGAACAACAACGAACCCCGATCAATTATATACGAAGAGAAACCAAAGCTATCTCCGCTTCATACATCTCATGGCTTATCCGCAGGGGATTCGCGCGTATTTTCGCCGCTCATCGCTGTTACGCTCTAACCTCTATGTCCTCGATGCCGGCTGTGGAACCGGGGTTGTTACGCTCGCACTACGAGAAGCCCTCCTGAGTCGCGGATTCCAGCCCGGGCTGGTGCAGGGTTTTGATCTCACTCCGAAAATGCTCGATAAGTTTCGCGAGACGCTGCGAACGCAAGCGATCGAAGGGGTAAACATCGTACAAGCCGATGCACTCCAACTGGATACTCTTGCGGAAGGGTGGAACAACTTTGACCTGATCGTCTCTGCCGCCATGATGGAATACCTTCCACAGGAGCGCCTGGTTGAAGCGCTGAGTGGCCTCCGATTACGCCTGAACAAAACCGGAAGCCTCTTGCTTTTCATTACGCGGCAAAATTGGCTCATGAGGCTGCTTGTTGGCCATTGGTGGGGTGCCAACCTTTATCAGGCCACAGAACTGGAAGAGTCGTTACGCCTCGCCGGTTTCACCACCATCGAATTTGAGACCTTCCCGTTCCCTTACCAGCACCTCTCTCTGTGGGGTCACATCGTCGAGGCCAAGCAGTAAAGGTGCTTCTGGCCACTTCCGCCACAGC
>JAACFI010000186.1 GCA_009937575.1 Haliea sp.
TTTCGGTGGTTTATGGCACTACCACGTAACAGGCGGCCACTAATCTGGCGGACACGGTAATTTCGCAGGTAGAAATCATGACCGGCACAAGACACGAGTGTGAAAAGGTAGGCCTCGATTTTTTCACTAATGCACCCATTCGCATTGTGTCCGAAGTCACCCTTCCCTGTAGTCCAGAAAGCCTGTTCAAGTGCTTTGAAGATGCTGGCGCCTGGTCAGAATGGGTAAGCGTAATCAAGAAAGTAGAATGGACATCTCCCTTGCCTTTTCAGGTGGGCACGACGCGAAACGTTGAGATGCCCGGCGGCATGATTGCTTACGAGGAGTTCCTGGCTTGGGATGAACCCAGTCACATGGCATTTCGCTTCAACCAGTTTAATCAAAAGTTCCTCAAAGCCTTTGCCGAAGATTACAAAGTCACGGATCTCGGAAATGATCGCTGTCGCCTGCTTTGGACGGTCGGCGTAGAGCCAGCTAAGCCGATAGCCCTGATTGCCCCCTTTCTAAAGCCGTTTCTTGCCGTAAATTTGCGAAAAATCACGAAAGATCTCAAAAAATATATGAAAAACGATGGCCGCAAGTTTTGCATGCCACGGTATAACACAGACTAACGGTGTGTCGGGCCGTAAGCCTGTCCGGGCGCGATGTCATAGAGCTTGCCAGGCACCTGGCACGCATCTGATGGCGCGCAGGACTATTTAGAACACCGGTTCTACGGAGAAAGCTCATGGCAAGCGAAGACTACGAGGACGTCAAATCATACACTCTGGATGAAGACGTCCTTGAGCGGCTTTTGCGCGAGCAAACCGAATTGAATTTCATGTGGGGCACCAGGGACCACTGGCCTGTCGGCGTTTTCATGAGCTTCGTCTGGCGCGATGGTCGCTTCTGGCTTACGTTGACTACCCAGCGCGCACGCATGCGCGCCATCGAGCGCGACCCGCGTGTGTCCGTGGCGGTGTCTAGCGTCGGCACCTCGCTGGGGCGGCAAAGGAGTGCTACAGCCAAGGGGCGGGTGCATATTCACGACGACGATGAAACAAAGGCCTGGTTCTATCCGGCGCTGGCCAAGCGCGTGATGCCGGACATAGCCGCCATACAGCGTGCCTTTGTCTCCCTTCTCGACTCAGAGCGTCGCGTTGTTCTGGAGGTAGTGCCCGAAAAATGGATTACCTTCGATGTAAGCAAGATGAAGGCCGATACCGCCATGGCTATGGCGAAGGTTGCCATGCCGGAAGGTGTGGTGCGCGTGGCAGAACGGTTCGGAATAGATCCCGAAGAGTTCACCCGGAGAGCCATCAGCATTATGGGAATTGACGAGTCACGTGGATTTCGCGGACCGCGGGAGCGGGTGGCGGACGCACTGCGCCGTCTCTGGCCTTAGTGTAACGGTTTGCGCCACTCTCACCCCGCTATAGTCGGACGCTCTCTTATATAGAAAATCTATAAAAAACAGTAAGATGTGGGGCCGGGCGCGCGGTAGCAGGCGCGCGGTAGCAGGCGCGCGGTAGCAGGCGCGCGGTAGCAGGCGCGCGGTAGCGAAGGACTGACCGGGCTGGCTTCCCAGCGGCAGCGGCCACCGAAACTCCGGACCGCCGTCCGAACGCGGCCGGATTGCCGTACCACCGCTTCGACCTGCCGATGATGGTTCGGGAGGTGACTGCGCAGATCCTGGACTGATCTACCCTTTGGTGAATTTTAATCTATAGTTGTTGTAGGTAGCATTCAGGGCCACACCTGCTTCCTATTCAGGTTCGTCAGACGGCTCTTGCTGATTACCGAATTAGAACAGCCCGTCTGGAACCATTGGCCAGCTGCGTGGCCATTTCTAATAGACGCCTGCACTTTTAGGAAGCCAAACACTTTGCCGGATACCGCGCACGACTTTATAGGCTTTACGAGACTTATTATTCAGCGAGGGATAATCGCGGGGATTGTGATGTTCTCAGTGGCTTGTGCGACGGTCGATAATCCCGATCCATTTGAAGGCATGAATCGAAAAGTGATGGCTTTTAACGATGAAGCCGACCGCCTGATTCTGAAACCCCTCGCCAAGGGATACATCAACATCACCTCTGAACCGGTACGTAGGTCTGTCTCCAATTTCTATGATAACTTCGCCTATCCGATCACCATTCTGAATCAGTTCCTGCAAGGTAAGGTCAGGTTGGGCTTCAGAGACCTGGGTCGTTTTGTGGTCAATACCACTTTGGGGCTTCTCGGATTTTTTGACGTGGCAACGAAATTTGGCCTGGAGCAACACGATGAAGATTTCGGTCAGACGCTGGGTGTCTGGGGCGTGAACAGCGGTGCCTATTTTGTTATTCCCCTTTGGGGCCCGGTGACGACCCGGTCCGGGATTGGTGATATCGCATCCTTCTATACACACCCTGTCCAGTTTGTCGAAGATGAATACGTTCGATACGGCCTATTTATCGTCTGGGCCATTCAAACTCGCGCTTCCTTGCTGGAAGCCGAGGAACTGATCACCGGGGATCGTTACCTGTTCATTCGCGATGCCTTTCTGCAGCGGCGCGAATTCCTGGTTAACGATGGAGTAATCGAAGAAGACCCATTTTTAGATGACATGGAATAAGCCGGGGGAAATGCTATGTTCAGACTGGTTTCGGTATTTTTGTTCTTCCTTATAGTTGCAGCGAATTCAAAGGCTGCAGAGCAGTCCCTGGAGGCCTTCGTCCAGATTAAATCCGACGAAATTCTCACATTGGTCAATGAAGGTCGCGCAGAGTTTGAAAGTGACCCAAGCGTCCTGTACGGGCAGATGGGCGCCGTACTGGACGAGCTGGTCGATTTCGCGATTCTTACCCGGGGTATCATGGGGAAGCACTTTAAGGTGGCGATCGATGATCAGCGACTCGCATTTCAGCAGACATTACGCAATTATCTGGTCGAGGTATACACGAAAGCCCTGGTGAAATTCAAAAGCAAGTCAATCGAGATTATCCCGCTAAAGAAACCACCGACAAACAAAGCGACCATCTCCATGGAGGTGACGACACAGGACGACGCGACCTTCCTGCTGGCCTATAGTATGGCGAAGAAGGAATCGGCGTGGCTGGTAAGAAATATCATAGTAGACGGCATCAACATGGGCCTTACCTACAGGAGCCAATTCGATTCAATGATGATTTCAAATAACAATGACGTCGATACGGTGATCGAAAACTGGGCGACTGCAGCTGATGAGGAAGAGTTTTCGAAATAGCACATAATCGCTGTCGTAATTATGCATACAGAGTCTGATAACGCCCACTCCGCGCAGTCCCTCGTCTGGCTCGCCTATCTGCGTGTTCCATGGGTATTGCTATTGCTATGCGGGATTCTGCTGGGACTTGCCGTTTACTACGTGGGTGATTTCCGCTTCGATGCCTCTTCCGACACGCTGGTGGTAGAAGGCGATGCCGACCTGGCCGAGTACGAGGAAGTGGTCGAGGTATTTGGCGGCGATGATTTTCTTTTCCTGACATTTGAGCCCAATAGCCGAAAACCTATTACGCCTGAGGCCCTGGAAACCCTGGACGCCATTGTGCAAGACATCAGGAATGTCGAAGGCGTCAAGAGTGTTTTCAGTGTCCTGGACGCGCCCTTACTCAAAAGCCCGCCTGTTGTCCTCGAAGACTTACTGGGCGCAATTCCAACACTCCAGTCACCGGGGACTGACTTTGAGCTTGCACAAAACGAGTTGTCTCAAAGCCCGTTTTTCCGTGAATTGTTGATTACCGGAGATGGTACCGCCACGGCGATGAAAATTGACCTGGCTCCCAACCTGGAGTTGGAGAAGGTAAAGGCCAGGCTCGACGAACTGAAAAGATCAGCTGTCACCAGTGGTGAACACTGGAAAACCGCGCGGAACGATTATGTCCTGACAAAAGAGGCGCACCGCCAGCAACGCGAGAAACTCATCGCGGATATTCGCGAAGTACGCAATCGATACCAGGATGCAGGCATCCTGTATCTTGGCGGGGTACCCATGATTGCGGCCGACATGATCACATACGTTAAGAGTGACTTGTCCGTTTTCAGTGGCGCGGTGATTGTGCTCATTGTCATTGCGCTATGGATTTTTTTCCGACGTATACGTTGGGTGGTTTTACCCATCGCGACCGCTGCCATAGGCGTGGTCTACACCGTCGGTTTCCTCGGGTTTCTCGAATGGCAGGCCACCGTCATTTCGTCCAACTTCATTTCATTGCTGGGCATTACTACCGTTTCATTGATCATTCACCTGATTGTTCAATATCGGGAGCTGTTGATCACCCAGCCTGATATGGATCAGGTGTCAATGGTATACGAGACCATGCGCAGTAAATTTGCGCCCTGCTTTTATACGGCTCTCACGACCATTGCCGCATTTGGCTCGCTGACAGTCAGCGGCATCCTGCCAGTGGAGTATTTTGGCTGGATGATGTGTATCGGCATTGTGATTTCGTTTCTTGTCACCTTCACATTTTTCCCCGCTGTCCTGTTGATCCTGCCGAAAGGTCGGCCGGGCTCCAACCTGAAGGCCCCGAATAACGCCATTCGGGGTCTGGGCCAGATGGTGAGTTGGAACCCGTGGCTTGTGACGGTTATAGGCGCGGTCATGGCCGTGGTGGCCTATTTTGGTATTGCGCGGGTGTCGCTGGACAACCGCTTTGCGGAGTATTTCGACACCGACACCGAGATTTACCAGGGTATGTATTACCTGGACACTAAGCTGGGTGGCACCATCCCGTTTGATGTAGTGGTGCGATTTCCGCCCTATGAAGAGCTATCTTTCGGTGCGGATGACGAGTTAGAGGAGGATATTTTTGCCACCGAGGAGGAAGATGAATACCCGGAACGCTATTGGTTTACCCGTGAAAAACTGGACGACCTGGAGAAGATGCACCGGTTCCTGGAATCCAAGCCTCAGGTGGGGAAGGTATTATCCTTTACGGCCCTGGAGGACTTCGCCCGGGAGTTTACTGACGGGCGCAAACTGACGACCCTGGAGGTGGTCGCCATTTTGGGGGCGATACCCCCCGATCTTCATACCCAGATCATCGCGCCCTTCGGCCATCCTGCTACAGGTCAGATGCGCTTGTCCGGCCGTATTATCGAAAGTGGGCCCGGCTTTGACCGGGAGGAATTCAAGCGGGAAATCCAGGATTATGGCAAGGCGGAGCTGACGTTTTCTGATGAAGAAGTCGTGGTATCAGGGATGATGGTGCTGTTTAACAGCATGCTATCGCAACTGCTCAACTCCCAGATCAGCACACTCAGCTACATCCTGTTAGTGGTTTTTGTCATGTTCCTGATCCTGCTGAGATCCCTGCCCCATGCGCTATTGGGGATGATCCCGAATACACTGGCGGCCGCAATGGTTATTGGGACGATGGGTTATGCCGGCATACCGCTCGATATGATGACCACAACGATTGCGGCGGTCTGTATCGGGATCGGTGTCGATGACACTATTCACTATCTGCACCGATTTCGGGAAGAACACGCACGCTGGGGAGATGCCAGGATCGCGGTGAGTTTCAGCCACGAGAGTATCGGCCGGGCACTGTATTACACGTCATTTACCGTGGTGGCCGGTTTTTCGGTTTTGTGTCTCTCGAACTTTGTACCCACCGTCCTGTTCGGCGTGTGGACGGCTATTGCAATGCTGCTGGCATTGGTGGCGAACCTGACATTACTGCCAGCGCTGCTTGTGCTGACGCACACTAAACGAAAAATCGAACCGCAATTGCGTGAAGATGTGGAGATAGAGAGGTAGGTACGACGGAGAGCGGGTTCCGATCCTCGGTGATTTTAGATGAAGACTTTTTTCACCCAATCCATCAAGGTCTTGAATTTAAGGTCGGTAAATTCACCGGCATCAAGAAAAACATGACGGCAGGTGGTGCACTCTTCGTACCAGATATGGGGTTGCTCAGGATCTGATCTTCTCTCCATCAAGCCGTGGCCGCTAGGACACGAAATGTTCACCGCCTTATTGAGACGGGAACCGACGGCGGGATCGCCTATGTCCAGGACCGCTTCGGACATCCATTCGTCCTTCATGCTTGAAAGGCTCTCTGGATGACACCACAGCCCGTGGCAGGTTCCACACCGATGAAGTGTTATGTGTTCACCGTAAGTATGCAGGCTCAACAGGCCTGTGCATTTGGGACAGTCCACCAGTAGCACCCCCTGAACAGGTTGAGGTGAAGCGCAGTCGGTTCAAATTGTATCCCAATGTGGGGGTTTGACAAGTGAAGTATAGGATGGAGGCATCGCTGGGAGTTCAAGTAAGCATAGTCACTGGTCGATACCCTTCCCAGGCACACCTCCGGCCAGACCTTCTTATCTAAGGCCCGGTGAGATTAATTTGTCAGCACTCTGCTGTCCCAGTTTCAGATACTGAGGTCGTGCAGGTTGTAGTCCTTGAGCGAGCGTTTTGCCTCCATGTCCCAGGTGTATTGCCTGCCACTCCGGGTAAATGGCCAGTACTGGAAAGATTCCTCTTGCGGGTAGCGTTGCTTGCGCGCGTCGATAGCGTAGCCAATCACGCGGGAGCGCTCCTCTATCAATTCATTGTCATAGACCTCTGCCGGGCTGTGCATGCCGGCGCCGGTCACCCCGAGTACCGAGGAACGACGATGGAAACCAAAATTTACCGTAACGCGTGGCTCATAGCCGGAATTGGGAAAGGAGCCGTGCACCAGTTGCCGATTACAGATGGCAACATCGCCAGGATTGCACAGAATAGGCACTGCATTTTCGAGGCGCTCACTGCCGGACTCCTCTACCAACTGCTTGATATCCAACTTACCTAGCTTATGGCTGCCCGGAAGAACCCATACTCCGTTGACCGCGGTACTGCCGTACACTTGCGCCATGAAATTGAAGCCGTGAATCCCCTCGTCAAAAGCCTCGCTATCCCAGTGGGTATCTCCGTCCTGATGCCAGGAAACTGCTGCTCCGACGCCGGGATCCTTTATAAAAAGCGTTTCGTTAAAGGGTGTGAAGTCCTTGCCGTTTACCGCTGCGGCGACCCGGAGCAGCTCGGGATGTCCGTAGACGCGCAGGCAGGCGTCGGAGAACTGTAGAGATCCCAGCAGCACGAAAGGCGCCTCCTCGGGTGCGCCTTCGTCAGCTTCCGGCTCAAACAATTTTACCTGGTGACGACCATTGGCCATCGCAGTGCCGCCCAGGGGATCTCCGAGCGGCTTGGCCCAGAGGAGGTTCAGCGCCTTACAGTCGGCACCGAGGGCCGGTTTACCATCTCGTGTGAGACTGGCGCCCGGCTCAGCAGGGAAGCTGGCGCGCATGTTTTCCAGATCGGCATGAATATCCTCGAGTTCCTCCTTCTTCAGGACTCCCTCGAAGACATAGAAACCATACGCGGAATATGCATTCACAATGTCCTGAGAGAGGGCACCATTTTCATCGAAGCGGATAGGTCCCCGGTTTTTAATCTGAGCGGCAGCCCGTTCACCTTCTAGCAGGTAATTGCGCATCGCATCTGCATGTTCTCCATAATGTGCAGCGCAGGCCTCAATTGATTTCAGGGTATCTTGCTTCATAATGTTAATCTTTCCGCAGATTTAATGTTGCATAAAATTTTATATTGCATAAAATCTGTAGTCAACCCTATTCATTAAAAAAGCCAGGTACAGAAATGAGCCAGACCGGCATTGCTCGTGGAAACTCCACACGCCAGGTCAATAAGGAACTGCGCAGGCAGAAAATTCTAAGCGTTGCCCGGGACCTGATCACCACCCAGGGTTTTGAGGCTTTTACATTAAGCGAACTCGCTGCAAGGTCCGGTGTTTCCGTACCCACCATACACAATCTTTTCGGCAAGAAGCACGATGTGTTTGAAGAGTTGTGCAGTGAGATGGTCGTCCGGGTGGACAAAGCCGTCTCCAACCCCGATATCTCCGATCCCGTTGCAGCTGCCGAGGCTTTCATCGACAACCTCCTTTCACTCTATCAGGAAGATGAAGCGTTCTACCGTGCGGCTTTTGTGGCTGGTGAGCGAGCGGGTTTGTTCGAGCATCAACTGCCAACTGGAATCTTCAACAGGTCACTGAAAATAGCCAAGCACATCTGTGAGGAGGCGCAGCGACAGGGCTACCTGCGGGGCAACATCGACAGTGGCTGGCTGGCAGAGCAGCTGTTCGGATGCCAGCGCTTGGCACGTCAGGACTGGGTAAACGGATACATCGACCTAGAGAGGTACCGCACTCAGGTACTTGTGGGTATGTTTATGACGTACGCAGCGGATGCCACACCGAAATTTCATAAACGGCTGTGTGCCTGTATCGACGACCTGGCGCGTAAGACCAACAATTAGGCTGTTGTGAGTAGAGTGCTTCGGCTTAAGCAAGCCGCCAAAATTATAACTCCTCCTTCGGTTTGACGGCTCGGTAGGAATAAGTGGAGGAATCCTAAGTGATTTTCCGGGCCTAATTTCTGAAAGGCTAGGTTACTGATTCGCTTCGTGAAGTAGTAATCGCCACTCAAAAGATCACGATTTCAGACGACTTACGACCCAAGCACGATCTCGTA
>JAACFI010000187.1 GCA_009937575.1 Haliea sp.
AGCCATCAGGAAAGGTTTCTTGCTGGCCCGGTAATCGGCAATAGCCCCCAGCACCGGGGCGCTCAACAGTACAATTAAATTGGCCAGGGCAACCGATACTGTCCACAACAGGGTGGGCAGGCCCGGGGACTGGTTCTCCAGCTCCCCCGCCACCACGGCGACAAAGTAGGCGCTGTAAATGGTGGTGAGCACCACGGTGGTGTAGCCGGAATTGGCGACATCGTAGAAGGCCCACGCCAGTACCTCCCGACGGGGGGCGGAATTCTGCAACTGCGGGCTTGTTTCAGTGTCACCGCTGGTCATATCGCAACCCCATCGCGTATTAACACTTCACTCTCCGTTAGCGCTACTATTTAAGCAAGCCATTTTTACGGAGTCGGCGGATGCGCCAATTACTACAACGTGCAGCCCTGGAGGCGATAGACCTGGTGATGGCGACCATACCCCGGCACCCGCCCTCGCAGGCTTCACTGCACCAGTGCAAGATCATCTCCCACCGCGGGGAGAACGACAACCGCCAGGTTCTGGAAAATACCCTGCCGGCCTTCGATGCCGCCCGCCAGGCAGGCGTCTGGGGGATCGAGTGTGACATCCGCTGGACCGCGGACCTGGTGCCGGTCATCCACCACGATCCGGGCTGTGGGCGCCTGTTCGGCGACCCGGTAGAGTTGCGTGAGCTCAGTTTCGACGAGTTACGAGAGCGTTTCCCGCTGATTCCCTCACTGCGGGAACTGGTGGAGGAATTCGGTGGCAACACCCACCTGATGCTGGAGATCAAGGCAGAGCCCTACCCCCAGCCGGCCCAGCAGAAGGCGATCCTGCAGGCCACCCTGTCGTCACTGACACCGGGGAAGCACTACCATTTCCTGCTGCTGGACCCGGACCTGGTCGGGCACGTAGACTTCGTACCGCGAACGTACAGCTTCCTGGTTGCCGAGCTGAACGTGCGGCACCTGAGCCGACACTGCCTCGAAATGGGCCTGGGGGGATTGACCGGGCACTACCTGATGCTCAACCGTTACTTACAGCGGACACACGGCGACGCGGGACAGCGCATCGGTACCGGGTTCCTGCACTCGAGGAACGCCCTGTTCCGCGAGCTGAATCGCGGTGTCGAGTGGATTTTCAGCAATCGCGCGGTGAAAATACAGGGGATCCTTGACGCACACCTGGAACAGTAGCCACTTGGTTACCCGGCGCCTTACGCGCTAGTATCTGGATTCATTTTTTTGGCCGACGACAGGCACGCTGCCCGTGGACCTGAAAGTACTTGCCCTCCCTGTGTTCACGCTGCTGATGCTGACCTGTTTATCGCAACAACGTACCGCTTTAACCGCGAACCCGCCCTCTCCCTAATCGAGAAAATCGTGTAGCCAACCAGCATAGTCGACCCGCCGCACCGCGGCCACCGCGCGGCTGAGGATCTCCGTCATCAGTACATCCTGTTCTTCATTGAGTGCGCCAAAGCCGATCGACACCACGATGGTCATCAGCGTGTGGTAGGTGAAACTGCGGTACTCCTGCCAGGTGGCTTCACCATCGATGGCGGTACCGTAGTGGCCCCTACGCTCGACGTAGTAGTCCACCAGCTCCCGCTCATGGGACGCCAGGATGTCCGCCGGCAGCGAATCAATCAGAAAATACTGCACATCGCGGATGCCCTTGCCCCAGTGGGCGGCCTGCCAATCGAGCATACCCATGTCGTCACCGCTGACGAAGAAGTTTCCCAGGTGACTGTCCCCATGCAGCAGGGACAGCGGGCCGGCAAACCAGTAATCGAGCAACTCGTCCCAGTGTTTCAGGCTCAGCTTATAGGCGGCAACGACATCAGGGGGAATCGCGTCGGGATGTTTCTTCATGCAGGGCTTCAACCCCAGGCGATTGAGGGTCTTGGACAGGACTCCCATCGTCGGTGACAGGAAGGGATGAAAATCCAGCGGCAGGATGCGCTCCTGTTCTGCCCTGTCCAGGTCGTAATGGGTAGCGTGCAGGCGCGCAAAGGCATCCAGGCAGCGGTAGGCCAGGTCAATGGGAGGACCGGCCATCATGTCGGGATTGGTAAACAGGCCTACCGTCGGGTCCTCGTGCAGGTTCTCCTGGACCAGGAAAAAGCGGCTACCCTGCCAGTGTGTGGCGTATGTCACCGGTGTGCGCAGGGGCAGGTCGCGAGCCACGTGGCGGAAAAAATGCGATTCCAGGCGCCAGGAATTGATGATGCTGAAAAACCAGCGGGTCACCAGGGATTCCATGGGCAACTTGACGAACAGGCTGTCGGGCAGACTGGACTTTCCTGCCTGCTCCAGGGTCAGTACCAGGTTGTGACAGTTGCTGCTTATCGAGGGAATGTCCTGGCGATGCACAGCACTGATGCGCGCCGGTACACGACCTTCATCCAGGGACCAGTCATTGAGCAAGCCCTCCAGTACATCCGGACTAACCACGTCGTCCGCCTTGTAGGGCAGGCTGTCGGCAGACAGTGCATCGAAGGCTATCCTCCAGCAGCCCCTGGCTGCCGCCAGTCCCAGGTTAGTTGTCTCAATTACTTTCACCGGGAATACCTTCTCCTTCGCCAATACCCACCAGGGCAATTATGCATACCCGCCCGTATTGCCCTGATAGGACATTTTTAATAATATGTCCGACAGCTGGCAGGCACAAGCTGCCTGCGCCCATGCGGAGCGCACAGTATGAGCAATCAGACCGGAACAAGCACACAGCCAGAACCCGTGGACTGCCTGGTGATCGGTGCCGGCCACAACGGTCTCGCCACCGGCCTGGTGCTGGCACGCAACGGACACCAGGTACTGCTGCTGGAGAAGAACAACTATGTTGGTGGCATGGGCGGCACCCGCGAAATCCTCAAGGGGTGTCGCAATGAAGTCGGCGCCAGCTGCCTGTTCCCCCTGTCCCGGGAAATCAAGGAGTACTTCGATTTCGAATCCCACGGGGTGGAATTGCTGCCCCTGCCGGTGATGGCGGTGAACCTTACCGGGGCGGACGGGCGGCCGTTGATATTTTTCAAGAATCCGCTGAAGCTGTCCTTCAACATACTGCGCAGCTTCGGGCCCGGCGCCATGCTCGGATTCATCCGCCTGATGAAATTTTGCGAATACCCGGCCAGGGTGCTGGATCGCTTTACAGCCCGCAAGGCGCCGCGCAGGCTTGAAGACCTCATCGCCGAGGCCGACACCCCGGTGCAGCGGGAACACCTGGAACTGGCCTTCAAGGGCTCGGCCATGGACATCATCGATCGCTTCTTCCCGGACCCGGTGAAACACCGAGAACTGCGCGCCAGCATGGCATTCGCCAGCGTGCAGGCGACCTACAAGGGCCCCTACACCCCAGGCTCCGGCCTGTGCCTGATTTACACCATGGCACAGGAGGGATCCGAGGGACTGATGCAGCGGGTCAGGGGCGGTATCGGCCGTCTTTCCGAGAGCCTGGCACAGCAGATCGAGGAACTGGGCGGCGAGGTACGGTTGAAACAACAGGTTACGCGCATTCTTGTCGAACAGGGGCGCGCGGTTGGCGTGGAGTTGAAAAACGGCCAGCAGATACGCGCACGCACGGTGATCTCCAACCTGGACAAGCAGGCCACCTTCAACCGCTTGCTGTCCGGCCATGAACTGGCAGTGGAAGATCAGCAGAGAGTCGACGCATTCACCCACCGCGGGGCATTCGTACACATGCTGTTCAAGCTCCGCGGCCTGCCCAGCTATTCGCAGCACCTGCAGAAACTCAACCGTATTCCGGGAGCCCGCTTCGGCGGCGCCATGGTGCTGGAGCCGGAGGAACTACAACGCAGTTACGAGACCTGCCTGCGCGGCGAGTTGCCGGAGCGGATACCCCTTGCTTTCCAGATCCCCACGGTGGTGGACAGCAGCCTGGCACCGGAGGGCTGCCATATCGCCAGCGCCTACGGATTTTACTTCCCCTGCGAGGCGGAAAAACCGCTGCGCGGAAAACTGCGGGACCAGATGGCGGAAAAAATCATCGATCATATCTGCCTGCATATGCCCGACTTCAGGGAACTGATCACCGACCAGGCCATTTTTTCTTCGGATCACTTCGCCAGTATGCAGGGGGTGACCAACGGCGACTGGACTCACGGCCTGCTGCACCCGGACCAGATGATCGGCGAGCGCTGCCTGGTGGACGGCACCGGCCACACCACGCCGCTTGCCGGCCTGTACCTGTGCGGCGCCTCCTGCCATCCGGGGCCAGGGGTCACGTTCCTGCCCGGCTACAACTGCGCCCACGAGATCATGGCGGGCTCGGCCGTTGAGGCACCCGCTAGTTCAGCAACACCGGCACCAGCAGCGCGTGCAGCGTAGCGCGCAGTTCCCGGTCGCTCTCAATCCAGTTACTGGGCAGCGTAAGGAATGACAACAGCAGGCGGTACACCCACTCCACCAGGATTTCGGGTCGCACCGCATCCTGCAGGATACCCGCTTCCCCGGCGGGGCGGATTACGTCCTCCATCAACTCTTCGCCGAAATCGACGATGACGTCCGAACTCCAGATCACCCGACGGGCCCGGCTGTCCTCCTCCGAGGCAAACACCGCCCGCAACAGGGGATTGCGGGGGACCTCCTTGATTGCCACGATCAGGCCTTCCACCACCAGGTCAGCCGGATCGTGAAGACTGTCCATTTTACTGCGGATCTTCTGATTGAGCGCTTCCATTTCCCGCTTGATGGTGGCCACCAGCAGGTCATCCCGGCCGGGAAAGTAACGGTAGAGGGTGGAGCGTGCGATGCCGGCTTCACGCGCCACCTCCTTCATGCCAGTGGCGGAGATGCCGGCGGACAGGTAACAGCGCTTGGCGGCGGCGAGGATCCCGTCCCGTGGATCATTTCTGTTATCGATCAATGGCCAGTCCCGCCCTTGAGCACCCGTTTGACTGATGAGACATTCTCGGGCATATGACCGAAACCGTAAAGAGGACAGCGACCAGTGACTGACCCCCTGCAGATTTCCATCGACAACCATGTTGCCCATCTGCGACTCAACCGACCGGAGGCTCACAATGCCATCGAGTCGGGCATCATGAACGGCCTGCTGGAATTCGCCCGCTCCATGGCCGACCCGGGAGAGGTGCGCGCGATCGTAATATCCGGCAATGGCAAGAGTTTCTGTGCGGGACTGGACATGAGTGCCTTCGACGAAATGACCAGCGGCGACCTGTCGACCGACCGCAACGATGTGCAGGCGGCCATGGAAGATGTCAGCCCCGGGGGAGCCAACCGGGCGCAGCAGGTCGGATGGCTGTGGCAGGAAGTGCCGGTACCGGTCATTGCCGCAATACAGGGGGCCACCCTGGGTGGCGGACTGAACCTGGCGCTGGGAGCCGACATCCGCATCGCCCACCCCGCCGCGAAGCTGGGGTTCGTGGAAATCACCTGGGGCCTGCTGCCGGACATGTCCGCTTCACAGTCACTGCGCCGGCTTGCGCCCCTGGATCGCATCAAGGAACTGGTGATGACCGGGCGCAGGTTCAGTGGCGAGCAGGCATTGCAGTACGGGCTGGTCACGGAACTGAGCGAAACGCCGGTGGAAGAAGCCCTGGCCATGGCCAGCACGATTGCCGGACGCAACCCGGACGCGGTGCGCGCTGCAAAACAGCTGCTCAACCATTCGGCCCTTGTCAGTGTTGCGGAGGGATTGGCGGAGGAAGCTGCCGTCACCAGGGAGCTGCTGGGCAGTCCCAATCAACTGGAAGCAGTCACTGCCCAGTTCGAGGGCCGGGCGGGGGATTTTCACAACAGCTAAAGGCACTGGAGCATGCGCCCCCGGGCAGTCGACTACCACCGAAAACCGATTCGCGCCATCAACGGTATGATCAGGGGTGCGAACGCACTGGGCATGGCACGCATGGATCTGCGAGCGGAGACCCTGCTGGCAAGGGCGCGTCGTGACACCGGCCTGACAGATTTCGGCGATGAGTCTTTCCTGGAACCCATGCGCCTGTTGATCGCATCCCTGGAGCAGGCAGATCTCAATCCGCTGGGCAGGTTTATGAATCGCGCCAATATCCTGCGCATTCTCAAACACCGGCTGTACGCCGAGGAGCTATTACAACGACATCCCGAGATCCTGCAACGCCGCTTACAGGACCCGGTGGTAGTGGTTGGCCTGGCGCGCTCCGGCACCACCCGCCTGCACCGCCTGCTGGCCTGCGACCCCCGCTTCCTGCACCTGCAGTCCTGGGAGAGTGTCTACCCTGTGCCCTGGCCGGAGTGCTTCGCCGCACGCGACCGCGGGCAGGCAGACCCGCGCATCAAGGCCCTGGACCAGGGCCTCAAAGCGGTGCTCTATATGAGTCCGCAGATCGCCGCGGTGCACCCGCTGGGTACCTTCGAGGTTGAGGAAGAGGTTGGCTTGATACAACATGCCTTTTCAAGCCAGCTCTTCGAGATACAGGCAAAAATCCCCGATTTCGCCGAATGGCTGATGACCCACGACCAGACTGCCGCTTACCAGTACATGATAACCCTGCTGAAAATCATTTCCTGGTATCGCAGCGACCCTGAGGACAAACCGTGGGTACTGAAGACGCCACAGCACATGCAGGACCTCGACGCCCTGCTGCAGGTATTTCCCAATGCCAGGCTGATTTTCTCTCACCGGGACCCGGTCAAGGCGGTGGGTTCCGCCTGCTCAATGGCCTGGAACGCCATCGTGCGCGATAGCGACTCGATCACCCCGGACTGGGTGGGCCGGGAGTGGCTGGGTAAAACGGAACGCATGCTGCGCAAGACCCTGCGCGTCCGCCGGGAAATGGTCCCCGCAGAAAACCAGTACGACCTCCACTACGCTAACATCAGCACCGACTGGCGGGGGGCGATACAGGGCGTTTACAATTTCCTGGAGCTGCCGCTGGAGGCGTCCACCCGATCTTCCATGGAGCAATGGATAGAGAGTAACCGGCAGCACCAGCACGGCGCCCACCAATACAGCCTGCATGACTTCACCCTGGATGAACAGGAAGTCGACCGGCGGCTGATGTTCTACCGGGAGCAATTCGACATCGAATACGAACACAAGCATCCACATAACCGGGAGCAAGTATGACCATTGAAACAGAGAGCCGGAGAGCCCTCCGGGAATTTATCGCGCTGCTGCAGGAGGTTGACGAGCACTGGTGCGGCGAGGAGCGAAACCTCAACAGCGAACAGGACGTGGCGGGGTCACACAGGGCGCTGATGCACGTTATCGAAGCCAGCCTTGTGGGCTACTTCGAACAGGATGCCAGCAATCCGGATTTCCGCCGCATCGTGACGCCCGGCCGCAAGCTGACCGGCGATAACAGCGACGCCATCTATTTCGACGCGCCGCTGAGCCCTGAACACAGCTACGTCATCAACGGTACCATGCAGGGCGCGGTGTATTTTTCCCTGACCATCGAGGAGGGCGCGGCGGAAGGCCACATGGCGAAGAAAACCGCCGGGGTGATCAACGACGCAGACCTGGAGATCGACAGCAACGGGGACTTCACGGTTTACCTGGGCGGCGAGTCCAGACCCGGTAACTGGCTTCCCCTGGGTGAGGGCGCATCCCGGGTCACCACCCGGCACTACTTCGAACACCCTGAACCCGCGGCCATGGACCCCCGACTGGAACCGCGCATGCGCATAGAGTGTCTCAGCAGGACCGCGGTACCACAACCGCCGACAGACAGCAGCATAGCGGCGGGGATTCGCAGGGTCAGCAATGCGGTGCGCAGTCGCACCCTGGATATGCCGGCACTGGCCAGCGGCGAGCTGCCGAATTTCATGTCGATAACACCCAACGAGTTCCCGCCACCACAGACCCCGGGAGACTTTGGCCTGGCAGCCTTCGACGCGCACTATTCCATGGCCCCATTCTTTATCGGGGACGACGAGGCTCTGGTGATCACCGGCCGCTGGCCCGAGTGCCGCTTCGGCAACGTCTGCCTGTGGAACCGCTTTCAACAGACCCTCGATTACACCACGCGCACGGTTTCACTCAACCGCGAACAGACCGCGCTGGAAACCGACGGCAGTTTCCGCCTCATCCTGGCTCACGAGGATCCCGGCCTGCCGAACTGGCTGGACACAGAGGGCAATCCGTTTGGACTGGTGTTCTGGCGTTTCTTCCTGGTGGAGGGAGAGGCTGACACGCCACAGGCCCGCGTGGTGAAGCTGGCCGATCTACGGCAGGGCGGATGAGCTCAAAGCCATCCAGGCTGCCCTTCGCCGTACGTCTGCTCAACCTGGCCGGCCGCGGCCTGGGCGCCGCCGGCCTGCAACCGGTGAAACTGGACGCTGAGCGCTTACTGCAGGCCGCCCGGGACAACACCGGGCTCGACGATTTCGGCGATGAGGATTTTCTCGCTCCCCTGGCGCTGTTGCTGGACTGCCTGCACAAGGAAGCAGATCTATCGCTGATGGGGCGCATGGTCGCGCGGGGCGATCTACTGCGCACCCTGGAAAACCGCTTGCGCCTGGTCGACCTGTTCAGGCAGCACCCCGAGATCGCCGAGCAGCCCATCGAGCGCCC
>JAACFI010000188.1 GCA_009937575.1 Haliea sp.
TCCTTGTAACTGACCACGCCAAGCACCCGGCCGTCCTCAATTACCGGTGCACTGGACAGGCCGAACTGATCGAACAGCCTTGCGCAATAGCGCACATCCATATCGGGATCCACCGTAATCACCGGCTTTGACATGATCTCGTAGACGTTGACCCTTTCAGAGGCCCGATCCCTGGCCAGCACTTTCTTGGCGATATCGGAGAGCAACAGGATGCCGAAGGCATCGTGCTCGTGCCGTTTTTTAACGATCACCACGTCTGACTGCTCCGCCTTCATGGTGTCCAGGGCCTGCTTGACGGTTGCCATGCCGTCCAGTTCCAGATGCCTGTCGTGCATCACTTCCCGCGTCTTGATGATCTTCTTGTCCATTAGAGTAGGTCCTCCAGCTCGGTTGATATTTTTTCGGCCTGGTGGACGATGCCCACCGCATCTTCAACGTCGATCTGGAAGGCAATGCCGGTTCCGGGTTCCACATCGAATTCCCCGGCGAGATTGATCTCCTCCAGTATACGGCGGCTAAGATGTTCCTCCACCAGGAACAGGATAACGTCCCGTTGTGTCTCCAGGGACAGGCCGAAAAAGGTTTTGCTGACCTTCAGCCCCTCTCCCCGGGCGTTGTTAATGACAGTGGCCCCGGTAGCACCCGCGTTCCGCGCCGCATCCATCACGGCGTCGGTTTTACTGTCCTCGACAAATACGATAATCATTTTGAAATGCATGATGCTCTCCTCACGCTGTGTCCTGGTCAGCCGGTACCCGCGACCGCCGTTGGTTAAGTTTTGCTTTTGCTTCCGACATTTGTGCGTACCCCATTACTGACATAATGGGGAACAGGCTGGCAAAGGCGATCAGGCCGAAACCGTCAATCAGTGGGTTGCGCCCCGGTACGGTTTCAGAAAGGCCCAGGCCCAGGGCCGCCACCAGCGGCACCGTGACGGTGGAGGTTGTGACACCACCTGAATCATAGGCCAGTGGAATAATCAGTTTTGGCGCCGCGGTCGTCTGCAAGACCACGATGATGTAACCGGTGATGATGTACCAGTGAATGGGATCCCCCACCACGATTCGGTAGCAGCCCAGGGAGATGCCGATGGCTACGCCTAATGCCACGGAGATGCGCAGTCCCCAGATGCCGATCGCGCCGCCCGACACCTCGTTGGCCTTGATCGCTACAGCGATCAGTGAGGGCTCTGCAATGGTTGTGCTGAAGCCTATCATGAAGGCGAATATGTACACCCAGTAGTAATCGCGCCACTCTATGTCAGCCATGGTTTCATGAACTTCCAGGCCGGCCTCGATGAAGGCGGGGTCGGTGAGCTGTTCTGCCATAAGTCTTCCCAGCGGGAACAGGCACCACTTGAGTCCCAGCAGGAACAGGGACAGTCCCACCAGCACCCAGGCAAAGCCGATCAGTATTTCGCCCAGGTTGGCGGGCGCCTGTCGCAGTACCGCAAACTGGAAGCCGAAGATGATTGCGGCGATTGGCAGTACGTCAGTGATCGTGCCGGCAAATACCGTGAAAATTTCCGCGAATATGTCCATCAGATCATCATTCCGTAAGCCATCACAAAAACCATTGGCGTCAGTGAGGCGAAGGCGATCAGTCCGAAGCCATCGATCATCGGGTTACGGCCGCGGATGGAGGAGGCCAGTCCTACGCCCAGAGCGGTCACCAGGGGCACAGTGATGGTGGAGGTGGTCACGCCACCCGAGTCGTAGGCGATGCCGATGATTTCCTTCGGCGCAAACATGGTCATGATTACCACGAGGATGTAACCGCCAATGATCAACCACTGTACCGGCCAGCCCTTCAATATGCGGATGACGCCGATGACGATGGCCAGCCCTACCGACAAAGCTACCGTGTAGCGCAGCCCGTTGGCGTAGCTCTTTTTTGCCGCCGCAGCGGTATCGATCATGCCGCCGGTGGCTGCTATCTCTGAGGCCTCTGCTGCGACGGCTATCAGGGCGGGTTCGGCAACAGTTGTACCGAAACCCAGGGAAAAGGCGAATACGATCAGCCAGAACAGGCTGCCTTTGCGGGCAAAAGCGGTGGCCATGGACTCACCAATGGGAAACAGGCCCTGTTCCAGTCCGTAGATGAAAAAAGTCAGCCCGAGTACCACGAACAGGACGCCCAACAGAATCTGGCCGATATTGGGCAGCGGTTGCTGCAGCACGAAGAACTGGAAAAACACAATGACCAGTATGATAGGCAGCAGGTCGCGCAGGCTGCCCAGCATGGCCAGCAGGAGTTTTTTCAGGGTATCGGTCACAGGGAGCCCTTGGTAATAAGAATGCTAGGATATCAGTTCTGTGTGGCGAGAAAATTGACCTGGGTAAATTTTTTGCCGATCTTGATCGCACCTTGTACGACCATCCCGCGGGGTTAACAAATCTTTACCGCCTGCACGGCGGCAGCGTGTTAATCTAGGAAAATGAATAAACTACTGATTCTGCCCCTGCTGGTGTTGCTGTCTGCCTGCACCACCACCGATGAAATAATCATCGACAAGAAGGGTGTGGATATGGCCCGCTACGAACAGGATCTCGCCGAGTGCCGAGAGTATTCCCAGGAGGTGAAAACCGCCGAGAAAGGCGCACGGGGTGCCGCTTCCGGTGCCGCTGTGGGGGGCGCTATCGGCGCTATCACCGGTGGCAGTGACGATGCCGTGAAAGGCGCCGGTGTTGGCGCGGTGACCGGTGGTGCCAAGGGGCTCAGCCAGGGGGAGCAAACTGAGGTGCGGGTGGTGAAGCGCTGCCTCGCCGGGCGCGGGTATCGCGTGCTCAACTGAGCGCCTACTTGAACAATTTATCCAGGAGTTTTCCAGCCTCTTTTTCGACTTTGCGCTTGGCCTCGTTCTTGGCCATGTCCTCGATGATCTGCTCCGTGTCGACTCCGCACCACTTGCCGGGGTCGTCCGCGGTGTTGCCTTTGCACTTAACCGGCCAGTCGATGGCCGTCAGGCGCTTGCTGACGCGACAGGCCCGGTCAAGCTGCTCCAGCTCCGGCGAAAGGCGGGCCTTGAAGGTAGTTTTGAAATTCTGGCTGAGGAGATCCAGTGAGCCGCTACCGGTAAGCTGAATCTGTGGCAGCTGAGCCTTCAGTGGCTTCAGGTTCAGTTTCCCGTCGTCCAGTGTCAGCGCGGCTCCCAGGGTCTGGAAGCGGGTGTCAGCCGGAAACGTGGTGGTCAGGCTTTCCTGGTTGACCAGGGCGACTGCCTGGCACAACATGCCCTCGACACTCATTCCCCTGAGTGCAGGTTCGGCAGTGGTTAAATTGATCGGGCCCTTAAGGGCGGCAACCAGTTCGTTGGGTGTACGTCCCCTGCCATTCAGCTTCCAGTCCAGGCTGGCGCTGCCGCTGAACACGGGTTCGCTCTCCATGGCCGCCAGGGCAGTGGCAATATCCAGAGCATCGACTTTACCCTCGGTTACAAGGCTGGCGGTGTTATGTTTGCCATTGAATGTGGCGGTCAGGTCCAACTCTCCGCCATGCAACTTGCCAGTGAAGGTATCGACGGTTATCACGCCCTCCTTTGCCCGCAGGCTGACTTTGACGTCGGTGACGACGTGCGGTTCGAACACAGCCTGTTCTATGGCCAGCCTGGCGCGGGTGTCGATAAGCCTGATTGCGTCCAACGGCAGGGGTTCGTCACCGCTGGCAGCAGTGGTCTCTGTGGCGTCCGCAGAAGCAGCTTCCGGTCCCGCCAGCGCCAGCAGCGCGGGGCTGAATTGGTTGAGCTTGAGTATCGCGTCAACCTGTGGGCTTTCAAAACTGGCGTAGCGCACCTTGCCCTTGGCCTGGGCCTCGCCGAGATGCAGCGACAGCTTCAGGTCGGCGACCTGGCGATTGATATCGACTTCCCCGCTGGTTTGCAGATTCACCGGCTGCGCCATAACGCCATTGACCTGTACCTCCAGGTTATCCAGCTGCACGACTTGTTGTTGCTGGCTGACGCGCAGCTCACCCTCGAGCAGAACCGAGATAACCTCCTCACCGGGTACGCGTAATTCCATGGAGAGGGGGATCGGTGTCTGGTCCAGGTTGAGGCCGGTGGCTTCCAGGCGTGGGATTTCCAGGACAGAGATGTCCTCGCTCTCCGGGTCCACGGTTTCCAGTCTGGCATCGGTGATCGTGAGCTCCCGCACTTTAAGAGCCAGGGGAACGGAGAGGGCCGCCTCTGCTCCCGCAGTGTCACCTGCCTGTTTCCTCGCCTTGCGCCTCTCATCATAAAACGCATCCAGTTCCCGATCGGTCATTTTGCCGGTGTCAATTGCGGGCTGCTCGGGGGCGCTGGTGATGCTGGCGTTGAGGCCGTCCAGGCGGATACTGTCGATCTCCACACGACCGGACAGCAACGGCATCATCTGCACCCCTATCGACAGGGCCCGCGCGCTGATACTGGCTTGCTCCTCACCCGGCATGGCGATGGCGGCCTGCTGCAGGGAAACGCCCAGCACCGGGAACAGGGAGAGGCTGGTATCGCCTCCCACCGTGAGGGTCGCGCCGGTCTGCTCCCGCAACTGGGTCGATGCGATTTCCAGGACTTTCTCCTCATCCAGAAACAGCGGAACCAGGACGATTGCGGCAAGTACCAGTAGCGCGACCAGGATGAGCGGTATGAGGATCAGCCGGGGCATAGAGGGGCATCCTTGTTTAGCCAGGTTTTCGGGTGCTTAAACCCGGAGTTTAAATTAAGCCGCCTGTTTTTGCTCCCGTGGCGTTAGTTAGTGCTCAGTGGGCGAGCAAGGCAATTGAATTCGTGGTTCAATTTATTAAACCAGCCACATGGCGTGCACCATATTGGGGCTGTACATTCTGGGGGCAGGGAGCTTCACCACTATAACGACGAGCAGGAAGCCCGCAATGACGATGAAACGCTTACTCCCAAGGAAACTGCACCTGGACGGCTATATCCACCCGGATTTTCGCGGCGTGGAAGACGGGTTGCGCAACCAGTTGAAGAATTACCCCGGGGGGGCCGCGGTTTGCGTCTATCACCGGGGAGAACCGGTGGTGGATCTCTGGGGTGGCTATAGCGATGACCGGGGGACTCTGTGGTGTCGTGATACCATGGCACCCAGTTTCTCCACCACCAAGGGCGTTGCCTCGACACTCCTGCACATTTACCACGACCGCGGGCTGATTGATTACGATGCCCGGGTGGCGGAGTACTGGCCGGAGTTCGGCCAGGCCGGCAAGGAAGATATCACCGTCAGGCAGGTGCTGTCCCACCAGTCGGGGCTCTACCACATTCGCCAGATGATAGATCACGTGGACCGTATGCTTGACTGGGAGCACATGATCGAGGCCATTGAGCAGACCTGGCCTGCCCACGACCCGGGTACCCGGACCGGCTATCACGGGCTGACTTTCGGCTTTCTGGTGGGGGAAATCATCCAGCGGGTTACCGGTGAAAAATTCTCTGACCTGGTGCAGAAGGAGATCGTCGAGCCCCTGGAACTCGACGGGCTGTTCATCGGCGCTCCACAGCACGAGATTCCGCGGGCCGCGACCCTGTTGTTTCCAGAGACCACCCGGCGGCTCAGCCAGACCTCGTTCGGCAGCCGCCTGGAGATAAACGTCGGTCGGCTCAGTAAGTTGCTGCAGCGCCTGGGCTTGGATTCGGACCTGGTGAGCATCTTTGATGCCCTGGCCCCACGGGGGATCAGCGACTTCGATTTCGGTTCACCCGAGACTTTGCGGGCGGCGATACCGGCGGGCAACGGCCTGTTTACCGCCCGCTCGCTGGCGAAAATGTACGCCCTGCTGGCAAATGGCGGTGAACTGGGCGGAGTCCGCCTGCTGGGTTGGAAAACCCTGCAGGAAGCGACGACCCTGCAGCGGCCTACGGGTAGACACTCGGTTATTCCGTTCGATATGCGTTGGCGCCTGGGATACCACGCGGTTGCCACGACCCGGGGTTTCCCGCGCCAGGCTTTCGGTCACTTCGGTTTTGGCGGCTCGGGCGCATGGGGCGATCCTGCCAATGAGCTGTCCGTCGCAATGATCGTCAACAGCGGTATGGGCACCCCGTTTGGCGACATGCGTACTGCGCGCATCAGCGGTGCGGCCCTGTCTTGTGCAAAGGCCCGTGCCCGACCGGCGGGATTGTTGACCGGCCGGGCAGTTCGGGGCGCTACCTGAGGTCGTACAGGGCCTGCCGCACAAAGAAAACAGGTATTTTTTTCTGCTAAAAGTCTCTGTCCATCCCCCAGTGGTGGACGTATACTTTCGATTTTTCAGGCAGATCAGCATGAGCAGCAGCCAATACCTTAATCCGGAGGTAATGGAAGCGATTGATCCGGTCGCATTCCAGGCTCAGCAGCCTTACCCCTGGACCAACCCGCAGTACTTCATCCGGCCGGAACGCTATGCAGAGTTGCTGGCGAACATGCCGCCGATCGAGCAGTTCCGTCCGTTCTTTGGCAAACAGCGCAAGCACGGCCAGGCCAGTCACGATCGGTTCGTGCTGGATTACGAGCGCGGTATGGAGCTGGTGCCCCAGTGGCGTGAATTTGTCGAGGAGCTCTGTAGTCAAGAGTATCGGGATTTCGTCTGCAGGCTGCTGGATGTTTCACATGTAAGGTTCCGGTTCCACTGGCATTTCACCCCCGACGGGGGCGAAGTCTCTCCCCACTGTGATTCCAAGGGCAAGATAGGCTCGCAGATCTTTTACCTCAACACCGAGAATGACTGGCAGTGGGACTGGGGTGGTGAGACCGTGGTGCTGGACGACAATGGCCGCTTTCCGGCAGAGAGCGCGCCGTCCTTTGAGGACTTTGACGCGGAGTACCCCGCGGAAACCAGGGACAATCGCAGCCTGATCTTCGGCCGCCAGGGAAATTCCTGGCACGGGGTGAGGCGGATCAACTGTCCGGAAAACCATTATCGCAAGGTATTTATCGTTGTGTTCGAGGAGCACCGTCCGCTGCGCATGCTGACGAAGCAGGCGCGGCGCCTGGTCACCGGTAAGCAACTGATCACAGACAAAGAACGCCTGATGTACTGAGGGCGGCTGGGGCACGAATGCAGGCACCTGCCAAGCAACCGCTGCTGATCCTCGGGGCGCCCCCCCGGGGAGGCAACCACCTGTTGCGCGGCCTGCTGGACCACCATCCGCAGTTGCTCCTGCCCCCCGATGAAGACTATTTCGTGCGCCACCTTTCCCGCCATCCATTGCTGCGATTGCGCGGCATGATTGCATCCACCACGGGAGCACCGGGATTCTACCGGCAGCTGCAGAAGGACGGCCACCTGGAACGGATCAATGCGGGTCATGGGACCGAGGTGTTCGGGACTGAGGATTCCCTGGACCTGGACGCCTATTACCGCCACATAAGCGTACATCACCGGCGCTGGGAGGTGGACAGCCTGGTCCGCAACCACGTGGAGGCGTTGGCCTCTGCCCTTGGCCACCGGCAGGGTGACGGCCGCTTGCGGGTATTCTTCTGCGCCCTGCAGCCCAGCAACCGCGATCTCACCCGGGTAAGCGACCTTTTGGCCCGCAGCTACGAAGTGCGCGGCATTTTCATGGTGCGCGACCCCCGGGCCCACCTGGCGTCCAAACTGGTACGCAACCCCACGCTTAGTCTCCGCCGATTCTGCCGGCGGCAGAACCGTTACTGGCGGGAGATCGAAGAATTTTCTGCCGCACGCGGCCCGGCACTGCGTTTGCGATTCGAGGACCTTGTGACCGATACCGAGGCGCGCATGAAGGAGGTATGCGAATTCGCCGGGATCGACTTTCTTCCGTGTGTGCTGGAGTACACCCAGGGCGGGGAGTCCAGTCGCAGCAATTCGTCTTTCGCCGCGAGTGCGGGTATCGACAGGAGCGCGCTGACTCGCTACCGGGATACCCTGCCAGCGGAGACACTGTCTTTCCTGGAGGAGCACTGCAGGCCTGAGCTATTCTGGCAACCCGTCGACTAGTGGTTTACTGTTTCTGATTCCGCTGGTGGTCGTGCATCGCCATTTCGCCGAGTTCTTCATAGAGCTCGACGTAGCGATCGAGGGTATGGCGTTGATCCACGTGTTTGGTAACGAAGTTTTGCCCACTGGCGCCAAACTGTGATCGGTAATTTGCATTCTGTAACAGCGCCAGCAGCTTGCTGGCAATCGATTCGGGATTGGGTTCTATCAACTGATAATGCTCATTGGCTCTGCCAATTCCGGAAGAAATTCCGGTGTATGGGGTCACCAGGCAGGGCAAACCGCTGGCCATAGCCTCCAGGACCGAGTTCGGCGTGCCCTCCCGATCTGAAGCCAGGATGAATATATCACTGGCCCGAAGATAATCTTCCACATTTTCGATGTTGCCAGTGAAATGTACTTTTTCGCTGTAACCGGAGGTTTCGATCAGTTCCGAGAGTTCGAGTCCAAACAGCTTTAACTTGGGGTCGTGAATATCTGATCTCGGTCCGACGAAAAGCAGGTGCGTGTCAGGAAATTGGGTCAGTACCCGGTGCCATGCCTTGATGATTTTATCGGTGCCTTTACGAGGCATGATGGC
>JAACFI010000022.1 GCA_009937575.1 Haliea sp.
AGCCAGTTCATGCCCTGCAGTTTGAGCACGTTGTTCTCACCGTCCTCGATCATGGAGGCGCGGGCATCGCGCATGATCTTCTCTATGGCGTATTCCCGGGTCAGGCCGTTGCCGCCGAATAACTGCAACGCTTCACTGGCAACCTCAAATGCTGTATCGGTCACGTAGGTCTTGCTGGTAACCGAAGCCAACAGATGGGGTCCGTTATTGCTGTAGTTGTAGCTGAAAACGCGATGGGCAAGGGCCCGCGCCGTTTCGACCTTCTGCCAGAGATTAAAGGTGCGCAGCCGCACGCTCTGGTGTTTGATAATAGGCGCGCCACCCTGGATGCGCTCATGGGTATAGGCCAATGCCAGGTCGTAGGCGGCGCGCGCCACACCGGTGAAGGTGGCGGCCATCTCCATGTTGGCGAAAGTCAATGCGGCTGTCACACTGGTGATGGCGTCTTCCCCGGCCGCGATCACGTACTTGCCCGGCACCCGCACCTCGTTGAAGAAGACTTCCCCCTGTGGCAGGGCACGCTGGCCCAGTTTATCCAGGGGTTTACCACGGGATACCCCGGGCAGGTCCAGCGGGATAAGCACGGCAATGATGTTGAGGCTGCGGCCGTTCTCGTGCACAAAGCCATCGCCGTAATCACAGGGCAGGTACGCCAGCGCCGTTTGGGCCAGGGGCGCATAGGAGACCCAGGCGGAGGACTGTCCGTTGACGATCACCTCGTCACCCTCCATCCGACAGGTCAGGTTGCCGCGGAACTGGGCGGCGCCCTCGTGGACTTCCTTGCCTCGCATATCCACCACGTCACTGCCGCGATCCGGCTGGGTGGCCAGCCAGCAGCCCGGTACTGAGCCAAATCGTTCGATGATCTCAGGGTCGCCGGTAGTGTGGGCGGCAAAGGCAGGCATGGATGCGGCCAGGGTGGCTATCGCCAGTCCCGAATCGCCCCAACCCAATTCCTCGAAAATAATCGGGAAAATGCGCGCTTTCTGCTGGTTGTCCATCTCCGCCAGCGCGCCCAGGTCGAGGATGCCCGATTCATGAATCTGGCGCATGTAGTCGTGCAGCGGGGAACCTTCTGCCACCACCTCTTCGGGGGTCATTTTGTCGAGTTTCTCGCCGATCGGGCGCATGACCTCCTCGGCAAAACGGTGGGCCACTTCCTGGATGGCTTGTTCCTCCTCAGTCAGGTCCGCTTCCAGGCCTCGAAAGCCCAATATGGGCAGCTCGATTGTTTCCAGGTTGAACATGATGTGACTCCTGAAGTGTTTATTGAATTGGTCCCTTGGTCAGGCCTTGTCTATTTAGCTGGGTGCATATTAAGTCGCCAACCCCGGTTTGGTACCACCCATCTTGGGGGGGGCGGGGTGGGGTTCGGTGTGCGATCTTCACTGTGCAATGTGTTCGATGCCACTCATCAATTCAGTATGGAGATGTGGAGAACGTGAATAAACCTGCTTATCTTGTTGTGCAGTTGGAGCTGAAAAATCAGGAAGAATATCTTCAGCGGTATGGTTTACCTGTTCTGGCGATATTTGAGGATAGAGGGGCCGAAGTCCTCGCGGTTTCACCTGCGCCCGTTGTCCTGGATGGAGAGTGGTCTGGAAATTGGACGGTCGTGGTGCGATTTCCAAGCATGCAAGTGGCGCAGGATTGGTACCAATCACCGGAGTACCAGTCACTAAAAGAACTTCGCATCAATGAACTGACTGAAAGTGGAGCGGCCGTTCTGGTCGATGGGTTTGATCCCGTAGCACTTGGAGTCGATATTCCCGGGCAAGACACCCGTCTCGATAGCGGGATATAGATCGGCGAAGCACCTCTGGAAAGGAGACGAATAATGACGCAGCAATTAAATGCAGTTGGTGAACAACGGCGGTTTTGGGCTGTTATTCCGGTCATGCCGGGGCAGCAGCTGATGGAAACCGCCAGGCAGATGGAAGACGTGGGATACACCGGCGTCTTCGCCATCCAGGTCTTTGGACCACCCTTCATCCCGCTGTCGGTGGCAGCGGCCGCCACTTCAAAATTACAGGTGGCCACAGGCATTGCAATCGCCGGTACTCGCAGCCCTTTCGAGACTGCCATGGCGGCAATAGACGTGGACCGGATCAGCGAAGGACGTTTTATCCTCGGCCTGGGCTCCAGTGCACCTGCCTGGACCGCCGATATTTTCGGCACTGACGAGTACAAACCCATAGCCCACCTGCGCGACACGGTGGCCGCCGTGCGGCACATCATCGCCGGCGCACACAAGGGTCTCGAGCCCTACGAAGGGACTTACTATCGAGCCAGCTACAAGGACCTCAAGCCCATCGACCCGCCGTTGCGTACCGAGATCCCGATCTGGGTGGCCGCGCTGCGGGAGAAGCTGCTGCGCACCGGGGTGGAGATCGGCGATGGCGTGATCGGGCATCCAATGTGGTCGCGGGACTGGGCCGTGAACAAAATGGCACCGGTTATCGATGACGCCCTGGTGCAATCGGGTCGACAGCGCGGCGATATCGAGGTCTGCGTGTGGCCGTGGATGGCCATCAATGAGGATCGCATGCAGGCCATTGATGATGCCCGCGGCACTGTGGCCTTTTACGCCAGTGCCAAAGCGTATGAATCATTCTTTGAGGCACATGGCTATCTCGACGAGGCGAGGGCCTGCCAGGGTGAGATCAAACAGGGTTTGGACGTCGAAGTGCTGAAGAAACACGTGCCGGACGAAATGGTCGAGACCTTCGTCGCCTGCGGCTCGATGGACGAGGTGGCGGAGGCGGTCGAGCCGTTCTGGACCATGGCGGACAGCATTTGCCCCACCCCGCCGATCTGGGGCATATCCCAGGAAAAGGTACAGCATTATTCGGAGGCGTTGGCAGGATTCGTCCACTCACAGCGGATCTAGCGACGCGCGGCGTCCGGTATTCACCTATACTTCATCCGATCATTGGTGGCGTTCCGGGATTAGATCTCGGTTTGCGAGCGGAGGGTTGTGATGAAAGACTGGAAAAATGAATATCAGGTCAAGCTGTGCTCTGCAGTAGAAGCCGCAAATCTCGTCAAATCCGGCGACTCAATTTTCACGGCGGGCTTTTCGGCAATGCCCCTCGACTTTTCTGAAGCGCTTGCGGAACGGAAAGACAGCCTGGAGGGGGTAGCCTACTACGGCTGCCTGTCCCCTTATCCCCTGAAAATCATGGACGGGAGTTTCAAGGGACATGTCAACTACATCACTATATTTACCGGCCCGGTAGAAAGGCTGAAGGCACCGGAAGGCAATATCGACCAGTTATCTGTCCATCTTGGTGAGCTGGATCGATTTCTGGTAGAACGCGTCAGACCCAACGTGGTCGCCGTGAATGTCAGTGAGCCGGATAAACACGGCTGGATGACTTTCGGTCCTTGTGGTGGAATGGGTATACATACCGCGAAAGAACTGGCGGAGACCGTTATCGTTACGGTGCAACCGAGCCAGCCGAAGGTTCCGGGAGATTTCAATACGATCCACGTGAGTGAAGTGGATGCGATTATCGAAACCGATGTGCCCATACCAAACCTTCCCGGTTCCGAACCGGCGGAGCTGGAAAATCAGATCGCCTCGCATGTGGCACCCCTGGTCGAAGACGGCTCCACCATCCAGGTAGGTATCGGCGGATTGCCCGGTGCTGTCGCACTCAGTCTGGCCGACAAGAAGGACCTGGGTATTCATACGGAAATGTTGACTGATGCCATGTACCACCTGGTGAAAACGGGAGCAGTGACAGGATCGCGAAAAAACAGGTACCCGGGAAAGATCGTCTATGGTTTCGCCGCGGGGTCGAACGAGCTGCTGGAGTATCTGGATGACAACCCGAGGTGCATCATCCGCCCGGTAAGCGAAACGGTCGATGCCCACCTGTGCGGCCAGAATGACAATTTCGTGTCGATCAATACCTGCCTGATGACTTCAATTACCGGTCAGATAGCGTCTGAGGCAATAAATTACACGCAGATATCCGGGACCGGCGGGCAACTGGACCTGGTCCGGGCAGCCAGGAACTCCAGGGGCGGTAAATCTTTTATTGTCCTGGCCTCCACGCGCACTCTGAAATCCGGAGAGCGACTGTCGAATATTTCCCTGGGGCTCCCTCCCGGATCGCCGGTCACCACGCCGAGGACCGACGTAGAGTATGTGGCAACAGAATACGGTGTAGTCAACCTTCGCTATAAGTCGAATCTGGAGCGAGCCAGGGCGCTGATAAGTATTGCTCATCCCGATTTTCGAGATGAATTGCGGGCGGGTCTCACGCAGGCAACTCACTACAGCCTGGACGATCTCTAGGGCGCTGAATCGTGGTCCTCGAATGCTGATAGCAGATTCAGAATGAACTGGTTTCGCCTTGGCCTTCTGGCCGCCACTCTGGCCATCCTGGCGGCTTGCACGTCGATGGGCTTCCGGGATCTCCCGGCGGAGAAGGTCGATGACCAATACCTGCTACCGAAGTCCAGTTTCACCGAAATCAACGGCAATAACGTGCACTACCTGCTCGAGGGCAAAAAAGATGCCCCCGTACTGGTGCTCGTCCATGGCTTTACCGCGTCCCTGCATACCTGGGACGGCTGGGTCAAAGAATTGAGTGAGGACTACCTGATCCTTCGCTTCGACGTACCCGGTTTCGGGTTGACCGGTCCCATGCCGGATGCCCATGACTTCTCTGCGGACTACATGTGCAATATCGTTGAGCAACTCACCAAGCGGCTTGGCATCACCCGTTTCAGTATCGCCGGAAATTCCATGGGCGGGTACATCGCCTGGAACTACGCCTGGCGTTTCCCGGAGAAAGTTGAGCACCTGATCGTGGTGGACCCCATGAGTTACCCGCAGCGACTTCCCGCGGAAATCAGGGCGATGAGTCGCCCGATTGGCGGAGCTGTGGCGAGACGTGTCACCACCCCGGGTATGGTGAGCAGTGGCATCGCGGGAGCTTACGGTGATCCCGAGAATATCCAGCCCGGGGTGGAGCAGCGCTACTTTGATCTGTTCATGCGAGAGGGGAACCGCGCCTCCGCCGCCAGGATTGCCCGCAAGATGGCGCGCCTGGCGGATTCGGATTACCTGAGTCTTGGGATCAGTGAAATAAGCGTGCCTGCCCTGGTCATGTGGGGCGAGAAGGACACGATTACACCTTTCGAGTTGATAGAACACTGGCGCCGGGATTTGCCCGATGCCACCTACGTTACCTACCCGGAGCTGGGGCATATTCCAATGGAGGAAGATCCCGTGCGTACCTCAGAGGATCTTCGAGCCTACTTGCTGGGTTTGAATACCGCGAAGGGTGAGTAGTCTCCCGAAGGCGAGAAAGAATGCTATCGCAAGCGATGTTTCCGGTATTTGCTGGGCATCCTGCCGAACCATTTCTTGAAGGCCTGGCCGAAGGCGGTGGCATCGGAGTAACCGAGGCGGTGGGCAATCTGGGTAATCTGCAGGGCAGGGTCATTCAGTAGTGCTATGGCCTGGCGCGAGCGATAGGCCGCCAGGGCTTCGCTGAAGCTGGTGCCCATGGACTTTAAACGGCGCTGGAGATTCCTGGGATGCATGCGCAGTTCTTCGGCGACCAGTTCCAGGTAGCAGGGGCCGCTGCGCAGCTGTCGTCGAATGGTATAGTCCAGTTGTGTGAGCAGGTCATCGGAGGCATTTTCCTGCAACGTTGCCATGTAATTGGTCAGTGCCTGCCCCAGGTCTTCATCGACCTGGCTTTTCTTCCGCGACAAATACTCCTTGCCGAAAACGATGGCGTTTTGTTCTTCACTGAAGCTCACAGTGGTTAAAGCCAGGCGGCGATAGGGCGATATCTCTCCCGGTGCGCCGTGGGCAAAACAAATCCGGTCTGCCCTGAAGTCGGAGCCTATAATGATGCGCAGAAACTTCGCCATTGAATAGGCAGCTGCCTCTGTGAAATGCCGGACTCCTTCACGATTGCTGTAGTCGCGAGGGGTTAGTTCCAGTGATACCCGGTTGCCATAGGTCGCCAACCGGATATCCAGCAACTGCTGCTGCACGCGCTGATTCTTCAGCATGACCTGCAACGCCGTTTCAACGTCCGGCGAATGTTCCATCAACAGGCCAATCGGGCCCAGGAGCGACAGGGTCTCCTCGCTGCCCAGCAGTGCGCCGAGGAAGTAACAGTCCGTTTTGTCTGCGACAGTTTCCAGCAAGTCATAGGCCTGGTCGAGCTCGAGCTGGTCTTCGTACCTGGGATGCTTGAGGGCGCGGATATCGATGAATGAAAGAGGTGCTGTCGCAAATTATAGATTACTTGTCGCGAAATATATAGTGAGTTAACCGGGTTCGCACTAGCATTGACCCTATACGGTTGGAAACGAAGTGTGGAGTCAGCGATGAATTTAAAGCTTATTGTGCCGGCACTGGCGATGGCCTTGAGCCCGGTGGGCGTGGGCAAAGACTATTCACCCGACGAGCCCCGACGGCTGCTCTTTGGTGACACCCACCATCATTCTTCGCTCTCTGTCGACAGCGGCCTGATCGGAAACCGGCTGGGACCCGACGTGAGCTTCCGCCTGGCCCGCGGCGAGGAGGTCACTACCAATTCGGGCCAGCGGGCCAAGCTGGTCAGGCCCCTGGACTTCCTGGTGATCTCCGATCACGCGGAGTATCTCGGCATTGCCGATCTGCTCAACGACGGGAATCCCGCCTTGCTGGCAACCGAGGTGGGCCAGGAGTGGTACAAAGCCATGCAGGTGGGCGGAAAGGCCGCCTGGGACACCGCGGTCGATATCACCGCCGAGTTCAGCAGCGGCGAGCCGCGATTTCGGGATACCGAGGTCGAGCGCTCCGTCTGGCATCGGGTGGTCGACATCGCCTCAGAGTACAACCAGCCCGGAACCTTCACCACTTTCAACGGCTACGAGTACAGTTCCACTGTTAACGGCGACAACCTGCACCGGGTGGTGATTTTCCGGGACGGGCCCGAGCGGGTAAAGCAGGTTATCCCTTTCGGCGCCTTCGACAGCCAGGATCCCGAGGGCCTGTGGGACTACATGGCCGGGTACGAGGAAAAGACCGGCGGGCGCATCCTGGCGATCCCCCATAATCCCAATATCAGTAACGGCGCCATGTTCTCGGAGACCGTCAACGGCAGTGCAATGACCCGCGACTACGCCGAGCGCCGGGCGCGCTGGGAACCGCTGATGGAAGTCACGCAGATGAAAGGTGACAGCGAGACGCATCCGCTGCTCTCACCGGAAGACGAGTTTGCCGACTTCGAGACCTGGGACGTGTCCAACGTCGCCGGGACCCCCAAGGAAGACTGGATGCTGGAACATGAATACGCGCGTTCGGCGCTCAAACTGGGGATGCGCTTGGAGCAGGAAGTGGGAGCGAATCCCTTCAAATTCGGCATGATAGGCAGCTCCGATACCCACACCAGCCTGTCCACCACCCGCGAGGAGAACTACTTCGGCAAGCTGCCGCATCTTGAACCCTCGGCCAAGAGGGCTGGTGAGGTCATGCTGCGCCATCCCAAGACCGAAGCAACCCTGGTGTCTGCCTGGGAGACCGGCGCTTCGGGATTGGCCGCGGTCTGGGCGCAGGAGAACACCCGCGAAGCCATTTTTGACGCCATGGCCCGCAAGGAGGTCTACGCCACCACCGGTACGCGAATTTCCGTGCGGGTGTTTGCCGGCTGGGATTTTGATCAAGCCAGCGTGGAGCGCCAGGACTTCGCGGCACTCGGTTACCGGCACGGTGTCCCTATGGGTGGCGAGCTGGAGAGTGCGCCGTCCAGTAAGTCACCGGTGCTTATCGTCCAGGCTTTGCGGGATGCCGATGGTGCCAACCTGGATCGCGTGCAAATAATCAAGGGATGGGTGGATCAGGACGGGGGTACGCACGAGCGTGTCTTTGACATTGCCGTATCCGACGGGCGTTCCATCGACCCCGACGGCCGCTGTCGCACGCCGGTGGGCGATACCGTGAATATCGTAGATGCCAGTTACACCAACGCCATTGGCGCCACCCAACTCGTGGCTCGCTGGATTGATCCTGAATTTGATCCCGCGCAACGCGCTTTCTACTACGTGCGCGTGCTGGAAATACCCACGCCGCGCTGGACGGCATATGACGCCAGGCGTTTCGGGGCGGAAGTTCCCGAAGACGCGCGGATGACGGTTCAGGAGCGCGCTTATACCTCGCCGATCTGGTACACGCCGTGACGCGGACAAGTTAACTCGCGAATTTCGCGAAAGAAAGGAGGATGAATAATGTCAAAATCCAAAGTAAGCCAGGCCAAAAAACCGGCACAAAGCAAGCCGAGCACGGCGCGTGAGCCTTCGACCCCGCGTAGGGCGTCCCCAAAGCAGAAGGCGATAGCATCCCGATCGTCCATCAGGCGTACCGATCTCAGCGGGGTTGGCCCACGCAGGAAGCGCACGATTAGCGCCTTTGGGTTTCTCGGCCAGGTGACGCGCAAAATGTCGGAGGCACCCTCGATAAAGGCCATCTACGATGGACGGCTGGATGAAGGTTTCCGCGAACAACTCATGGTTGCGGTCGCATTCCAGAACCAGGCTCCCTATTGCAACTGGGGCCACAGGGCCTTGGCATCTGTAGCCGGTATCCCGGACGAGGAACTGGGACACATTGAACAACTGAATCTTGAAGAACTCGACCCAAAAGTGGCGATGGCCGTCGCCTACGTCCGGGCGCTGGTATCCAGTGACTGGCAGGATGCACCTGCCGATCTCCGCCAGCAGATGCACGAACACTTCACGTGGCAAGAAATAGAGGACATTGAACTAATAGCCCGGGCAATGGATATCAGTAATCGTGCAGGCAACACCTGGGACGCCATGCTTTCCAGACTGAAAGGCCATCCGGTAGAGGAGAGTGACCTGCTCAGTGAAATCTTTTTCACCTATCTGTTCCTCGGCATACTGCCGAACAGGCTACAGAAAGTCTCTCGCCTTACCGGCATCAACGTGCTGGACGCGGCCCAGGGACTAGTGAGTCACGTGCAGCAATTCAACCGTCAGGCAACGCCAACTGGCTGAGAACGTACGGAGAATCGCCTTCAAAGTCTGCTCGCATATTCGATATAGCAGCTATAATTTATCGGTGGCGAGTCACAAGACTCAGGGAGAGTGCAAAATGACCGATCGCACCAGTTTCAACGTCCTCATCGTCGGCGGCGGAACCGCCGGCATCACCGTCGCTTCCAGCCTGGTCAGACGCCAGGGTGGCCGCAAGCTCAGCATTGCAGTGATCGAGCCCAAAGATGATCACTACTACCAGCCTGCATTCACACTGGTGGGAGCCGGCGCGTACAGCCTGGATAAAACGCGCAGGGGAGAAGCCCAGGTTGTGCCACGGGGCGTTGAGTGGATAAAGAGCAAGGCCGCGGCTTTCGATCCTGATAACAATGCCGTCACACTGGACAGTGGAGAAACCCTGGGTTACGACTATCTGGTGGTCTGTCCTGGTCTGAGTCTTGACTGGGACAAGATAGAAGGTGCAACAGAAACGCTTGGCTCCAACGGTGTATGTAGCAACTACGACCACCGACATACCGAATACAGCTGGCAGTGCCTCCAGCAACTGGAGCCCGGTAGCAAAGCGTTGTTCACGCAGGCCCCCTTGCCGTTCAAGTGTCCGGGAGCGCCGCAAAAAATGGCCTACCTGTCAGCGGATTACCTTAGAAAGAAAGGTATCGGTTCTGACTGCGACTTACATTTTCTTACCCATGCGCCGGGAATGTTTGCCGTGCCGCTGTTTGCCAAGGAGCTGGTGAAGGTGGCCGCAAGGCATAACATCAATGTCCATTTTGAGCACAACCTCGTGGCCATCGATGGAGACAATCGCCGGGCGACCTTCGAAGTCGTTGGGGGAGAAAACGCCGGATCCCGCCTGGAGATGGATTTTGACATGCTGCATGCGACTCCACCGCAGTCACCCCCTGCTGAAATTCAGAACAGCCCGCTGGCTAATGAAGCGGGTTTCGTCGATCTGGACCAGGGCACGATGCGCCATACCCAGTATGGCAATGTCTTCGGACTCGGCGACGCGGGTTCCACGCCGAATTCCAAAACCGCGGCAGCGGTTCGCAAGCAATCGCCCGTTGTGGTGAGAAATCTGCTCAAGGTGATGGATGGTGCCAGTTTGAACGATACCTATGACGGTTATGCCTCCTGCCCGTTGACCACGGCCTACGGCAAAGTGCTCATGGCTGAATTCTGCTACGGCGGCAAAGTGACCCCGACGTTTCCCCTGGATCCACGCAAGGAGCGCTGGAGTTACTGGTGGATCAAGGCCACTGGCCTCCCATTTTTTTACTGGCACTATATGCTCAAGGGGCGGGAGTGGTTCCTGAAACATAACGTCGATTTCGTTGATCCCACACAATAACGACTATAATCCTTCTCGGCACCATCCGCGATGGAAGCGGGCGGTGCAAAACTTCCGGGATCGGACTCACGCACCCGGGGAGGGCAATCGATGTTGAACCGACGTTCCTTTCTTGCGTCCACCGGCCTACTGGCCGGCGCATCCTCGGTCGGCCTATGCCGACCCGTGTTCGCCGGGATGCCCACCGAGCGCCGAGTCCCCGCCACGGCGGACCTTGCGCAGCGACAATTCCTCAAATGGCGCAAGGACAATTACGCCGAGTACGGTCCCGAGGTCTTCCTGGGCTATCCCGTAAGCTTCAAGCCCGTGTCCGAGGGATTCCTGGCCTGGCGTGAAGAACTGCGCCGTTCTGGAATCGGTGAGTTACCGAGCAATAATGTCGGCGATCCCTTCGAAACGCCCCTGTCCTTTACCACCCACCCTCTGGAGCGAGACCTGATCAGGCGTTTCGGCAAACGCTATGGCTTCCCGGAGGACGATACCTGGGGCTTTCTCTCCCATAGTGGTACCGACAGCAACATGCACGGGGTGTATATAGGCCGCACCCTGCTGAAGCAGCGCACTGGGGTCCTGCCCAGGATCTATTACACCGACGAGGCGCACTATTCGATACAGATTATCCGCGACCTTTTGGGCCTGGAAGAGGTGCTTATCGAGACTAATAGCGACGCCAGTATGAACATGGCGGACCTGGAGCAAAAGCTGGCTCAAAACAGGGACGCACCGGTGCTGCTCGTCGCCACCATCGGCACTACTTTCAAGGGCGGAATCGACGACATCGATGCCATCAATGCCCGGCTCAAGGGTCGCGATACCTGGCTGCACATCGACGCGGCCCTGTTTGGCGGCTACATGCAGGTGAGTTCCTTTGCCGGGGAGTTGGCCTGTGTCTCCGGGGGAAATAAGCGCTATGACTCCCTGGCAGTGTCCTGCCACAAGTTTTTCGGCTTTCCATCGCCAGCCGGCCTGTTCCTGGTGGGAAACAGGGATTTTCAGGAGTACCGGACCTTCTTCGAAAAGGTGCACGACCCGGCCTATATCTCACATGTGCCCGGTACCATCACCTGTTCCCGGGATGCGGTGAAATCTGCCGAGTTTCATTACTATTGCACAGAGGACTCACTGCGCGAGCAGCAACGCGAGGCCAAGGCGATCCTTGAGGATGCGCATTACCTTCATGGCGAGATGAAGCGCCATTTCCCGGAGTTGAATCCCAAGATTGTCAGTGAACGCTCGAATACCGTGTACTTCAACAATGCGATCTCCGATGGTGTCAAGAAAAAGTGGACTCTCGCGACTATCCGGGGGTCGGAGGAGAAGGGGCCCTCGCTGGCCCACGCGGTCGTGATGCAACATGCAGACCGGGGCGTACTGGACCAGTTTCTCAGTGACCTACAGCAGGATCGAAAGTCCTCAGGTGGTTCCTTCCCCACTGGTTGAGGATCAATTCATGCCGTTGCGTGGCGTCCTCACGTCCTCGACCTGAACGGGCTCTGAGTGATGATGACCTGTTGCAGGTGGCTAGTAGCTACCGGCAATATATTTTTCCAGTTGTGCGATTTTGGATTCCTGGTCCGAGATAACCTGCTTGACCACATCACCTATGGTCACGATACCGACCAGCTTTTCGTTGTCTATGACGGGCAAGTGGCGGACACGCTTGTTGGTCATCAATACCATGCAGTCTTCAATCGAGTTATGGGGCTCAACGTAAAGCACGTCCTGTGTCATTAATTCAGAGACCGCTGTATCCCTGGAAAATCGCCCCTTCAGGACCAGTTTGCGCGCGTAATCCCGTTCCGTGAAGATGCCCACCAGTTTTTCGTCTTCAATGACCAGCAGCGCGCCTGCCTCCTTGTCAGCCATTTTCTGCAATGCTTCAAAGACGGTGGCTTGCGGCCTGATAGACCAGGTATGGTTGCCCTTGATTTTCAACAGTTTTTCGACGTTCGCCATTAGAATTTTCTCCCTCTTATTTTTATTTACCTGATATCCAAGCGTTGGAAACTGAGCCGGGGTGATTCCGAGTACTTAGTTTTGAGTGTAGCAAAGTTCCTGTAGATGGAAATTATCAGGCTGCCGTAGTGTCCGGCTAGTGCGCGTGTAGCCATGGAACCTGGCCGCCATGGCGCTGCTCACTGCAATGCCCCGGCCAGCCAGAACATGGCCATCCCCGCGAGCAGCGTATAGATGGCGTTTCGAAATCTCCAGGCCACGACCCCGGCCGTCGCCAGTGCCGTAAGTTCTGCCAGACCGATCTCCGTATCACCCGTGGGGCCGACCAGCATGGTGGTGATCAGGGCGCCAAGTACCGCGGGCGCCACGTACTGCAGGGCCAACATTATATTGGGTGGAATGCGCCGGTTGGCCAGTACGAGAATGAAGGAGCCCCGGCTGAAGTAGGTGCCCAGGCCCGTGGCCAGGATAGCGAGGAAGGTCGTCATTCGCGCAACTTCTCCAGTGTAATGCCGGCCGCCACACCGCACAGTGCCCCGACCAGCAGGCCGGAGCGGTTGGGCAGGTCGGCGCACAGCCAGGTCACGGCGGCGGCCAGCAGGGCGACCGCGGCCTTGGGCCATTGGTCGATCATCATCACCAGCAGGCCGAGGAAGAGTATGGGCACGGCAAAATCCAGGCCCCATGAGGCCGGTACCAGGGGGCCGAGGAACAGCGCCAGCAGGGTGGTCAGCTGCCAGAGGGCCCAGAAGGTCAGGCCGGCGGTAATGTAGTAGAGGCGAAAGGTACGCGGGTCGTCGTCACCGCGCAGTACGCCCAGGGCAAAGGTCTGGTCGATCAACAGGTATGGCCCGAACCACTGGAACCACCGCGGCTGCTGTTGGAAGGTGGGCGCAAGGGCCGCCGAGTACATAAGGTGTCGGGCGTTGACCACCAGCGCCGCCATTACCGCCGCGGCGACGGACGCTCCCTCGCCGAGCAGGCTGATCAGGGTGAGCTGGGCGGCACCGCCGTATACGATCGGTGAGGTGGTCCAGGCCAGCCAGGGATTGATTCCGGAACCAACGATGGCAAGGCCCAGTACCAGGGCAAACGGAATCGCCGGCACAAACAGGGGTAGCGCGTCGCGCACCGCCGTGGCGAGAAGCGCTCTGTCGCTGTTTTTATCGTCCACGGCCGCGGGTATTGCGCGCCTTCTTTTTGGCGACTGCCTTTTTCCTGGAAACCGGTTTCTTTTTCGCCGGCGCTTTCCTGGGTGACGATTTCCTGCGAGCCGGTTTTTTCTTCTCGGGCAGCGCTGCCTGCTTGAGTTCCGCCAGCGCATCCTCCAGGCATTCAATGAAGAAGCGGATGTCCGGCATTATTTCCCGGGTGGAGATCACGTTGAAGGATATTTTGCCGTCGTAACTGGGGGTGGCGATAAACAATCCCATGCCGTCCCCCAGGGGCGCCAGGCCAAAGCTGCCCCAGACGCGGGCGCCATTCATGTACTGGGGTTCCTGCGGTCCCGGCACATTGGACACGAACAGGTTGCAGGTTTTTCCGGCAACCCCTGACTGGATGATCAGGCGGCTGGCCAGCACCTGGGTTACAGCGGGAATATGCTGGGTCAGGTCCGTCATCAGGCGCGCCGACAGGCCGGACTTGGCCTCCTTGCTCATGCGGGTGGATTCCATGATGGCCCTCAACCGCGCAAGGGGGTCTGCTTCATCCGTGAAGATGGGCGTGGTCATGGCCGTGATGTTGTTGCCCGGCGCGTCCGTGTCCGAGGCGCCGCCCGGGCGGGCATTGATCGGCACCCAGGCCACCAGAGGCTCCTGGGGCAGTTCCCGATGATGCAGCAGGTATTTCCGCAGGGCACCGCTGCAGATGGCCAGTACCACGTCGTTGATGGTGCAGCCCGGTACTGCCGGACGCACTGCCTTCAGATCAGCCAGGGGGAATACCGTGGCATCGAACATCTTGTGGGGAGAAATGTTGCGGTTGAAACGGGTTTCGGGAACGCTGTGCTTTTCTTCCTTGCGCGACTTCAGGCTGTTCTCCACCGCCTGGTAGAGACCCGGTGCGGCGCGCATGACGGCATCGGTAATGCCGAGGGGAGAGCGCAGGTTATTGCTTGTGGCGCGGCGGGCCATTTCCAGCAGACTCGGCTGGGGACTCGGTTTGGGTGGCACTACGTCCAACGGCAGCAGCGGTGTGCCTTTTGTATCTTTGTCGGCCAGGGCCCCGAAAAAGCGCATCATCGAAGCGCCGTCCACTGCCGCGTGGTGTATCTTGGTGGCGATGGCGTATCCACCCCTGGGCAGGCCCGGGATGTTGTCCAGGCCCTCCACAACGAACATCTCCCACAGGGGGCGGTGCATGTCCAGTGGGCGAGAGTGATAGCGCGCCATGTGGATGCAGAACTGCCGCCAGTCGCCGGGTTCCGGCAGGCGGCCGTGGCGCAGGTGGTACTCCAGGTCGAAGAACTCGTCTTCCGCCCAGTAGGGGTAGTCCAGTTCCATCGGAACTCGTACCAGGCGCCGCTTGAGCAGCGGACTCATGTGCAAGCGCTCCTCGACGTGGGCGATGATTTCCTTGAACCGCACCACCTTGCCGCGGGGCACGGTGCTGGGATCATAGACGACGACGCTGGTGACGTGAGTCAGGTTATTACCCGTCTCCATGTACAGGAACTGGGCGTCCTGTGGACTGAGTTGATCCATGGGCGGGGTCCCTCCTGCTGTGGTCAGGTGACTCGACGTCTTGTTTCAGCGTAGCACCGTCGGACGGTTTCCGTGAATTCTTTGTGCGACTTCCTTACGGATCACCAATTCCGGCAGATCTCCCGTCCGCCTCAAGCATCGCCACGTTACTCGCCGTCAGCGATTCGAGGAATGCGAGCAGGTCAGACACCTGCTTCCCTGAGAGATTCAACGGCCTGATACTCGGGTCCAGTCCGGGGTGCGGTTCGCCGCCCCGGTTGTACCAGGCGACCACGGACTGGAGGTCGGGGAAGGAACCATCGTGCATGTAGGGCGCGGTAAGCGCTACATTGCGTAGGGTGGGCACGCGGTACAACCACCGGTCCTCGCTGCTGCCGGTAGCCTCGTAGCGGCCGAGATCGTTGGCCGCGGCAGTCTCGAAACTGACCTTCGGTACCACGCTCACGCCCGGCGCGAGGCGCACCGGTTCCGGTGTCGAGTCGATGCCCATGGAGCGCGCATAGCCGACACCGGTGTCGTAGAACTGATCATTGGTGAAATGGGCGTGGTCATCCGCAATTGTGTGGCAGCGTATACAACCGGCGTCCTGGAATACCTGCCAGCCCCGGCGCGCCTGGGCTGGCATTGCATCTTCTTCCTTGCCAAAATACCAGCGGTCGAAGGGTGAATCCGCCGACACCAGGCCCCGCTGATAACTGGCCAGCGCCATGCCGACGGTTTCCACGGTCAGGCCCTGCTCGAAGGCGGCCTCGAACAGCCCCCGGTAATCCTCCGCCCCGGCGATGGTATCCAGTACGAAGCCGATCGATGGGTTGGCCATTTCATTGTGCAGCAATAGCGGCTGCCAGACCTGGTTCTCGAGACTGCTTTCGCGCCCGTCGTGAAACAGCGCCCGGCGGTAGCCCACGTTGTAGAGCGCCGGTGCGTTGCGTTTGACGAAACGGCCCTCCAAGCCAACCGGGGTGCGCAGCTCGCGCTGGGTGAAGCCCTGCTCCGGCACGTGGCACATCCCGCAGGAGAGGGTGCCATTGAAGGACAGGCGGCGGTCGAAAAAAAGCTTGCGCCCAAGCGAGATCTTTTCCGCGGTAACCGGGTTGCGTTCGGGAATGTCCATGGCTGGCAGGCCCAGGGGCGGCTGCTTGATGTTCTCGAGCAGCGGCGCCGGCTCGCCCCCGATGGGCGACACCACCCGGGACAAAGGTGGGTAGTCGGGTGCCGCGTTCAATGTAGTCGCCATGCACACCAGGAGCAGTGCGAAGACCCGTCGCACTAACCCGTCCGGCCCGAATACCCGACTGGAAAAATCGAGATTTTCGACTACGCTTTTTGAAAATAACCAAAACCCGGTGAGGCCCGTCATGAGATTCCTATTGCTCTTTGCCCTGTTATTTACCCTGCCGGCATTCGCCGACGAAACCTGCATGTCCCCCTACATGGCTAAGATAGAAGGTCAGGAGGACTTCGTCTACGTCTGGACCCTGGGCCTGGAAGGTGTCGGTGACGAGCAGGACAAACTGGTGACTGTGAATGTCAATCCGGACTCGCCCGATTTCGGCAAGGTGGTGAACTCCCTGTCCGTGGGCGGGCGCAACGAGGCCCACCATACGGGTCTCAGTGATGACCGCCGCTACCTGTGGGCCGGGGGGCTGGATACCAGCAAGATCTTCATCTTCGATGTGCACACCGACCCGGCCAAGCCCAAACTACACAAGACCATCACCGACTTCGTCAGCAAGAGCGGCGGCGTGGTGGGGCCGCATACTCACTACGCACTGCCCGGCCGTATGCTGGTCACCGGCCTCTCGAACAACCGAGACCACGGCGGGCGCACCGGGATGGTGGAATATACCAATGCCGGCGAGTACGTGAAAACCTACTGGATGCCCACCGACGACAACCTGCAGGGGGCCGCCAAGGGCGGCCAGTTCGCCGACGGCTACGGCTACGACGTGCGGGCGTTGCCGCGGCGGAACGTGATGGTGAGTTCCTCCTTCACCGGCTGGAACAACTACATGATGAACATGGGGGCAATGATGGCGGACCCCGAGGCAATGAAGGCCTTCGGTAACACGGTAGTCGTCTGGGACCTGCACGCCCGCAAGCCGCTGAAAGTCCTCGACGTGCCGGGTGCTCCACTGGAAGTCCGCTGCGCCTGGAACGAGAAGCACGACTATTGCTTCACCACCACGGCGCTGACCTCGAAGGTGTGGCTGATTTATCTCGACGATCAGGGCGAGTGGCAGTCAAAAGAGGTTGGAGATATCGGCGATGCGGCCAAGATTCCCCTGCCGGTCGATATCTCGATCTCCAACGACGACACGCGCCTTTGGGTGAATACCTGGAACGACGGCCTCACCCGGCTGTACGACATCAGTGACCCCTTCAACGCGAAACAGCTGTGGGAGAAGCGCATCGGCGAGCAGGTCAACATGGTCTCACAGAGCTGGGATGGCAAGCGGGTCTACTACACCTCCTCACTGCTGGCGAACTGGGACAAGACGGCGCCCCCGGGGCCAGACCTGCACTACCTCAAGATCTACACCTTCGACGGCGAGAAACTGGAGCAGACCCTGGCCATCGATTTCATCGCCGAGAAACTCGGCGCCCCCCACCAGATGCGCTTCGGCGCTTACGCTCTCTACGGGGATAAGGTCTCTTCACGTTGATCCGCGGTACAAACACACTGCGCCGGTACTTCGTCGGCGCAGTATTGCTCTGCGCCAGCCTGTCGCTTTCTGCTGAAACCACCACCAAAGTACTGGCGCCCGGTTATGGCCCGCTGGAGTTCGTGCCCCCCGCCGCCGGCACCTACGAGCTGCCGCCACTGGGTTCGGCGGTGGACGGCCCCGTGATCGACAGGAAGGGCGAGCCTATGCGGCTGCACGACCTGGTGGGTGACAAGCTGGTGGTTATGGGCTTCATCTACACTCACTGCCCCGACGTGAACGGCTGCCCACTGGCGAGCTTCGTGATGAAACAGCTGCAGATGCGTTTATTGGAAAGCGAGGACCTGAAGGACAAGGTCCGGCTGATCAGCCTCAGTTTCGACCCGATACTGGATACCCCCGACGCGATGCGCGACTACTCCATGCACTTCCGACGCAAGGGCTTCGACTGGCGTTTCCTCACCACCGTCTCCGAGGACAAACTACAGCCGATACTGGAGGGTTACGGACAGTTCCGGAAGATGTTTTACAACGAGGACGGCAGCTACTCGGGGACCATGTCGCACATCCTGCGGGTCTACCTTATCGACGGCGATAGGCGTATACGCAATATCTACAGCGCCGGTTTCCTGCACGTGGAGACGGTGATGAATGACCTGCGTACGCTGCAGATGGAGCGCGAGACAAAATAAAAGGGCCCCGAAAGGCCCTTGTGCGTGCGAGTTGCCAGTCTCAGATATCGAAGCGATCTGCCCGCATTACCTTGATCCAGGCGTGGACGAAGTCATTGACGAACTTATCGCCGCCATCTTTTGCGGCATAGACTTCGGCAATTGCGCGCAGCTCGGCGTGAGAACCGAAGATCAGGTCCACCGGGGTGCCGGTCCACCTCACCTTGCCGCTGGCGCGGTCACGGCCCTCGTAGATGCCCTCGGCCTTGGACGACTTGGCCCATACGGTGCCGTTGTCGAGCAGGTTGACGAAGTAGTCGTTGCTCAGGGTTCCTGGACGAGCGGTAAACACACCGTGATCAGAACCGCCGGCGTTGGCATCCAGGGCCCGCATACCGCCGACCAGTGCCGTCATTTCAGGCACAGTCAGGTTCAGCAGGTTGGCCTTGTCGACCATCATGTCGGTGGGTGAGCGATAGGCGCGATCGCTGAAGTAGTTGCGGAATGCGTCGGCCGCCGGCTCCAGCACTGTGAAGGACGCCACGTCTGTCTGCGCCTGGGTGGCATCGGCACGGCCCGGCGTGAAGGGTACATTCACATCGTGGCCGGCCTTTTTTGCCGCCTGCTCGATGGCCGCAGCACCGCCGAGAACGATCAGGTCCGCCAGGGAGACCTGCTTGCCGCCGCGGGCAGACTTGTTGAAGTCTTTCTGGATGCCTTCCAGTTTACCCAGCACCTTGGCCAGCGCCTTGGGATCGTTGGCCGCCCAGTCCTTCTGGGGTGCCAGGCGTACCCGCGCCCCATTGGCGCCGCCGCGCATATCGGAACCGCGGAAGGAAGCCGCAGACGCCCAGGCCGCCTTGACCAGCTCGGAAGAAGTCAGGCCCGAGTCGAGGATCTTGCCCTTGAGCTTGGCAACGTCCTTGTCATCGATGGGCTTGTAGTCGATCGTCGGGATCGGGTCCTGCCACAATAGTATTTCGCTCGGGATCTCCGCACCGACGTAGCGGGCACGGGGGCCCATGTCGCGGTGGGTCAGCTTGAACCAGGCCTTGGCGAAGGCGAGTTCGAACTCCTTCGGATTCTCCAGGAAACGCTTGGAGATCGCCCGGTAGGCCGGGTCCTCTCGCAGCGACAGGTCGGTGGTCAGCATGACCGGCGGATTGCGCTTGTCCTTGACGTGGGCATCGGCGACCAGGCCGTGGGCGTTCTTGTCAGCGGGAATCCACTGCACCGCGCCGGCCGGGCTCTTGCTCTGTACCCACTCGTAGGCGAACAGGTTCTGCAGGAAATTCATGCTCCACTGGGTCGGGGTCACGGTCCAGGCGCCCTCCAGGCCACTGGTCACTGAGTCCTCGGCGTTACCCTTGCCGCACTTGTTCTTCCAGCCCAGGCCCTGCTGCTCGATATCGGCCGCGGCCGGCTCCGGGCCGACACAGTCGCCCGGCTTGTGCGCGCCGTGGGTCTTGCCGAAGGTATGGCCACCGGCGATCAGGGCGACGGTCTCCTCGTCGTTCATCGCCATACGGGCGAAGGTCTCGCGGATATCCCTGGCGGCCAGCAGGGGGTCCGGGTTGCCATTGGGTCCTTCCGGGTTTACGTAGATCAGGCCCATCTGCACGGCGGCCAGCGGCCCCTGGAGGTTCCTGTCGCCCTTGTAACGCTCATCGGCGAGCATTTCCTTTTCAGGCCCCCAGTACACCAGGTCCGGCTCCCAGTCATCCTCGCGCCCGCCGGCGAAACCGAAGGTCTTGAAGCCCATGGACTCCAGTGCCACGTTGCCGGTCAGCACCATCAGGTCTGCCCATGAGAGGCTGGCACCGTACTTCTGTTTGACCGGCCACAGCAGGCGCCGGGCCTTGTCGAGGTTGCCGTTGTCCGGCCAGCTGTTGAGTGGATCGAAACGCTGCTGGCCACCGCCGGCACCGCCGCGGCCGTCAGCAATACGGTAGGTACCCGCGCTGTGCCAGGCCATACGGACCATCAGCGGACCGTAGTGGCCCCAGTCAGCCGGCCACCAGTCCTTGGAGTCAGTCAGCGTCTGCTCGATATCCTTCTTGACCTGGTCGAGATCCAAATTGGCGAACGCCCTGGCATAGTCGAAGTCCTCTCCCATGGGGTCGGACGCCGGGCTGTGCTGGCGCAGCGGACTGAGGTCCAGTTGGTCGGGCCACCAGAACTGGTTGGATTTGGCGGTGCCCATTGCTGCCTGGGCGACGGGTGTGATGGCTACCGCAATCGCGGCAACCAGGGGTATGGTTTTCTTGAGCATTTATTCAGCCTCCTGTTTAGTGGCGATACCACCACGCTAGGGCAGCTTACCCATAAACTTGGTTAATGGGGGCTATATCCTTGATTGCATTTATTTATGGGTCTCGACGTAGTGCAGTGATTGCTCTGCCCTTGCTCGCAGGGGAGCACCATTGTTGCAGGCAGCGTCCAGGACTTCATCTCGCCGGCCAAGTCGAGTAGTGTGTGAGCCTGTTCTAAAAATGGGTAAGGCGCTATGGGACAACTGGATGACAAGGTCGCGATCGTGACCGGGGCCGCCCGCGGCCTTGGCCGTGCCTACGCGGAGACGATGGCGGGGGAGGGTGCGGCTATACTCGCCTGTGACATCAACAGTTGCCAGGAGACGGTGGAGCGTATCAAAGATGCCGGCGGTCGGGCTGTAGCTGCCGAGACCGACATATCCAGCATGGACAGCTGTGCCGCCATGGCGGAGCGAGCACTGGAGGCCTTTGGCAGGATCGACGTGCTGGTGAATAACGCAGCGCTCTACGGCGGCCTGAAGGGCGCCCGCTTCGAGCAGCTGGATGAGGCGCAATGGGACGCGGTGATGAACATCAACGTCAAGGGCCTGTGGCAGTGCTGCAAGGCCGTGGTGGCGCCCATGCGCGCCAATGGCGGCGGGTCCATCATCAATATCTCCTCGCTGGCGGCGGTTTTCGGGCTCCCATACGGGCTGGACTACGTCGCCTCCAAGGCCGCGGTCATCGGCATGACCCGCGGTATGGCCCGCGAACTGGGCGGGGACAACATCCGGGTCAACGCGGTCGCCCCCTCGGCGGTTATGACCGAGGGGACCGAGCAGTTTTTTGGTGAGAAGCTGGAAAAGGCCAAGCAGGTTATTGCCTCGGGCCAGGTCATCCAGCGCAACCTTGAAACCACTGACCTGACCGGTACCATTGTCTACCTTGCTTCGGACAACAGTGCTTTCGTGACCGGGCAGACCCACATGGTCGACGGCGGATCCTGGTTTCTCTGAAGGCGCACTGAATGTCGGTAGACAGATCCTACCCGGAAATCCGCGAGGCGCTCGCCATGGATGCCCGGGCCACGCTGGAGTAACCAAATCCCTACGGAGGATTTTTTTTGGAACTGTCGACATTACTCGGACATCTTCGCAGCTACTGGCGTCCCTTCCTGGTAGTCCACCTTCTTTTCACCCTGCTGGGGATAACCCTACTGACACCGCTGTTAGGCGCCATCGTGCAGGGCCTGGTGACACTGTCCGGTGCGGCCGCTGTATCTGACCAGGACATTGCCCTGTTGCTGCTTTCACCGCTGGGTATAGTATCCGCGGTGTTCCTGGTGGCCCTGTTCCTGGCCATCGCGGGGCTGGAAATCGCCGCGCTGCAAACCGTTGCACAGGCTGCCCGGCATTCGCTCAAGATCACGGCGCTGCAGGCCGCCGCTTACTCGCTGCAGCATGCCGCTGCGGTGCTCAGGCTGACCCTTGGCCTGACCCTGAGAGTCCTGGTGTACCTGATACCCTACCTGACGGTAGTGGGGGTTTTGGCCTGGTTCCTGTTGACCGAGCACGACATCAACTACTACCTGTCGCAGCGACCGCCTGAGTACCAGTACGCCCTCGCATTCACAGGCTTGTTTACCCTGGTACTGGCCTGGGTGCTCGGCAGGCGCCTGCTGGCATGGAGCCTGGCACTGCCGCTGGTCCTGTTCGCGGGAACGAGGCCGAAGGATGCCTTTGGTGAAAGCGAGCACCGCACGGCGGGTAGTATGCGACTGTGCATCCGCGCGCTGTTGAGCTGGCTGTTAGTTGCACTTTTACTCGGCCTGATACCTGTACTTTTCCTCGACCTGGCCACCGGTGCAATTATTGGTGCAGGCATACAATCGCTGCAGCGGCTGGTACTGTTACTGGGACTGACTGCCGCTGTCTGGAGTGGCCTGGGCTTCCTGGTGGCCGCGCTGAATCTGGGCCTTTTGGCGTTGCTGATTTCTGTCATTTACCGCGAAACCGGGGGGGTCTCTGATCCCACATCCCTGGAGCGTGCGCTGCATCGGCCGGCAATCCGCATGAGCACAACCACGGTTGCGGTCATTGTTGTCCTGGTGGCGGCGCTGGGGCTGGTAAGTGGTGGTGCACTGCTGGGGAATATCAGTCTCGAAGACGATACCCTGGTGGTGGCGCATCGCGGTGCGGCGGGGGCGGCACCGGAAAACACTCTCGCGGCGATCAGGCAGGCTGTGACTGACGGGGCTGACTGGGTAGAAATAGATGTACAGGAAACCCGGGACGGGCATGTGGTGGTGGTACACGACAGCGACTTCATGAAGCTGGCAGGCAACCCGGTCAAGGTATGGGACGGCGAGCTTGCGGAGATTCGCCAGATCGATGTGGGCAGCTGGTTCGATCCGCGTTTCGCGGACGAGCGTGTGCCCACGCTCCAGGAGGTGCTCGAGGTCGTGCGTGGAAAGTCATACCTGGTGATCGAACTGAAATACTACGGACATGACGAACAGCTGGAACAGCGGGTGGTCGATATGGTGGAATCCATGGATATGGCCGACCAGGTGGCCATCATGTCCCTGAAGTTGCCGGGAATCCAGAAGTTGCAGGCCCTCCGGCCAGACTGGCACGCGGGTTTACTGGCTGCCGCCGCCGTCGGCGACCTGACCCGTCTGGAAGTGGATTTCCTTGCTGTGAACCAGAACATGGCCAACCGCGCTTTCATTAAACGCGCCCACAGCAGCGGCAAGCGTGTTTTTGTCTGGACAGTTAACGACGGACTTTCGCTTTCGCATTGGATGTCCATGGGGGTGGACGGCGTGATCACCGACGAGCCGGCACTGGCGGTGAATATTCTCGCCCAGCGAAGGCAGCTCAGCTCAGCGGAACGCCTGCTGCTCAGCCTGGTTTCCCTGATGGGTAAGCCCGAAATCGCTAAACAGTATCGCGATAACTCGCCCTGATGGTCGCACGGAGCCCGCGGGATTTTGGCAGTATTAGCGCTGGCACCTCCTATCGACACCCTTGTCGATTTTCTTATACTGCGCTGAGGCGGATTGAACTACCCGAAGAATGGCGGATTCCATGCAAGTAGCGAAGCTGCTGGATCAATTAAAGGAGCGGCACCTTTATCGGGTCGCTGTCATCTATGCTGCTGCCGCCTGGCTGGTCCTGCAGATCGCCGACATCGTGGGTGAGAGCTTTGATTGGCCGGATTGGTTGATGCAGGGCTTGATCCTGGTGCTGGTTCTCGGCCTCCCCCTGGTTCTCTTGTTTTTCTGGTTTTCCGGTGGGTCGGAACCTGCCGCCGAAGCCATGTCCGATAACGCTGTAGGGAAGGAAACTGGTGGGAAACCCTCACTGCTCGTACTCCCTTTCGACTGTTTTTCCGATGAAGCCGCGGACGTCTGGAATGCCAGTGCGCTGACCGAAGATCTCACCACCCTGATCGCCCGCTTCTCCGACTACTCCGTCGTCGCGCGCAATACGGCTTTTGCCTACAAGGGCAGGAGTATCGATGTCCGCTCCCTGAAAGAGGAGCTCGGTGTGCGCTATGTACTGGAGGGCAGTCTCCGGCGCCAGGCTGACAAGCTTCGTATTACTGCCCAGCTGGTGGAAACCGATACGGGTGCGCATTTATGGGCGGAAAATTACGATAGTAAAGTCGAGGACTACGACGAGCTCTATGACGAACTCTGTCGAGCCATTGTCATGAAGCTCGGCAACGAGCTGACACGCGCGGAGATGCACCTTTCACAATCCAGGCCGCCAAGCGATTGGGGGGTCTGGGACCTCTACCAGCAGGCCAAAGGTGTACTGCAATTCGAGGGCTGGAGCCAACAGAGCTTTGCCAGGGTCGCCGACCTGCTGCGTCAGGCAGTCTCCAAAGACCCGGAATTCGCCCCGGCGCAGGCCTACCTGTCGTTGATGCTGGCACTCGGTTACTGGACCAGACTGTACCCTGACCGTGAGGCGACCTATGCGGAATCAATCAGTGTCGGCGAACAGGCCATGGCACTGGCGCCCGAGTCATCTGAAGTTCTCGGCTTTGCGGGCTGCGCCCTGTCCGATTTAGGGTTGCACGACCGAGGTATTCCCATCCTGGAACGCGCCATCGAGCTCAACCCCTCGAATTCGCAGGCCTTCGCGGCACTCGGCGTCGCCCGTATTCTATCGGGAGACATGGAGGAGGGGATCCGGCATCTGCGTCATGCGATGGATATCAGCCCCTTCGACCCGGGACTGGCGCCGTGGTCCACTATGCTCAGTTTTACTGAGACCTTCATGGGTAACGAGGAGGGCGGATTGCTTCGCGCGCAACGGGCCTGTAAGGCCGACCCCCGCTACTTCGGTGGTTATCTGGCCCAGGCCATGGCCCAGATACGGCTGGATCGCCCGGATGAGGCCCGGCGATCCCTCGAGGAAGCGAAGCGCCTCAACCCGGATCTCTCCGACAAGTCTGCCTCTGCGCTGATCGGCGAACAGGCCTGGCAGGAGCTGGGGAAAGCCGGCATTACGCTGCCCGACCCGGCGTGAGCTGACCGGTTCCATTCCACATCACTGAAAAATTGCTGGACGCAGTGGACATGCCCGGCCCAAAACTTCATGCTTGCAAAAAACAGGACAGGGCACTCAGCATGAGCTATATCACTGCCGATGAAAAGGCACAGTTTTTCAATGACGTCGACCAGTATGCCCGCACCGCCACCTGGTGTGCCCTGGCGACAGAAACCGGGGGCGAGCCGAGGGTAAGAATGGTTCACCCTACCTGGGAAGGCGAAACCCTGTGGCTGGCCACGGGGCCAGAAACCTTGAAGGCACGACAGATTGCGGCAAATCCCATTGTGGACATCCAGTACCAGGTGTCGCCGCCTGACTTCATCCATCTTATGGTGCGCGGCCGGGCGACCCTGATCATGGACGATGCTGTTCGCGAACACGTCTGGAACAATGTTATGGACTACGATCTTGCCCAGTTCTGGCCGGAAGGGCCTACCGATACCAATTATATCGCCGTGCGGATCGACCCCGTGCGCGTGGAGCTCTCCGAAATGTTTGGCACGCTCAACAAGCGTGTATGGCGAGTGGGTAAGTAGTCACAGGACCGCAACATGCCCCTGGAGTCAAAGCGTTGAGCAGTTTTATTGAGGTGAGCACCAGTCACCAGGGCCGTGTGGCGACGCTGTGCTTCACCGACGAGGCCCGTCAGAACCAACTGTGCTGGGCGGCCGTCGACCAACTGGCTGACAGTCTGCGCGACTGCAGGTTGTCTGGAGCGCGTGTTCTGATATTGAGCTCTGGTCTTGCGCGTCACTGGTTTGAGCACGCCTGGTTGGATGATCTTTGCGCCGGCCTGGAGGGGCGGCCGCAAACCGGCACCGGTACCGGCTGGTTTTGCGCCCTCGATGAACTGGCTCACGAGACCATCATCAGTATTGCGGCCATCAGCGGCGACTGCGCGGGGGGTGGGGCGGAACTGGCATGGGCCTGCGATATGCGCATCTCCGAGCGCCACGCGCGCTTCGCCCAGATCGAGATCAATGCCGGTCTCACTACGGGCATCGGTGGTTGCAGCAGGCTGATGCGCCTGGTCGGCATTACCGCCGTCACCGAAATGGTGCTGACGGGTAAGGCGCTAAATGCCCCGCGTCTGTTTGAGCTTGGCGCCGTTACCGAATTGGTGGACTCCGGTGAGTCGGTCGATCGTGCACAGGAGATCGCCGCCGGGCTTGTGCAAAAGTCTCCCGCGGCATTGGCCGGCCTCAAGCGTATATTGCGCCGCGCGGAAGATTTACCGCTGAGTGAAGCCCTGGAGTTCGAGCAAAAGACTTTCCGAGATGTGCTTAACAGCGACGGCGCTTTGCAGGCGATGAAGGTTTGCCAGACTGCCTATGATGCCGGAGCAAGTATCGCTGAGGTCCACGATTACGATTAGAGACCGGGGCCGAAATTTGGTTCTGAAAAATCTCTGCTACGCTGTAACAATCGCCTATCCAGGGAATAAAAGGAATGAACGAGTCGAGTGACGTGCGCGAAGAGTTCGATGCGGTTGTGGGTAGACTCCTTTTCCGATCTCTTCGTCGATGAAAAAGTGAGTGAGGCTTTTTCGAAGTTTGT
>JAACFI010000189.1 GCA_009937575.1 Haliea sp.
CATCAGCTGCGGATGCGTGGCGATCGCGTGGTAGGACTCGATAAAGGCTTCCAGCGCTGCCTTCCAGTTCGCACCGATCACTTTCTCCACGTGTGCCGCGACAAAGCGCTGCTCGTGTTTCCACTGGTCCATGTGCGCGGGCAGTATATCCATGTACTGCGCCAATTCCGGCGCGTCCTCATCCATGTTGATGAACACCCAACCGCCCCAGGTAGCCACTTTAACTTCGGGCAGCTTGAAGGCCTCTTCCGTCACATGGGGAAAGTCCCACTGGCAGGGCGCCCCCTCGAAATCCCCCTGCAGGCTCCAGACCCAGCCGTGGTAGGGACAGCGGAAGTTATCGGCGCGACCTGCGCCGCGCTTCAATGCGCGGCCGCGGTGCAGGCAGGAGTTGTAAAATCCCTTTATCTCGCCCGATTCTGTGCGCGTGAGCAGGATCGAATCGTCGACGATATCGTAGACGAAGAAATCGCCGGGATTGCGCAGGCGATTTTCACGGCAGGCCACCTGCCAGGTCTTGCGCCATACGTTTTCGACTTCCTGCTGGAAGAATTCCCGCGAGGTGTAACGCGCGATATCGATATCTTCCGAGCCCAGGTAGGTTTCGGTACTGTCGCGCAGGGCGTCGGGAACCTCCACCGATTCCCGGTCCAGCAAATCCTGGAAAGAATAGGAGGGATCGCGGGCGGCGATCTGTTCCGGCGTCAACCTGGTTTTCTCATTCATCGAACCATCTCCCTGGACTTGTCTCAGCGTTGCAGGATGGTAACGGCACTGATGCCGGGGGCGCCGTAGACATGGGTGTAACCCAGCCTGGGGTCTCCCGGCACCTGGTGGTCGCCGGCCTGGCCGCGCAGCTGCAGGACGTTCTCATACACCTGGCGCAGGCCCGAGGCGCCAATCGGTTCGCCGTTGGCCAGGCAACCGCCGTCGGTGTTGATCGGCATACTGCCACCAATATGGGTGGCGCCGGACTGAATCAGCTGCTCCTGCTCGCCGTGCTCGCAGAAGCCGTTCTCGGCCATGTGCATCACCTCCGCGCCGGACTCGGTATCCTGTAACTGGGCCACGTCGATATCGCCGGGTCCCACGCCCGCCATTTCAAAAGCGGCCTTTGACGCATCCACGGTGGGGCCATCCACCTGCTGCAACGCCTGGCTGGGCGCGAACACCTCGAAGGACCCAAAACGCCGGGAGCGCAGCACCGCCGACTTCAGGTACACCGGACTATCACAATAGTTTTTCGCCTTGTCCGCCCGGCACAATACCAGTGCCACCCCGCCCTCCGCCGGGGAGCAGAACATGAACTTGGTGAGTGGGTCGTTGAGCATCATGGAATCCGCCACCTGCTCCGCGCTCACCGGTTCCCGGCGCCAGGCATTGGGGTTCAGGGCGCCGTTGCTAAAGGCCTTTTCCGCCACCTTCGCAAGGGTGTCCGCGGAAATACCGTAATCGTGCATATACTTCTGGATTTTCATGGCGAAGAACTGGGTGGTCATCATCAGCCCCACCTCGCCGTACCACTGGCCAATGCCCAGGGCCGCCGGGTCGGCATTGAAGGCACCCCGGTCGTGCTTGTCGAAGCCCGCCACCAGGCCAATATCGTGCTCACCGGATTTGATGGCGGCGTAGGCGGCCATCAGCGAACTGCCACCGGTGGCGCAACCGTTGGCGACATTGATGAAGGGGATACCGGTGAGACCCAGTTCGTTGCCCAGGGCATCGGCATTGCCGGCACTGGCACTGCCCCCGAAGGCAAACTGCATGTCTTTCCACTCCACCCCGGCATCCTGCAGTGCCAACCGCGCGGCGTAAGCGCCCTGCTGCAGGCCCGTGCGCGACGGGGTGCGCCCGAAGGGGTGTATGCCTATGCCTACAATTGCTACGTCCACGCCTCAGCCCTCCTGTGCCGGTTCACTCACCGGCCGGAAAAAGAAAGTGATGATCTCGTCGCCGTTGTCCTCAGTTCGCCAGGTGTCGAATACCACGTCCATTTCCATTCCGATACGAATCTTTTCCGGGTCATTTTCGGTCAGGCGCCCCTCTACCCTGACGCCTCCCGGCAGTTCCAGGTAACCGACACCATAGGGTTGGAAGGTTTCCGGCGTCTCGTTACTGTGGTACGGGGGCTTAGGCATAAAGCGCTGCACCGTCCAGGTCCACAGGGTGCCGCGACCGGGTAATTCCTCCACCGACACATCCTGACCACTGCAGGCCATACAGGACTGGGCCACGGGAAAGGCGGCGACACCACAGTTGTTACAGCGGCTCCCCAGGAGTGCCGGTTGCTCAGCGGGCCAGGTAAACAGGCCTTCCACTATCGGCACCTGCTTGCTCACAGACAGAGCCCCTGCATCCAGTTGGCGTGGAAGCCGTTGGGTACCCGGCCGGGAATATGTATTTTGGCTACCGGCCCGTTATCGAAATCTCCCGCGCTCAGTATGGAGAGGAAAGCCCCCTCCCCCGGGTTGAACACATAGCACATGATGTAGCCGTCCTCTTCCCGCTCGCTATCCGGGTTGGGCACGTGCACCGGTTCACCAGCATTGGCCTCGGGGCCGTATTCCCACAGTTTTGTTTCCCCGGTCTCGAAATCAAAGCGGCCGGTGCAGTTGTAACCATGAGCATCGCCCCAGTCGCGGTTGGAGCAGGTGGCGAAACCGTAGCGGTAGTCTTTGCCCATGCGGCGCTCGTCCACCCGGGAGAACTCACAGAACACGTCGGAGAATTGTTCATTGGTCACCTGTTTGGTCGCCGGGTCCAGCGTCATCCGGTACATCCGCCGGGGCTGTTTCTCCACGCCCGTGCCCTGGGCCTGGGTGAAGGGAATGGAATTGATCCACACATAGTCGATGTGGATCTTGCCACCCTGCTCAAAGCCGTTGCAGTAGTGCCAGCTGAAAAACGCGTCGGTCTCGAACACCATATTTTCGCCGCTGCCGCTGCGCGGAATGGCAATAATCCGGGTGCCCTTTTCCGGTTCCCATATGAAGGGATCCTCACCCTTCATCGCCTTCTCCAGGCTGTGGAAGGACGGCGCGTAGAAGATAACGATGTAGTTTTCGGTGATCTGCAGGTCGTGAATGATGCCCTTGCGCGGGAATTCCACCGGAATGGTCTGCTTGTGCACGCCTTTGGCATCGAACACCTGCACCCAGTAATTCGGGCTGTCCCAGCGCTGGGTACAGGACACCAGGTCACCGGTATCGGGGCAGATCTTGGGGTGTGCTGTGAGTGCGTCACCCGGCTGCAGGGCGCCGCCGTAATCGTAGAGGCCCACCGTGGACAGGTCATTGTTGAGCAGGTGGGGAAAGCCCCCCTCCCACATGGCCAGCAGTTTGCCACCGTGGTAGAGCACATTGGTATTGGCGGTGTTGCGGACGGGGTTGGGCTCGCCACCGGCGTCGATCACTTCCTGGGGTACTTCCATCAGCTTGCCGACACTGCCATACAGGGTGCGCCCGAACTTGCGCTCGGTCATCAGGTGGCTGGTCTGCACCCAGCGATTCTTGTACTCCACATGGCCATCCCTGAAGTACACCGCGTGTACCATGCCGTCTCCGTCCAGCGGGTAGACATAGTGGTTCGGCTGGAAGGCGACATTGGGGCCGTCCCGCATGAAGGCACCTACCAGGTTGGCCGGCACCTGCCCCTCTATCCTCAGCTGCTCTTCGGAATAATCCCGCTCTTCATCAATCGGTGCGTAGTTGCCCTGCAGGTAGGGAAAAGCGCTCAGGTCCATGGACTCTCTCCGGCTCTGTAGTCGTTATGGTGAACGGATGGGAATTTGTGATATTAGCAGTTCATTTTTGATAAAAACAGTCTCGTCTGTTTCTTTTTTAAGTCAGAGGGTCTACAGTCAGTATCTGGAGCTGTACAAGGAGTGGCACCATGACCAGCCCGGAACATGACCTGGCTCTCAGAAACCTGATGGCCCGCTATATCGATGCCGTCAACCGCACAGACGCCGACGCCTGGGTCAGTACCTGGGCCGAGGACGGCAGCTGGAACCTGCTCGGCAATACAGTGACGGGTCGGGATAATATCCAGGCCCTGTGGCAGCAGATGATGTCCGGGTTCGAATTTGCCCTGATGCTCCCCAGCTCCTGCCTGTTCGAGGTGGACGGCAGCCGCGCCAGCGGGCACTGGTACCTGCAGGAACACACCCGGGACAGGGAAGGCAATACGGCCAGCGTTGTCAGCCGCTACCGCGACAGCTATACCCGGGTGGATGGCCAGTGGTTGTACCTGTCACGGCACTACGACATCATCTACTACGGCCCGGCGGACCTGAGCGGGAACTACACACCCCTGCCGGCGGGGTAACAGGTAGTCACCTACTCAGGCAGGCGCAGCACCAGCTTGCCGGCATTGCTGCCATCGAACAGGCGCAGGAAGGTGGGAAGAACATTGTCCAGTCCGTCGACAATATCTTCCCGGTATTTGATTTTCCCCGCCATCATCCACTCCGCCAGCTGGGTAACGCCCTCCTCGAAACGGTCCAGGTAATCAAGCACCGTGAAGCCGCGGATGGTGAGGCTCTCGGCTACCACCTGCCAGAGGTTGTCCAGTCGCGGAATCTCGGCGGCATTGTAAGTGGATATCCAGCCACACACGGCCACCCGGGCGTACTTGTTGAGGCAGGTGAGGGTGGCGTCAAGTATCTCTCCGCCCACGTTGTCGAAATAGACATCCACCCCACCGGGGCAGGCCTGGCGAATCGCCGCCTGGTAGTCGCCGCAGGTCTTGTAGTTGATTGCCGCATCAAAACCCAGCTCGCCGGTGAGCCAGTCGCACTTGTCATCGCTGCCCGCCATGCCGACCACCCGGCAACCCTGCATCTTCGCGATCTGTCCCACCACCGATCCCACCGCGCCGGCAGCCGCGCTGACCAGCACCGTCTCACCCGCTTTCGGCTGACCCACCTCCAGCAGACCGAAATAAGCCGTGAGGCCGGTGGGGCCCAGCACACCCAGGAACAGGCTCAGGGGAATGCCGAGATTCTCGTCCAGTTTATTCAGTGCCTCTCCCGGCAGCGTGGTGTACTGCTCCCAGGCACCCATAGCCATGCCCACGTCACCCACCTCGAAATCCGGATGATTGCTGCTCACAACCCGGCCGAGAACTGAGCTGCGCACGGCGTCACCTATGGCAATCGGCTCAATATAGTTGGGCGCATCGCTCATCCAGCCGCGAATGGCCGGGTCCAGTGATATATACAGGTTGCGAATGATGACCTGGCCCTCAGCCGGCTCTCCCAGTGGCACATCACGACACTGCACATGCTCGGTGGTGGGCATACCCTCGGGGCGGGAGGCCAGGAAATACTGCCGATTGGAAAATTCTGTCATTTTTAACTTACCTTTTGAAAATAGAGAGGCGCAACATAGACCGGCATAAAAAAGCAGTCAACCCTGATTGTTTTAAACAGGGCAATCTGCTACCTTGCCGAAACACGCCGCGTAATAAAACCAACAGGAAGATAACATGACAATTCTAGTCGCCGGAACCGTCGAAATGGCACCCGGGAATCGCGATGCCGCACTGGCCGATGCGGCTGCCCTGATGGCGGATACCCGCTCACAAAAGGGCTGCGTACACTACGTGTGGGCGGCGGATCCCACCTCCGACAAGCGCATCTACGTTTACGAGTACTGGGACAGTACCGAGGACCTGGCGGCACACCTGGCGGGTCCATTCTACGGCCAGATGCTGGGCCTGCTGGGTAAATACGGCGCGGAGAATGCCCAGGTCTCCAAGTTCCGCATCGACCTGGAGGAGCCGGTATACGACCCTGAAGGCAATCCCCGGGCAGATTTCTTCACCGGCTAGCACCCCCGAACTATGGCCAGCCACAAGGTAAAAACCTACTGCCGCTTCTGTCACGCCTATTGCCCGATGGAGGCGGAGGTGGAAGACGGGCGACTCCTCAAGCTGGGGCCCGATACGGACAACCCGGTTTACGGCGGCTATACCTGTATCAAGGGCCGGCAACTGGTGGAACAGACCTACCACCCACAGCGGCTGCAGGCATCGCAGAAGAAGCAGGCGGACAGCAGCTTCACCGACATCCCTACGTCCCGGGCACTGGATGAAATCGCCGAACAGCTGCAGGCCATTCTGGAAAAATACGGTCCCCGCAGCATCGCCAGCTACAACGGCACTTATTCCTACCAGAATTCCGCCGCCCACGCCGTCGCTCGCGCTTTTCACACCGCCATCGATTCGCCCTCCTTTTATGCCAGCGTCACCATCGACCAGCCCGCCAAGGTGGCTATCGGGCCGGCACGCATGGGCTGGTGGGGCGCCGGCAGTCACATGTGGTGCGATTCCGATGTCTCCCTGATCATCGGCAACAACACCCTGGTATCCCATTACTCCATCCCCGGGGGAATCCCCTCCTTCAGCCCCAGCGACGCTCTGCGGGAGGGCCGCAAACGCGGGCTGAAAGTGATCTGTGTGGATCCCAGGAAGTCCGAGGTCGCCAGGCGCTCAGACCTGCACCTGCAGGTCAGGCCCGGCCAGGATGCCGCCCTGGTGGCAGCGATTATCCACGTCATCCTGCAGGAGGAGCTCTACGACACAGATTTCTGCACAGACCACACCCGGGGATTGGAACAACTCGCAGGGGCGGTAAAACGCTTCTCACCGGACCTGGTGGCGGAGGCGGCCGGAATTCCCGAGGGGCAGATCATCGAGGCCGCCAGGATCTTCGGCAACGCCAGGCGCGGCTCGGCGGTGACCGGTACCGGCCCGGAGATGGGCCCCCATCCAAACCTGTTACAACACCTGGTGCAGGCACTGAACGCCATCTGCGGCAGGCACTACCGCGAAGGCGAACGGGTTCCCAATCCCGGTGTACTGACACCGGCGGGGCCGCGTTTCGCCCAGGCCTACCCACCGCAGCCGGCATGGCTTGAGGAAGGGGTGCGCAGCCGCATCGACCAGAGGGCCGGTGAACTTGTGGTGCTATCGCCCTATGGCCCGCAGCCTGAGATGCCCACTGCACTACTGGCCGACGAAATACTCACCCCGGGTGAGGGGCAGGTAAAAGCACTGATCTGCGTCGGCGGCAACCCCCTGCTGGCCTTCCCGGACCAGCAGAAAACCCATCGGGCCCTGCGGGAGCTGGAGTTGCTGGTCTGTATCGACATCAAGTTGGCAGCCACCGCACAGATGGCCGACTACGTGCTGGCCCCCAAGATCTGCCTGGAGCGCGAGGACGTCACCCTGCTGACGGATATCTGGCACGACCAGCCCTACTGCCAGTACACACCCACGGTGGTGGAAGCGGTGGGGGACAAGATCGAGGAATGGGAGTTTTTCTGGGAAATCGGCCGGCGCATGGGACTGCAGCTGGAGATCAACGGCAACCCGGTGGACATGGCGAACAAACCCGCCAAACTCGACCTGCTGAAGTCTATTACCCAGGGTTCACGGGTGCCGATCGAGGAAATCAGCAGCCATCGGGGCGGCAGGATTTACCCGGTGGAGGACGTGGTTGCCCAGGCGCCGGATCCGGCGACAGCCGGGCGGCTGGAGCTTTTCCCGGAGGGGCTGGGAGAAGAGTTTGAAGCGGCTTACGCAGACCTATCCGCCACGGCGAATCCCGCCTACCCGTTCCGGCTTATCAGCCGCCGCCTGAAGTACACCTACAACTCCACCGGCCCGGAGATGAGCATGCTGGGCGCCAAACAGCATCACAACCCGGCCTATATGCATTCCGCGGACCTGGCTGAACTGGGCGTGGAGGACGGTGACCTGGTGGAAGTCTGTTCCGCCCACGGCAGTATCCCCGCGGTAGCGGCCGCCAGCGACGATATCCGTCGCGGGGTGATTTCCATGTCCCACTGCTGGGGAGGATCGCCGGAACCGGGGGCCGGGACCGACGGCAAAGTCAGAGAGATAGGCAGTAACACCAACCGACTGATCGACAATCGGGCGCACACCGAGAAACACTCGGGGATGCCCAGGCAGAGCACGGTAGCGGTAGCCGTCAGGAGAATCCAATGAGCAGCAAAAAACCCTTTCGTTTCTCACTGCAGAGTTTCAATACCGACTCCCCGGAGAACTGGCGAACGCTGATCAGCAAGACCGAGGATCTCGGTTACTCCACCTTTTTCCTCGCGGATCATTTCCTCAGCGCGGGCCCGGCCCTGGAGCCCACGTTCCACCCCCCGCAATTGCTGGCAGCAGTACCAGCCATTGCCATGGCCCTGGAACAGACCGACAACCTGCGGGTGGGCTGCCGGGTGTTCTGCAACGATTATCGGCATCCGGTTATCCTCGCCAAAGAGGCGGCGACCATGGATTACCTGTCCGGTGGACGGTTGGAATTTGGCATCGGCGCCGGCTGGATCAAGTCGGAATACGAGGCAGCGGGCATACCGTTCGATGACTTCCCAGATCGCTTCGCCCGCCTTACCGAGTCGGTTCAAGCCTACAAGGCCTTCATGTCCGGCCAGCCCCTGGAACTGGACGGGGA
>JAACFI010000190.1 GCA_009937575.1 Haliea sp.
TTGCGGAAGTCCTCCTCCGAGAAGTTGTCGATGCCCTCCCAGTTGATGTCCTGGTAGCGCGGCATCCAGCCGATCGGGCTCTCTACGGCTACCGCCTTACCCCGGGCGCGTGCCACGATCCATTCGAGGATTCGCATGTTCTCGCCGAATCCGGGCCACACGAATCGGCCTTCCTCGTCACGGCGAAACCAGTTGACCGCAAAAATGCGCGGTGGATTCTGAATGTTGCGTCCGAAACCCAACCAGTGGTTGAAGTAATCCCCCATGTGATAACCCGCGAAGGGCAGCATGGCGAACGGGTCGCGGCGCACCACTCCCTGCTTGCCAAAAGCGGCCGCCGTGGTCTCCGATCCCATGGTTGCCGCCAGGTACACACCGTATGCCCAGTTGAAGGCCTGGTAGGTGAGAGGAATGGTGTCGGAGCGCCGACCCCCAAACACGAAGGCCTTGATCGGCACACCCGCGGGATCCTCCCAGGCGTCGTCGATCACAGGATTCTGGTTCGCCGGAGCCGTGAAGCGGGCATTGGGGTGGGCTGCCGGTGTTTCGCTGGCCGGCGTCCAGTCATTACCCCGCCAATCGATGGCATGGGAGGGCGGCTCGCCGTCCATACCCTCCCACCACACGTCACCTTCATCAGTCAGGGCCACGTTGGTGAAGATGGCGTTTTCACGGATGGAATCCATCGCGCTGGCATTGGTTTCATAGGAGGTGCCAGGTGCCACGCCAAAGTAGCCGGCCTCGGGATTGATCGCGTAAAGGCGACCGTCCTGTCCCGGCTTGATCCAGGCGATGTCATCGCCCACGGTAGTGATCTTCCAGCCCTTTTCCCGGAACTGGTCGGGGGGCACGATCATGGCGAAATTGGTCTTGCCGCAAGCACTGGGGAAGGCGGCGGCGACATAGGTCTTCGCGCCATCCGGGTCTTCCACGCCCATGATCAGCATGTGCTCCGCCAGCCAGCCCTCATCTCGCGCCATATTGGACGCAATGCGCAGAGCCATGCACTTCTTGCCCAGCAGCGCGTTGCCACCGTAGCCACTGCCATAAGACCAGATCGAGCGCTCCTCAGGGAAGTGCACGATGTATTTCTCATCCGGGTTGCAGGGCCACGAAACGTCCACCTGTCCCGGCTCCAGGGGCGCGCCAGCTGTGTGCATGCAGGGTACGAAGGATCCGTCCGGACCCAGGAAATCATACACTTCGCGGCCCATTCGGGTCATGATGTTCATATTGACCACGACGTAAGGGGAATCGGTGATCTGAACGCCGATCTGCGCAATGGGTGAACCCAACGGACCCATGCTGAAAGGGATAACATACATGGTACGACCGCGCATGGCACCGTCGAACAGGTCATCCAGGATGCTGTGCATCTCACGCGGGTTCATCCAGTTATTGGTGGGTCCCGAGTCATTCTCGTTGAGGCTGCATATAAAGGTGCGATCCTCCACCCGGGCCACGTCACTGGGATCTGAACGCGCCAGGAAACTGTTGGGCCGCAGTTCGGGATTGAGGCGTATGAAGGTGCCCGCATCTTCGAGCGCCTGGCACATGCGGCCGTACTCTTCCTGAGAGCCATCGCACCAGACGACCTGGTCGGGTTTGACCAACTCGGCTGCGTCAGTAACCCATTTTTTCAGGGATTCGTGTTGAACAAAGTCAGGGATTTTCATTTGCCGGCCCACTTTACCGTCGGTGAAAATTCATTATAGATGGTAGCAGCAAAGATAAAATGATCTAGATCGGGGTAAGCAGATATTAATCCGGGAAGTTAACAGGCCCATGACAATCGACGTCGTGGGGCGACGCAGGGGTGAGAGCTTTCATTCCATAGCTGCCTCACGACCTGATCGCATTCTGATCAATCTATCTCACTGAAGTACAAGAAATTTTTCTGGCCCCAAGCATCCCGGATAATTCCTCAAAATATTATTGGATGATTATCAGGTAATTCTCTGACGACTTTTGTAGCGTCTTCAACTCAACGTTGCTACCCGGGCCGGGCGATTAATTAGAAGAGAGAAACTATGAGAAGGTCGTCAAATGTGCCAAGTCCGGCGGTGTAGTCACTGGTGCCCCCTCTAACGAACTACTCGTCTACAACCCCCCATAAACTGATTGACCTGCATGAGGTGGAAGCCGCGATAGTGTTATATTGATGACGAAATTTTCGAGCTATTAACAGTGAGAATTCAAAAATGCACTTCATTAACCGGTTTGGGAGAGATACCAGGATAATGGGGCGTTGGGTTCCTTTAATCCTCTCCTGTTGTCTGTCTATAGGAACCAGTCTGGCCCAGGAAGATGAGAACCCTTCAAATCCACTTTCCAAAGGCAAAAATACAGATATCAGGTCACAGTACTTTGATCTGCGCGGGGGCAAGGAGCTTACTGACTATTTTATTGACGGCGCGTTCATGGCTTCAGACAAGCTCAAAGTCAAATACGAACTGCATTACTGGGATACGGATGTTACAGGCCAAAGCGAGCAAGACCTGGAAAGCTTTATACTTAAACCCATCTATTTTCCCAGTGAAGGCAAGTGGAGAGACACTCCCTATCGAACGGCCGTTGGGCTGGAGTGGATCAAGAGTTTCGATAACGCGGACAAAGGTATCGGCTCGGACTCCGACCTACTATCACCATTTGTCGGGATTGCGTTTCGTACCAACGAGAAACTCACCCTAATACCACTGGTGCAACATTTTGCGGAATACAGCGGTGATGACATCGACATTACGGCGGCTCGCTTGATTGGACTTTGGAAGTTGGACGGCGGTTACTGGACCAAGCTCGACGCAAAACTCCCTTACGACTGGGATGAAGAAGAAGCCTCGGGTGAAATTGAGCTCCAGTTTGGCAGGATGTTTAATCCCAGGTTCGGACTTTATCTGGATGGTTTGGCTGGTATCAGTAACAACAGGTATTACAACTGGGGCTTAGGCATCGGGCTGCGATTCATCTATTAGATGTCCGCTTGGAGGTGGAAGCAGACCTCTCCTGGCTCAGAGGTCATATTTGGCGGGATGTCGGCTTTCGCCTAACAATTGCCCTTTTTTGCTTGGCCAGGAGGACAAAAGTCACCACCATCGTCTTTTACATTTGCCTCCACATCCACACCGGCCACTTCACCCTTGACTTGATGTAACTCGCAGCCGGCCACAAAGGCCAACGACCCCGTCAATGCTAAAACTATCAGTAAACGCATAGATTTGCCCCCTAGATTTGGTTCTAGTATGCAGGCTAATCTCCTTGATTGTTGGAAGCCAATCACTTTTGATGATGTACAGAAATAGCCTGCGGTTATAGCCTGAGGGACTGGAGTTTCGCAGTGAATGAACCTTGCGTCTTAACGGAGGTGAAAGCGGCCTCTAACTTCTGGGCCGCTTCACGCGCGAAGGCGGGGGATAACCTAAAAAGGCTGGAGATTCTGAGACGGTTAAGCTATTCCCACTGATGTATCGTGCCAACGTAGGTACGGCCTTCCAATGCTATTTCGCCGTCGGTCAGCAATAGTGGCCCGCCCGTGATCTGAACCAGGCTGCGAACCCGCCACTTGTTAGTGCCGCTCTTCTCGAAGACGCCTCTTCCTAAACCACCACCAGTTTCTCCGTCATCCTGATAGGACGATCCGGCCCAGGTGGTAAATCCATTGTCTGCCCCAGGTTCCGTTGAAAGAAACGTCAGTGTTCCAATAATGGTCCCAAAGCCCGTAGCAGTACCCTCGAGATTTACCTGTTGAGACCATTCTTCGCCCGGGTTTGAGGACACCGTAACCCCTGTTGATGTAAATGAAAATTCACCGATCGCCTTTCCTACAGACATAAGTCACCTCTCAGCTCAAATGTTGAATCGACATAAAAAAACGGGTCGGCACGACACACAAACATCGAAGAGACTACCTGGTACGCCGACGCATTAACCCTAGTTCATAGATGGGCTTCTCGCGCATTGGTTTTTATACTTTTTGTATCTATCGATTGGGTGGCATATAACTACGAGCAGAATTTACCTACCAGAACGTTTTTTTCATCACAAGAACTCTGAACGTGACAGCGGATGCTCAAATACAGATAACTTGTTGCTCGTTAGATAGCCGGCGGTGTAATCGGATATGACTCCTCTCGCGCCTAGAAGCGGAAACCTGAACTACACTAAAGTCTTCCAGCGCCTCGCGTCTGAATCGAGCGCAAACCAGCCGTGTTTCGTGGTAGCCAAGGAGAGCAGTGATGCCTGAAAGTACATTAGTAGCAAAGCACTACACCCATGGCAGCCTTGTTGATGCAATCAGTCGAGGCATTCAGGCGATAGGTAAAACGGCGGACACCGTTGACATTGATGACCTAGGGCCTGTGGATGAATTTCATATTGGTGGGCGGATTGCGACAGCGAGCTTCTTGGATCAACTCGACATTGACCCTGCGCACCATGTCCTGGATGTTGGGTGCGGACTTGGTGGCGCTAGTCGATTCGCTGCCAATAAGTATGGTTGTCGAGTAACGGGAGTGGATTTAACGCAGGAGTACGTTGACACAGGGAATGTCATTTGCCAATGGCTCGGGCTCGACGAAAAGATCAATCTTGAGTCGGAGGACGCCACCCAATTGCCTCATCCTGACGAAACATTTGAACGTGCTTATATGCTACACGTCGGTATGAATATTGCTGAAAAACAATCTCTCGCAAATGAGCTTTATAGAGTCATTCGTTCTGGAGGTAGGTTGGGTATCTATGATGTTATGCGAGTGGGCGATGGGGAGCTCACCTTCCCAGTGCCTTGGGCATCGGAGCCGCGAGGCAGCTCTGTTGATCCCATAGAAATATATAAGTCAGCACTCAAGGCTGCAGGATTCAACATCCTGGCAGAACGAAACCGACGGGATTTCGCCCTAGAATTCTTTGCGCAGTTGAAATCGAAAGCGGCGAGTGCAGACGGGCCTCCGCCTCTCGGTCTTCATCTTCTTATGGGCAGCACCGCTGCAGCCAAGATAGGCAATATGATCGAAAATATTTCGCGCAACGTTGTTGCTCCAGTTGAAATAGTTGCCGAGAAGGCAGTTTAGGCTTCCATCATTAGCCTGCGTCAATGCTTGGCATTTCTTTGCATCAAAGGTAAGTTGAATATCCAGTAACAGTAACGGCGTTTTTCGTTTGGAAGCGGAAGTCCTCGCCTCTCACATCACAATCCAGCTCTGCAGGTCCGCTTTCGCCTTGTTTGCGACATACCGTCTATTCTTGTTATAGGGTTAAATAAGAACGAGGCATGTGTAATGAATACAATTTCTTTGAGTGAGTTGGGCAGTCTCGGTGAGTTTGTCGGCGCGATTGCGGTAATTGGGTCACTTATATATGTGGCTGTTCAAATCAAGCAAAACACCAACGCGGTGCGTATCTCTTCTGCGCAAGCTCATCTGGAAGTCTGGAACGACGTGGTCAGTAACTTTTGCCAATCCCCCGAATTGGCGCGCATCTACAGTCGCGGCTTGCAAGGTATATCCGAATTGAATACGTCAGAGCGTGTCCAGTTCTTCGCCCAAGTCGGTTTGATTTTTCGCTATTACGAGTCAAGTTACCTTCAGCGAGATGAGCAGGCACTCGATGATAAGCTTTGGAAAGGTCTGCAAGAAACGATGATTGATACCCTTTACTACAAAGGCTGTAAAGAGTGGTGGGAAAGGAGGCGGCACTGGTTTTATGAAGAATTCAGGGAATTGGTAGATAACATTGTCTCGCAGAATAGCGGTCGAGAAATGTACGGGGAGGACATCCCCTTGGGCGGTATTGAATAACCATAAGGAGGTAGGTATGAATTGGGATGCTATCGGGGCTACTGCGGAGATGCTTGCGGCTTTTGGCGTTATTGTTTCTTTGCTTTACCTTGCTCGACAAACACGCAAAAACACATCGGAACTGGCTCGTAGTAACTCCCGACAGACATACGCTGATCACGCTACCGCACTTCGACCGATGGTAGAGAGCGCAGAGTTATGTGATCTCGTGGTCCGGGGACAGCTATCAAGAGATGATTTAGACGTGTCTGAACAGTATCGGTTCGATCTCGTAATGGGGAATTGGCTGCAGGCAGTGGAGCAAGCCTTTGCTGACAATCGCGATGGGAATTTTCCCTCGGAATTCATGCACTCCCATTATAACAATGTGCCTGCTTACCTAAATACACCAGGTGGAACCTCATGGTGGAATGCCCGAAAAGTCTGGTTCAGCAAGGCCTTTCAGCAGGAAGTAGAAAAGCTAATGAGCAATCCAAGCCCCGACGCCAATTTTGCGGGAATTAATCCCCATGTTGAATCCACGAATGAGAAACCATGAGCTATTAAGCCATTCTTAGCGGCAAATATGGGCCAGACGACAGCCATTTAGATTGGTTCCAAACGTGGCCGGAAGGAGGTGGGAGCAGACATGACCGCCTTAGCAGATGTAAGGGCCATTCACCCTAGTTGTTAATCAGGAATTCACGTTGTTATGCGGCGGGCTTACCCGCTTCCCCATAGAGGCTCTCACCCACTGAATGCTCGGCTGCCAATACACCGTCAATGTATTCTTGGAGCTCTTTGAAACGAAAGAAAAAGACCGTGACGACTTAAGATTGCCTGGAATCTCTCCTCAGCGGTCAGGTCAAATATCAGAATCTCAAGCGAAACTGTATCCGCTCGTGGTTGAAGCCCCAGACGTAGCTACCCTTGTCTAAAACCACACCAGGTCCGTACTCGCCATCGACCTTGACGCCGCCGAAGTAGACCCCCTCACTGAAACGCCAGCCCTTGACCTTGAGGCCCTTTCCGTACTTGATCGATTCGAAAGACCCGCTGTCGATTCCTTGGGTGTAGTTGGGCAAAGTCTTCCCGGGCAACTCGCGAACATCCACCGGTTCATCGGCGAGGGTTCCCGTCGATAGTATCGTGCCTGCCAGCCAGGGCAGGCAGTGGTACCGGAGTCGTTTGGACTGAACGCTTAACATCGCAGTTGATCACCGGATTGTTGCCCACTATGAAGCCTAGACCCTGGCTACAGTGTCTTCAACCGATTCGAGGCAAAACTGTGAGCTACGTCTCCTTTCGCCTGTTTTGGTTCTGCCCCGCTTCACTGGACACGTTCGAATTGCACCTGTTCCCAGTCGTGCAACTTGTAGGAATTCTCTCCTCATTGATTTTTATGTGGAGCGTCAGACGCCCGAAAACGGGGCGATCACCCTGAGGTGACGTTGTCCCCGCTGGCACTTCATGCATACGACGGGCGTGAGTTTATTTTGGCGCTGGATTGATACCCGCGTTGCGGACCGTGACACTGTGGTACACCCGCGGACTGTCACAGCTGACGACAGTGCCTGAACCCAACTCCATGGCCTTGCGCCAGCCCTGGCCATTGGTAAAGTTATCCCAATCGGCGCCATAGGAAAGATAATCCGGGTGGCTGACCACAATCTTGTAGTCCCAGTCGATATCATTCTGGCCCGCACCTGGGAAGAACGCCCACATCCCGGCTTTGGACTTGATGCTGTCCAGGTGTTCCGCCCATGCCCCGTGAACCGCCATAGCGTCGGGAATAGTCTTGCCTTCACCTACCGTGCAATTGGAGAACGCTGCAACTCCATTATACCCAGGCCAATTTTCGGCCGGCGGACGAATGTTGACCGACGCTGCCTGCGAATGTTCGCCACATTCGATAACGGCCTGGAACTCAGCATTGAGGCCTTGCCCCTCGTCCGCCCAATCCTGCATGCCCTTACCCATATCATTGCCGTTCTGCCAGGCGCCCAGCCATACCACGTCAACGGGCATATTGGTGGAAGATAGGACCGGGTGCATGATCCAGGCGTTGTATGGTACGGATTTGTTCTTGTCCATCCACTTATTCCACTTCTCGGCTACCCGCATCAAGTCGTCCGGGCTCTTGCCGTCGCGATAGGTACACAGGTATGCGTCGATGGCGGCGAAACTCGGGTCCTGCTGCGCTTCCTGGGCGCCGGCATAGGAGGAGGAAAAAAGGGTGCCTGCACTGATCACCAGCGCTGCAGGTATCGTTACTTTCATGTGGACTCTCTCTTTTTATTTGTAGTACAGCGGTTAGTTGAACCTGTGTGAAAACAGGTTGGGTAAATAATTATAGTAAATCAAATGACTTTGCATTCGCTTATTTAGAACAATTAGCTATTAAGGGGCGTGTGGTTAACCCAGATATGTGGAATTGGCGTCACCGCTCATGCTCTTGTCCGACTGGGCCATCCAATCGCTGGTTACCCCGTTTTATGATGGCGCATTAATCTGGAGATAAAGTGCAAACCATGTGACCGCAATGCACCCGTTTGAATTGGTCGGAATGGCAGGGTTTGAATGGGGCGGCCATCCGCATACGACCAGGTCGTAGGTTCCGCCTCCCAGAAACGAGAAAGGCACCCATATTGGATGCCTTTTGGAATTTGGTCGGGACGGCAGGATTTGAACCTACGACCACCACACCCCCAG
>JAACFI010000191.1 GCA_009937575.1 Haliea sp.
CTCGCCGCCGAGATGGGTCCTGCCCTGCTCAAGGCGGTATTTGTCCACGGAATCAATCGTCTCATGCCACCGGCTCCCATCGAAGCGGTCGAAGACATGAGACCTCAGGTAGAGGCCGCTGTCCGCCTGCAGGTACAGGACGATTTGGTTACTGAAGTGGCCTTCTCCCGTTTGTTCAATGTCAAAATCCGGGCTGAAGCCGCGGTAATCAAAGCCCTCGTCATCGCTTCCCCGTTCCCCCCTGGAACTGCCAGTACCGCCAGAGCCCGTCCCTTTGTCTGCCCCGGTCGGCGAGCCGGATGGTTGACTTCCTTCCCCCGCAGGCCCGCTGTTAAAAAACCGGTCGTTTCCAGCCCGGGGCGTATCGCCGGAGGCCTGGTCCTCAGTCTCTCCAGTGATGCCGGACGCATCACCTGCAGCGTTGTTGTCGCTGGCCTGGTCCTCCCCGCCTGCCTCCGGAAGCTCTTTCTCCTGCGTGCCCTCTGCCTCGCGCTCCCACTCCTCATCGTGATAGAACACCGCGTAGCCGGAAAACGACGAGCCGATATTGGCTGCAGGCAGCTGCGGGATGGCAAGGTAGAGTGTGGCGGCAACGACCAGTATGCCGGCGGTCATGCTGACAATGCTGGCGGGAAAGATCCGGGCATTGCCCAGGCGTATGGCTTCCCGCTGATGTGCATGCCTGGATCGCTTGTCGCTGTGCAGAGCTGCCAGCACAAAAATGCCGGACAGGGTAAACAGGGCGATATACAGGATGAAGTGCGTGCTGGTGGTCTCCGACAGGCAAAACAGGAGAATGACCAGGGTGACCACCAGCGCGAAGAACACATCCCGATCCCTGCTCAGGAGAAAATTCTGTGCGCACTGGATAGTCGCGAGAAATACCAACAGCGCCGGCATCAGCCCCGCTGTCAATACGAGTGCCAGAAACAGGACGGCACCGAGGACCGCCAGGGTATCGGCTACCTTCTTGAGCCAGGGCTCTTGTCGGGTTCGGTAACGCCAACCACCCAGCAGGCCCAGTGCGAGAACGGGTATGGCAAAGATTACCCCGGCAATGATCGCCGGTGCGCCCCACAGGGCATCGAGCAGGGCTATGCTCACCACCAGCATCATACTGAACAGGTGTAAGTACACATGGCGTGACTGCAGGGTATTCACCTGGCAAATACCTCGCTCAGGTTGTCCCCACAGCGTACATAGTGATCACTGAACGGCGAGGGGGCAGTCTCATTGTTGACAGCCCGCCCGCCTGTGGCTGTAAAACTCGCGCTATCGAACTCGACCAGCATAATAGCCGGCCGCGCCCGGTGCCTGAACAAGGGGTCAGGTTCATTGATATCGTTGCTGAACAGCACCCAGTGTCCCCGTGGGTGCTGTTCGACAAGTGACCGGACGTAATGCTGGTAATCGGGTTCCCCCTTGTGCCAATCCGCTTCAACGACGGCCAGCGATTCGAGGACACGACGGTAATGTGTCTCGCTGCATTGCAGCGAGGCACTCTGTCGGTCGACGCCGAAAAGGGCAACAGGAATGGCGTTATCGATGCAATAGCGGGCGATCGAGAGGGCAATGGTGACCTGGTATTCAAAGGTGCTGTGACGTCCTGAACCCAGGTTGGTGGACGAGCGGCGATCCAGGACAATGGATACACCGCTGTCTTCGTATGCCTCGTATTCTTTCACCAGCAGTCCACCGCTCTGTCCCGACTTGGCCCAGTGAATATGCCTGGGGCTGTCGCCGTGGCGATATTCCCTTATACCGCTGAACTCGTCATACCTGCCGGGGCGGGTTGAGAGGTGCCTGCCGGTGCGCTCGGAGGCAGCGTGGGAAAACACCAGGGACCTGATTGGAAAAGGAGAGGGGTGCACCAGCACCTGGGCGGTGGAATCCGGAACTTCCCGCGATACACGATGGACGCCGATCGGGTAGCTGCTGGCAATGCTTACCGGGCCCAGTCGGTGAAGGCCACGCCAGTTGATGTCGACCTCATAGGCCGTGCTGTAACGGTTGCTGAGCTTGGGGATGTAAGCCATGGGCTGCTGGTGGGGCTGTTCGGCGCAGGGCACCCGGTCGATGACTTCGAGCATTCTGCACCAGCCGAAACCCTGTCGCTGCAATTCAAATTCCACCACCAGGGACTCGCCGACCGCGGTGGTCAGGTAGGGGGTGCGCCTGACCTTCATCCCACGCATGGACCAGTAGGGCATGAGATAGGAAACCAGCAGGATCGCCAGCATGAGCGCAGACATGGCGTAGATCAGGCTTATGCCGCGATTCCAGGCAATCAGGAAGAAAAGCAGGGCAAACAGCCACAGGAAGTTGCGGACAGCCAGCAGCGGAGCAAGACGGGAACGCCAGGCCTCACTGAGCTTCATGCGAGTGTCGAAGAGGCTGTTTTCCCCGGCCGCCACGCTAATACCACTCCCGTCAGGTCACCGGCACGGGAACCTGGTCCAGAATGTCCTCTATCGCCGAATTGGCGCCGGATCCCGTAAGCTGTGCCCGGTGTGCCAGCAGCAGGCGGTGCGATAGCACCGGCCTGGCCATGTCCTTCACGTTCTGCGGCGTGACGAAATCGCTGCCCTCCAGAAACGCTGCCGCCTGTGCGGCTTTCATCAGGGACATACTTCCACGGGGGCTGGCCCCTAATTCAATGCCCGTATGATCCCGGGTTGCCGCGGCAATTTCACCGATATAGCGCAACACTTTTTCATCCACGTACACGTCCCGCACGGCTGCCTTCAGCTGCTCGATCTGCTCTTCGTGCGCGACAGCCTGCAGTTCGTCTACCGGTTCACCCCGCACATGGGACTTCATCATCGACATTTCATCTGCGATGTCGGGATATCCCAGGGAAATCCGCATCATGAATCGATCGAGCTGCGCCTCGGGCAGGGGGTGTGTGCCGCTGAACTCGATGGGATTCTGGGTTGCAATCACCATAAACGGTGGCTCCAGCTCCCTGGTCTTGCCGTCCGCAGTGACCTGGGCCTCCGCCATGCACTCAAGCAGGGCCGATTGTGAACGGGGCGTTGCGCGATTGATTTCATCCACCAGCAGGATATTGGTAAACACCGGCCCGGGAACATAGCGGAATTCCCCGTCTTTCTGGTCATAGATGGAAACGCCGGTGATATCGGTGGGCAGCAGATCGGGCGTGCACTGGACCCGCTTGAAGTCCAGTGCAAAGGTTCGGCTGAATGCCTTGGCCAGTAAGGTTTTTCCCAGACCGGGTGCATCTTCTATCAGCAGGTGGCCGCCGCAGAGAAAAGTGATCAGCGTGCGGCGCACCGCTTCCGGCTTGCCCAGCACAACCGAGTTGATATTTGCTTCGATACGTTGCGCAAGTCCCGATAAACTATCCATATTGCTGCAGTTTCCTGTCGATCTCCCGGGATGATAACCCGTCGATCGAGTCCCTTCTGCAATTTTCCGGGTTTTTCTCCAATCAGGCCTCGGATTCCCGGTAGCTGTCTATCGCCGGGCAGGCACAGAACAGGTGCCTGTCCCCGTACACGTTGTCCACCCGGTTCACCGGGGACCAGTACTTGTAGCGGCGCAGGCTGTCTACCGGGTAGGCGGCCTGCTCCCGGTCGTAGGGATGCTCCCAGGCGGTGGCGGCCACGTCCGCCAGGGTGTGGGGGGCGTTGACCAGGGGATTGTCCTTTGCGTCCAGGGTGCCCTCCTGTACCTGCTGGATCTCCTTGCGGATAGCGATCAACGCATCGCAGAAGCGGTCCAGTTCCGCCAGGGATTCCGACTCGGTGGGTTCCACCATCAGGGTGCCTGCCACAGGGAAGGACATGGTGGGGGCGTGGAAGCCATAGTCGATCAGTCGCTTGGCGATGTCTTCCTCGGTTACCCCACTGATCTCCTTGATGGGGCGGATATCCACGATGCACTCGTGGGCCACGTTGCCGCTGGTGCCGGTATAGAGGATGGGGTAATGGTCCTTGAGCCGGTGGGCGACGTAGTTGGCGTTGAGAATCGCCACCTTGGTGGCCAGCTCCAGGCCCTCGCCGCCCATCAGGGCGATATAGGCCCAGGAGATGGGCAGGATCGAGGCGCTGCCATAGGGCGCTGACGATATGGTGTCATTGTTGCGGTCGAGCCCGGGTACCGGCGATACCGGGTGGCTGGGCAGGAAGGGCTGCAGGTGGGCGCCCACGCCTATCGGGCCCATGCCCGGGCCACCACCCCCGTGGGGAATGCAGAAGGTCTTGTGCAGGTTCAGGTGGGAGACGTCTGCGCCGAACTTCCCCGGTGCGGAGATGCCCACCAGGGCATTGAGGTTGGCGCCGTCCACGTACACCTGGCCGCCGTGCTGGTGCACCAACTCGCACAGTTCGGTGATGGACTCCTCGAATACCCCGTGGGTGGAGGGGTAGGTGACCATAATGCAGGACAGGTCCTCGGTGTGGCGCTCGGCCTTGCTGCGCAGGTCTGCCATATCCACATTGCCCTGCTGGTCGCACTCCACGATCACCACTTTCATGCCCGCCAGGGCGGCACTGGCCGGGTTGGTGCCGTGAGCGGAGGAGGGGATCAGGCACACCTTGCGCTGGTGATCGCCGCGGCTGTCGTGATAACGGCGGATGGCCAGCAGGCCGGCGTACTCCCCCTGGGAGCCGGCATTGGGCTGCATGGAGACGGCGTCGTAGCCAGTGCACTCCAGCAGCATGTGGTCCAGCTCGTCCAGCATGGCCTGGTAGCCGCGGGTCTGGTCCGCCGGGGCAAAGGGGTGCAGGCCCGCGAATTCCGGCCAGGTCACCGGCAACATCTCGGTGGTGGCGTTGAGTTTCATGGTGCAGCTGCCCAGCGGGATCATGGCCCGGTTGAGGGCGATATCCTTGTCCTCCAGGTAGCGCATGTAGCGCAGCATCTCGGTTTCTGAGTGGTAGTCGTTGAACAGGGGGTGTTGCAGGTAGTCGATGGGGCGCAGGAGTGGATCGGGAATGCCGGCGTTCTCCTTTACCTCGTCGTCGACGCTTTCTGCCTCGGGCAGGGTGCCGTCCCCGCTGAATACTTCCCACAGGGCTTCGATGTCGTTGCCGGTGGTGGTCTCGTCCAGGGAGATTCCCAGGCGATCCTCACCGATAACCCTCAGGTTCATGCCCCGGTCCAGGGCGCGCTGGACGATCTCTCCCTGCCGCTCACCCACCGTGTAGGTCAGGGTGTCAAAAAAGGTATCGTTGTCCGCCCTGAAGCCGGCATCTGCCATGCCTTTTACCAGGATGCACGCCAGCCGCTGGATCCGCATGGCGATACGACGCAGGCGATCGGGCCCGTGGTACATGGCGTAGAAGACGGCCATGATCGCCAGCAGCGCCTGGGCGGTGCAGATATTGCTGGTGGCCTTTTCCCGGCGGATATGCTGTTCCCGGGTCTGCATGGCCATGCGCAGGGCCTGGTTGCCCCGGCGGTCGATGGACACGCCGATGATGCGCCCGGGGGTGGAGCGCTTGTAGGCTTCCCGGGTGGCAAAGAAGGCGGCGTGGGGGCCGCCGAAACCCATGGGCACCCCGAAGCGCTGGCTGTTGCCCACCACCACGTCCGCCCCCAGGGCGCCGGGGGACTTGACCAGCAGCAGGGCCATCAGGTCGGCGGCCGTGGCCACCAGGGTCTTCGCCTGGTGGGCTTGCTCTATCAGCGGGGAAATATCCTCCAGGTGACCGTAGGTGCCCGGGTACTGCAGCAGCAGGCCGAAAGCCTCGGTACTGCCCACCAGTTCTGCGGGATCACCCACCACCACCGCAATATCCAGCACCTCCGCCCGGGTTTCGACCACGGCGATAGTCTGGGGATGGCAGTCTTCTGCGACCAGGAATACATTGCTGCGATTTTTCTTGTTCACCCGTTGCAACAGCGTCATGGCCTCGGCGGCAGCAGTGCCCTCGTCGAGCATGGAGGCGTTGGCCAGGTCCATGCCGGTGAGGTCCATGATCATCTGCTGGTAGGTCAGCAGGGCCTCCAGCCGGCCCTGGGAAATCTCCGGCTGGTAGGGGGTGTAGGCGGTGTACCAGCCCGGATTTTCCAGCACATTGCGCTGGATGACCGGCGGGGTGAGAGTGTCGTGGTAACCGGTGCCGATAAAGGATTTGTTCACCACATTCTGCTGCGCCAGTTCCCGCAGGTGTTCTATCACCGCCTGCTCGCTACGGGCGCCGGGGAGGTTCATGGGCCTGTCCCGGCGGATGGCATTGGGCACCGTGTCCTCGATCAGGGCGTCCAGGTCGTCGTAGCCGATGGCCCGGGCCATCTCGGTCTGCTGTTTGACTGTGGGGCCGATATGGCGTTGGATAAAGTCCGAGTGGTTTTCCAACTCAGACAGCGACGGACGGCTCATAGGGGCTCCGGGGAATGCCAGTTTTTACAGTGTTGCAACAGGTGTACTGCGAGGGCGCGATAGTAGCAGTCAGGCCCCCGCCGGGCAAATAACGTACACTTTGTGACCAGCCGGAATGGGAACGAATTTGGATGATATAAAGCCCGAGCGGCCAGACATTCCCTTGCAGGATCTACTGCGGGAGATCCGCGCCTGTCGCCATTGCGAGGCGCAGCTCCCCCTGGGCCCCCGACCCGTGCTGCGGGCCAGTGACGGCGCGCGCCTGTTGATCGTCGGCCAGGCGCCGGGCACCCGGGTGCACGCCACCGGTATCCCCTGGAACGATCCCAGCGGCGACCGCCTGCGCCAGTGGCTGGAAATGTCGCGGGAGGAGTTTTACGACGATTCGCAGATCGCCATCGTACCCATGGGCTTCTGCTATCCCGGCAGGGGCAAGTCCGGGGACCTGCCGCCGCCACCGGACTGTGCGCCCCTGTGGCACGACACCCTCCTGCAGCACATGCCGCAACTGGAGCTGATATTGCTGGTGGGCAGCTACGCCCAGGATCACTACCTGGGTAAAAGCCGGGAGACCCTGGCGCAGCGGGTACAGCGCTTCCGGGATTTCGCCCCGCGCTTCCTGCCCCTGCCGCACCCGTCCCCCCGCAATACCCTGTGGCTGCGTCGCAATCCCTGGTTCGAGGAAGAAGTGGTGCCGGCCCTGCGCAGGCGGCTTGCGGAGATCTTTCCCTGATGGTATCACTGGCGACTTTTTGAGGGCGGGGGACTGATCGATGTTGGAAATAGTGGCACCGGAATCGGTGGGCATGGACAGCGCACAGTTGGAGCGGGTGGCTGAACACCTGCGAGCGCGTTATATCGAACCGGTGAAAATCCCCGGCAGTATCACCCTGGTGGCGCGGCGCGGCCAGGCCTGCTACCTGGATATACAGGGCCTGCGGGACGTGGAGCGCGGCACGCCCATGACCGAGGACAGCATCCTGCGCATCTACTCGATGACCAAACCCATCACCTCACTGGCCCTGATGACCCTGCACGAGCGTGGCCTGTTTTCACTCGATGACCCGGTGCATCGCTATATCCCGTCCTGGCGCGGGCTGCGGGTATGGACGGCCGGCTGTTATCCCCTGTTTGCCAGCGAGCGTCCCGCCCGTCCCATGACCATCCGCGACCTGTTCATGCATACCTCCGGCCTGACCTACGGTTTTATGAACGCCAGCAACGTGGATGCCGCCTATCGCGAGCTGGATGTGGCGACGCCGCGACCGGACTACACCCTGCAGGACATGATCGACAAGCTGGCACAGCTGCCGCTGGAGTTCTCGCCCGGTGAGCGCTGGAACTACTCGGTGGCCACCGACGTGCTGGGCTACCTGGTGGAGGTACTCAGCGGCCAGCGCCTGCCCGACTACCTGCAGTCGGCGATATTCGATCCCCTGGGCATGACCGACACCAGTTTCGTCATTGCACCGGACCGCGTCGAGCGCTTCGCCTCCTGCTACGAGCGCAACCTGAAGAAGGAAATGGTGCTCAACGACGACGGCCAGGACAGCCACTACCGCAGCCGCAGTTTCTACTCCGGCGGGGGCGGGCTGGTATCCACGCTGGGGGATTACTATCGCTTCTGCCAGATGCTGCTCAATGGCGGCACCCTGGACGGCCAGCGCATCATCGGGTCGCGCACCCTGTCCTTCATGACCCATAACCACCTGCCGGGCGGTGTAGACATGGCCGAATATGCCACCGGCGGTTTCAGCGAATCCGCCTACCAGGGCGTGGGCTTCGGCCTGGGGTTCGCCTGCAAGCTGGACCCGGTGAGTAATGGTTTCCCCGCTTCGAAGGGCAGCTTCTACTGGGGCGGCCTGGCCAGCACCCTGTTCTGGGTGGACCCGGCGGAGGAGCTGGTGGTGCTGTTCATGACCCAGCTCATTCCCTCCAGTACCTTCAACTTTCGCGGGCAGCTGGAAAATATCATTTACGCGGCGTTGGATTGATTGGGTAGGGTTTTTCCAGGCGTCGCATTGGAATGATTGGATGGTGCGCAGTGCGCACCCTACGGGTACTCCGATCAAAGGTAGGGTGCGCACTGCGCACCGAAGAATTAC
>JAACFI010000192.1 GCA_009937575.1 Haliea sp.
CTGGATGGGCTGGTGTAGCAATGACTGTAGGTTATTGCGGGCCGGCATGATTCACTATATATTTTGCGACAAGTAATCTATATTTTGCGACAGCTGTTGGAAGCCTTGAAACACGACACTGAGCGCAGCATGAAGATCACCTGCTTCCGGCCAGTCCGTAGTGTCGCCAACGATTCAGGCAGCGTGTGGTCTGATGTCGGCCAGTTCTACTTTTTCCGCAGCGCCTTCCAGATCATAACTGGTCTGCAGATTGATCCAGAATTGTGCAGTCGTACCAAAAAACCTACCCAGACGAAGCGCGGTGTCTGCCGTGATAGCCCGCTTTCCCTTTACGATTTCGTTGATGCGGCGCGGGGATACGTGAATTTCCTTCGCGAGCCGATACTGGCTGATACCCATGGGTGACAGGAACTCTGCCTCGAGAACTTCGCCAGGGGTTATCGGTGAAAAATCTCTTTTTGCCATGCCATACTTCCTCAGTGATAGTCCACAATTTCAACATCTGTGGCATTACTTCTGGTCCAGCGAAAGCAAATTCTCCACTGATCGTTTATACGAATACTGTGTTGACCTTTGCGCTCACCCTTTAGTGCTTCCAACCTGTTGGCTGGTGGAACGCGCAGGTCATTGAGCTCCACCGCGTCACCAAGCATTTTTAGTTTCCTGGCTGCTATTCGCTGAATGTCGTTCGGCAGTTTGCGCGAAAATTTGCCCGCCGCCAGCTTCTCTGTTTCCTTACATCGAAACCCTAATATCATTCTGTGATAATAACGCATCACGATATTAACGCAAAGCGTTATTATTCATCAAAAGTGCTCAGGCTCTTTTATTTGATCCCGCCACAGCGCGTGCAGCCTCGATCCTCTATCCAGTTCGCTTCAGATGGTTCGTTGGCCTGCAGCCGTTCGTTGGAGCTTCGCCAAACACAGACTATCCACTCTCTTGGGAGAACTGACCGCGCTGTTTTCGATATTCGCTCGGCATCCTGCCGAACCATTTCTTGAAGGCCTGGCCGAAGGCGGTGGCATCGGAGTAACCGAGGCGGTGGGCAATCTGGGTAATCTGCAGGGCAGAATCGTTCAGTAGTGCCATGGCCTGCCGTGAGCGATAGGCGGCCAGGGCTTCGCTGAAGCTGGTCCCCATTGACTTCAATCGGCGTTGGAGATTCCGGGGGTGCAGGCGCAGCTCATCGGCGACCAACTCCAGGGAACAGGGGCCGCTACGCAGTTGGCGCTGGATGCTATAGTCCAGTTGCGTGAGCAGGTCATCAGAGGCATTCTCCCGCAGCAGCGCCAGGTAGTTGGTCAATGCCTGGCCCAGATCCTCATCGAACTGTCTTTTCTTGCGTGATAAATACTCTTTGCCAAAAACGATGGCATTTTCTTCTTCGCTGAAGCTCACCTTGGTCAATGCAAGGCGGCGATAGGGCGCAATGTCTCCCGGTGTGCCGTGGGCGAAACAAATCCGGTCTGCCCTGAAGTCGGGCCCGACAATAATTCGAAGGAATTTCGCCATTGAATAGGCAGCTGCCTCGGTGAAATGCCTCACCCCCTCGCGATGGCCGAGGTCGCGAGGGCTTAGTTCCAGTGAAACCCGATTGCCATGGGTCGCCAATCGAATATCCATCAACTGCTGCTGCACGCGCTGGTTTTTCAGCATGACCTGCAACGCTGCTTCAACGTCCGCAGAGTGCTCCATCAACAGGCCGATCGGCCCCAGCAGGGACAGGGTTTCTTCGCTGCCCAGCAGTGCGCCGAGGAAGTAACAGCCCGTTTTATCTGCAACAGTTTCCAGCAGGTCATAGGCCTTGTCGAGCTCGAGCCTGTCTTCATACCTGGGCTGCTTGAGAGCGCGGATGTCGATTCCCAGGGGTTCGATCACCGCCTCAGGCACCAGCTCGTAGCGACGAATGATGTCGATGACCGGTGCCAGGCTTCGGGTTCTGATCAATGGCATATAGACCCTCCCTGCATGTCGATGATTAAGGGCTATTGTCACAAAATATAGATTACTTGTCGCGAAAGATATAGTGAGCCAGGCGGGCCCGCAATAGTATTAATTGCTGGTAAGAATCATGGAGAGCAAGACAATGGATGTGGGTAACCTGTTCCTGGGAATCGAATCACTCGTACCTTCCGTGGTAAGAGCGTTGCGAGGTACGGTCGTCAGGGGGCATCGCAGGCGCCCAAACAAACTGTTGGAGCTCTACGACGCCGAATACAGCCCGCGTTGCCGCTACATACGTGAGACGCTCACCGAACTGGACCTCGATGTCGTTATCTACCCCATGCCATGGGGAGGCGAGCGTTTCAGCTCGAGACTGGCGAAGCTCGGCGGTAAGGGCGAGGTCCCATTCCTGCACGACCCCAACACCGGCAAGTGCCTCGACGATGCGCAGGCGATTGCCGATTACCTTTATAGAGAATACGGCCCGGAGGGGCAGACTGTACCCTCGGCCAGGATCGCAACGTCCGTCCTGGCAACGGCGCTGCGCGGCCGTCGGGGTGTGTTCGGCCGGGGTAGCAAGGTCCCGGACCAGCCTGTCGAACTGTATTCCTTCGAGGCCAGTCCCTACGCCCGTATCGTGCGCGAGACCCTCTGCGAGATGGAGATTCCCTATATCCTGCGCAATGTGGGCAAGGGCTCCGGAGAGGCGATCGAATGGCTGCCGCCCTATTTCAGGCTCCGGCTGGCAAAGGATTATGTGCCTCATACGGCAAACCGTCGCAAGCTGCAGGAGCTCGGCGGCAAGATGCAGGTACCCTATTTCGTAGATCCAAACACGGAGTTAGCGATGTACGAATCGGAAAAAATCCAGCAGTACCTGCGCGAAACCTACGGCGCATGAAGTGGCGGGACCTGTTTTATGGCTCGTCAGCATACAACCGCATTATCGGAAGGAGGAAACATCATGAATAAGCCCGAAAAGCTACCATCTGGACGCGTACTGGTAACTGGCGCTACCGGTGGTATTGGCAGCGCATTGGTGCGGCGTTTCGCCAGTGCCGGTCTCGATCTCGTGCTGGTCGCCCGCGATGCAGAACGCCTGGAAGCCTTCAGCAAGGAGATTGTTCAGGAGTACGGCATCAAGGCGGCCACAATCCCGCTTGACCTGATGCAGGCAGGTGCGGCCCGGGAACTGGCGGCGAAGCTCGCGCAGCGGCGGATCGCAATCGACATTCTGGTCAACAATGCCGGTGTGACTCACCAGGGTCGTTTTGATGAAATGGCGCCACACCAGCATCAGCAGATCATCGGCGTGAACGTCGTAGCGACCACCGACCTGCTCGCCGAATTCATACCGCCAATGGTCGAGCGCGGCCACGGGCGGGTTCTCAATGTCGTGGGCGCAGCCGCCTTCATTCCAGTCCCCTTCATGGCGACCTATGGGGCCAGTAAGGCCTATCTTCTGTCGCTGACAGAATCACTGGCGGAGGAACTCGTCGGCAGCGGAGTCACCGTCTGCGCCCTTTGCCCCGGATTGACCGCGACCCCGATGACAGAAAACATCGAGGGCTCGAACCTGAGCTACGTGAAACTTATCTCCCCGACGGTTTCGGACCCCGCGGAGGTCGCCGACGCCGCTTACGATGCCTGCATGCGGGGGCAGGTCATCCATGTGCCGGGTGGCGTGAACCAGTTGATAGCGCTGGCAGGCAATACCATGCCGAGGTGGACGGCACGGCGCCTGGTGGGGTTTCTCGCCCGGATGACGACATGAGGAGATACACTTTGAAAGATCAAGTCCACAGAGCGGATAACCAGGTGCGTCCTGTGCTTATGCCCTGTCTTGATGCCGTTGGTTGGCGGTGGGACTGTCGCAAAATATAGATTACTTGTCGCGAAATATATAGTGAAATATGCGAGGTCGCCATAGAATTAAAACCATACAAGTGACCCCTACAGCACTGTAGACCGTTGGAAACGAAGTTGGGGTCTGCAATGAATAGAAACACTAACTTGCCAGCACGGGTGCTGGCGTTGAAGAAGAGGAGCGTGAACGATGTCCCAATCAAAAGTCAGCCGGGCCAAAAAACCGGCACAGCGTAAGCCCAGTACAGCAGGCAAGTCGACCAGGGCAGGTAAGCCTGCGACTGCACGCAAGGCGTCAACTGCACGTAAGTCGTCGACTGCGCGCAAGGCAACCGCATCCCGGTCGCCCTCCAGGCGCACCGGTCACAATGCGGTCGGCCCGCGAGAGAAGCGCACGATCAGCACCTTGGAGTTTCTGCAACAGGCGGCGCGCAAAATGTCCGAGTCATCATCCATCAAGGCGATCTATGACGGGCGGCTGGACGAGGGCTTCCGCGAACAACTCATGGTTGCGGTCGCATTCCAGAACCAGGCTCCCTACTGCAATTGGGTACACAGGGTCTGGGCATCTCTTGCCGGCGTCTCGGATGAGCAACTGGAGAATATCGAACAACTGAATCTCGATGACCTCGATCCTGAAGTGGCAACGGCCGTGCTGTATGTCCGCGCACTGGTGTCAAGTGAATGGCAGGATGTCCCGCACGATTTGCGTCAGCAGATGCACGAGCATTTCACATGGAGAGAGATCAACGATATTGAGCTGATAGCCAATTCGATGGATTTCGGTAATCGTGGAGCCAATACCTGGGATGCGATGCATGCCAGGTTGAAAGGTCAGCCGATGGAGGACAGTGACCTGGTCAGTGAGGTATTTTTCAGCTATCTCATCCCGCCCTTATTTCCGAACAGGTTGCGCAAGGTCTCTCGCCTTACAGGTATCAGTGTGTTGGAGGCGGCCCAGAATCTGGTGAGTCACCGCCAGCAATTCAATCGCCAGGCAGCGCCCACCGGCGACAGCCAATAAGCAGGGGGGTCCGGGATAATGACTCAAATCAAAAGTGATACGAAGGACCTGCCGCCTCACCTGTGGGCTCCGCTGGGCCCTCTGGCGGAGAAGGCGCGGGGAGTCGTTATTGCGTTCACCGTGGGCTTCGCGGCGAGCTTTCTCGGCGAACACTACGGCGCTCCGGCGATGTTGTTCGCCCTGTTGCTGGGTATGTCGCTCAACTTTATCGCCGACGACCCGCGGGCTATGCCCGGTATCGAGTTCAGCGGGCGTACCCTGTTGCGCATTGGTGTCGCCCTGCTGGGCTTCCGCATTGCCCTCGGCGACATCCTCGCACTGGGTCCGAGGCCCATTTTTCTACTGGCGCTGGCGGTATTGTCCACTGTTATGTTCGGTTTGCTGGTGGCTCGACTGGCCGGCCGCAGCAAACATTTTGGCGCCTTGTCCGGCGGGGCCGTGGCTATCTGCGGTGCTTCTGCCGCCCTGGCCATTGCCGCGATTCTGCCGAAATCGGAGCAACAGGAGCGTGAAACCGCCCTGGTTGTGGTGGGTGTTACCGCGCTGTCGACGTTGGCGATGATCGTTTATCCCCTGATCGGTGCGGCAGTGGAATTGACCGACATTCAGGCCGGGGTATTTATCGGCGCCACTATCCACGACGTGGCCCAGGTGGTGGGTGCCGGCTACAGCATCTCTGAACAGGCAGGTGATACCGCGACCCTGTTCAAGCTGATACGCGTTGCCATGCTGCTGCCCGTCGTTTTACTGCTGAGCTTTATGTTTCGCGGTGATGGCGATGTGGGCGCTGAGCGCCCACCCTTGCTGCCCGGCTTCCTGGCCGCTTTCGTGGCTATAGCGTTGCTGAATAGTTTTATTGCGATTCCAGCTACGATCACGGAAACCATGAGTAACCTCTCCCGCCAGTGCCTGATTACCGCGATCGCCGCAATTGGCCTGAAGATCGATATGAAAAGCTTTCTGCAACTGGGACGGATGCCGGTGGTAATGCTGTTGGCGGAGACGGTCTGGCTCGCGGGATTCATCATGGTTTGCCTGTTACTGCTGCGATAGTCAATCGACCAGTCGACAGCTGGAATTCAGTCCGTAAGCTGTTCCTCGGTTGGGGTCATTTCGTACCAGCCGACAAATTTTTCCCCGATGTGTACCGGACCCAGGTAGCGCTCCCCGTTGTCCAGGGAGCGCAGCTGAATTTCGACATTCTTCGATTGGATTCTGCCGCGCCACTCCCAGACAAGTCCGCTGCCATCCCAGGCGTTTGCGCGGAGGAAGCGGAAGTCGGGCTCGCCCCGGGGCATGAGTTCTTTCAGCCCGGTAAGGCAGCCGTCCACACGGAAATTGAATTCCCGCTTCTGCGGCCGCCTCCAGGGGACGTACCAGGGCGTGTGCTGGATGCATCGGGCCCGCCACTGCCCCTTCGGAAGTACGCTTTCCCCGGCCTCAGCCCCCAGGGGTTTGCGCAGGGTCGGAAATAAAGTGCCCAGCCGCTGCGGGCTTTGCGGCGTCAATACGGCGCCTTTTTCCACTGCGGGTTCGGTGCTGGGCGCCACGCCCATGCTGCTCGCCACGTGGGCGGCCCAGGCAGCGATATTGAGGGAAGGCGGATTGCCCGGGGCCTCGGGTATGGCCGCGGCGTCCACCACGTAGAGGCCCTTGTTGCCCCACACTTCACCCTTGCCGTCGATAACGCCCTCCGTCCTGGAGTGGCCCACGCAGGCACCGCCGCTCATATGCACGGTGAGCCGCTTGGGGGCGAATAGCACCTTGAAGCCCAGTAGCCTGCCGAGTTCCCGGTGCTCTTGCTCGCCGTCGATATTGGACTCGCTCAGGGCGGGATCGAAGTCGAGATGAAGCCGCTTCTTTCTCCAACTGGCGCGGCCGTCCGAACGGTCTATACCCATACAGGCCAATAACAGCGAGTTGTTGAGTTTGCGTACCACACCGCGCAGGAGCGGCATGCGGGTATCGGGCAGGTCCATTTCTATAAAGGCGTGTTGCAGGTCCTGGCGACCGTGACGCAGCCTGAAAGCCGAGGCCAGGCCCCGCCGCGGTGTGTTACGGCCCGGCTCGTGCACGTTCCATATCAGGCTCGCCTCGTCGCCGTTGCCGCTGATGCCCTGGCCCAAAGCCGGCATGGTCTCCAGGGCGCGCCGGCTCTGGGCTTCGAACAACAGGCGCACCGTATTGTAGGTGCCGGCACCGAGCAGCAGTTTTTCACAGTGAATCAGCAGTGTCTCACCCGTATCGGTGCGCCTCGCTTCAACCCGGTATCCGACTTTGCCGGATTCCGCCCGTGAAATGCGCATGGCTTCGCAATTGGAAAGCAGTGTCATGCCCCTGGCCAGTGCGGGTCCGACATAGATGGCATCGGTGGATGCCTTGGAGCCGTCCAGGCAGCCTAGCGACATATGGGCCTGGAACGAGGACTCACGGCGTTCGATACCCCATGCCAGGTCCTTATTCTCCGGTCTGCCAGGGAGTCGGTGCGTAATGGAAAACTGGTGTTGCACGGAGAACTCGAGTTCCTCTACTGCGCTCCAGGTACGGGCCCAGTTGTCAGGGACTTCCGGCAAGTCGCCCATCACCGAGGCGCCCAGTTCTCTGGCAATACATTCAAAGTGCGGGGCCATGGCGGCCTCGGAGACACCCTCGGCGCGGTTGTCCCAGTAGTCATCCTTGATGGGGCGATCGATTACACCACCCCAGACCAGGCTGCCACCGCCGACCTGGCTGGTGCACACGGAAAACAGCTTGGGTTGGTTGATCAGTTCGAAGGCGCCGGTCTTGCGGTTGAAACCGAGTCCCCGGTGCCACGGCAGGCGCCAGTCGGACCAACTGTAGAAGCTCTTGCTGAACAGTTGCCACCAGCTCTTGCGAGGCAATTCCGCCACCTGCCGAACGTTCATGCTGGCCGCCGGCACCGTGTTGCGCCAGGGCCCCCGTTCGAGCATGGTGACCTGGTAGCCGCGGTCCAGCAGGCGCGATGCCGCCACCGCCCCGCCGAATCCCGATCCTATTACCAGTGCCTGTGTTTCCAGTTTCAGCATATTTCCCCGCCTGGTTTGCTCTGCTGCATGGTCCGCGCCGACTTTCATTACCCTGCCCGGACCTCGGTAGATGGTCGAGCAGCGATTATCCGGTTTCGTTGAACAATTCCCGGCCGATCAGCATGCGACGGATTTCGCTGGTGCCGGCGCCAATTTCGAACAGCTTGGCATCGCGCAGCAGGCGACCCGCGGGGAATTCGTTGATGTAGCCATTGCCACCCATCAGTTGAATGGCATCCAGCGCCTTCTGTGTGGCGCGCTCGGCGGCAAACAGAATGAGCGCAGCGGCATCCTTGCGGCTGTTTTCACCGCGGTCGCATGCCCTGGCAATGGCATAGGCGTAGGCCCGTGAGGCATTCAGCTCGGTGTACATGTCGGCCAGTTTACCCTGTACCAGCTGGAATTCGCCAATGGAGCGGTCAAACTGTTTGCGATCGTGAATATAGGGAACCACCAGGTCCATGCAGGCCTGCATGATGCCGATGGGGCCGGCGCTTATCAAGGTGCGCTCGTAATCCAGGCCGCTCATCAACACGGCCACACCGCCGCCTTCCACACCGAG
>JAACFI010000023.1 GCA_009937575.1 Haliea sp.
AGGCCACGCAATAGACGGTACTGCGCTGGCCCAGCCTGACCTCCCTCAACTGCCTGCCACAGCGCTTGCAGGCCTCCCCACCACGACCGTACACGTAGAGTTTCTGGGCGAAGTAACCTGGCCTCCCATCCCCCCCGACAAAGTCCCTCAGCGTAGTGCCTCCCTGTTCTATAGCAGAAGTAAGTACTTGCTTAATATACTCGGCGAGGCGCTGGTAGCGGGCCGCGGAAATACGCCCGGCAGCGCGATCCGGGCGGATCCCGGCAAGGAACAGGGCCTCATTAGCGTAAATATTACCAACGCCAACCACCACTTTTCCGTCCATGATGAGGCCCTTCACCGGTCCCTTGCGCCCCCGGGAGCGGCGGTACAGGAGTTCACCGTCGAAATCCGCTGACAGGGGTTCGGGACCCAGGTGGCTGAGCAGTGGATGTCGCTCTCCCGGTTCCAGCCACAGGAAACAACCGAACCGGCGGGGGTCGTTATAGCGCAGGCAGTGACCCGCCCGGAACAGGATGTCGATATGGTCGTGTTTGCCCGGGGGTTGTCGGGGGTCAACCACCCGCAGGGAACCGGACATACCGAGGTGAACCAGGAGGGTGCCTTCGTCTGTGTGAAACAGGAGGTACTTGGCGCGCCGTTCCACCGATTCGATCAACTGCCCCTGCAGGCGTCGGGGCAGGTCCGCGGGGACCGGCCAGCGCAGGCGCGGTTCCCGCACCAACAGTTCCCTCACACGATCTCCGCGGCTGTATGGTTCCACGCCCCTGCGGGTGGTTTCAACTTCAGGTAATTCAGGCATGATGCGGCATATACTCACAGACCCCGCTACCGCCATCCATGGCTGTCGCGGAGTACCCCGGAACGCCGGCCGGCCCATCCATGGGCATAAAAAAACCCCGGTAAAACCGGGGTTCATCACCATTCGGCAGCAGGTCGGCCGTTACTTGATCTTGCCTTCCTTGTAGATCACGTGCTTGCGAGCCACGGGATCGTACTTTTTCATTTCCAGCTTGTCCGGTGTGGTGCGCTTGTTCTTGTCGGTGGTATAGAAGTGGCCTGTACCGGCAGAGGAGTTCATCCTGATCTTTTCTCTCATAGCGGTTCTCCCTTAAACCTTTTCGCCGCGGGCACGGATATCGTCCAGAACCTGCTCGATACCCTTCTTGTCTATGATACGCATGCCCTTGCTGGAGACACGCAGGCTGACAAAGCGCTTCTCGGACTCAACCCAGAAGCGGTGCTGGTGCAGGTTGGGCAAAAACCGGCGACGGGTGCGGTTTTTCGCGTGTGATACGTTGTTTCCTTTCACCGGGCGTTTGCCGGTGACCTGACATACTCTTGCCATGGTCCAAATCTCTCCCAAAAAGTCGTGGGAATCTGTCGAAAATCGGTGTGGCTGACCGGGCCGTAAAGGGCCCCAGCCGCGCGGAGCGCGACTTTATACCAGAACACCCCCCCTATAGCAAGCCGGATCGAAAGGGCCGGACACCCTACAGCAGGCCCTCCTCGGCGAATGAGAACTCCCTCCCGCGGCCGACAATGATGTGATCGAGAACCCTGATATCCAACAGCGCCAGGGCGGCGCACAGGCGCTCGGTGATCCGCCGGTCGGCACTGCTTGGTTCCGCCACTCCCGAGGGATGATTGTGGGCGAAAATGACCGCGGCGGCGTGATATTGCAGTGCGCGAACCGCCACCTCGCGCGGGTAGACCGCGGCACCGTCGAGTGTCCCCATGAACAGGTCCTCGCAGCGCAGGACCCGGTGCTGGCTGTCCAGGAACAGGCAGCTGAACACTTCCCGCCGGTGTCCGCCCAGGTGATATTGCAGGAAGCGCCGGGTCTCGGCGGGGCTGGTCAGCACATCGCCGCTGCCGAGCGCCTGCAGCGCCTGGCGCCGGGCCAGTTCCAGCGCTGCCCTCAGCTGGGCGTACTTGGCGGTCCCGACACCGGTGCAGGCCAGCAGGCTGGCACTGCCGGCGCGCATGACGCCCCCCAGGTCGGAAAATTCTGTCAGCAGGTTGCGCGCCAGATCCAGCGCGCTGCAGTCGCGGTAGCCGGTATGCAGCAATACTGCCAGTAATTCCGCATCCGAGAGTGCCCCGGCCCCCCTGTCCAGCAACTTTTCGCGGGGCCCTTCCCCCGCCGGCCAGCCGCCTATACCCATAGCGCTCCTCCCTGAGCTGCCAAAGCATCACTGTGTCAAATCCCACGTTGTGGTGGTATCGTTCCACCCCGCTGGGCTATTTTCCCAATTCGAGCCGATAAATGGGACATCTTTTTAATCGCAATGTGCTGCTCGGCGTTACCGGGGGTATCGCCGCCTACAAGTCCGCTGAGCTGGTCCGCCAGCTGCAGGAGCGGGGCGCCACGGTGCGCGTCATCATGACCCGCGGTGCCATGGAGTTCATCACCCCACTGACCCTGCAGGCACTGTCCGGCAATCCCGTGCACACAGAGCTGCTGGACGAGGAAGCCGAGCAGGGCATGGGACATATCGAACTGGCGCGCTGGGCAGACCTGCTGCTTATAGCGCCCGCCACCGCGGACCTCATTGCCCGGCTGGCCGCCGGCCGGGCGGACGACCTGCTCACCACCGCCGCACTCGCCACTGCCGCACCCCTGATGCTGGCGCCGGCCATGAACCAGCAGATGTGGCGTGATCCGGCCACTGAAGCCAATATCTCCACCCTGGCAGCGCGCGGTTACCACCTGGTGGGGCCGGCCGCGGGGGAACAGGCCTGTGGAGATATCGGACCCGGGCGCATGGAACAGCCCGTACGGATCGCGGAAGCCGCCGACCAGCTGTTTCCGAGTGGGCTGCTGACGGGCAAGCGCGTGGTCATCACTGCCGGACCCACCCGCGAGGCCCTGGACCCGGTACGCTATATATCCAATCACAGCTCTGGAAAAATGGGCTATGCGCTGGCCAGGGCGGCCGCGGAGGCCGGGGCTGTCACTACCCTGGTCAGCGGACCGGTTTCCCTACCGGTCCCCGACCGGGTGCGCGCGTTGCCGGTGGAGAGCGCCACCGACATGCTGCAGCAGTGTCTGGACCTGCTGGGGGATTGCGACATCTTCATCGCCTGCGCCGCGGTGGCGGACTATCGGCCGTCGGCGATGGAACAGCAGAAAATAAAGAAAGGGCCGGAAGAGATCACTCTGCAACTGGTGCGCAACCCGGATATCGTTGCGGCGGTGGCGTCCAGTGAGCAGCGACCCTTCACTGTAGGTTTTGCCGCCGAGACCAACGACGTGCTGAACTATGCCAGGGACAAAATGCAGCGCAAGAACCTGGATATGATCGTAGCCAATGACGTCGCCGACCGATCAATCGGTTTCAACAGCGACCAGAATGCGGTGACCGTCCTCTGGCGCAACGGCGAACAGGCGCTTCCCCGGGCCGGAAAGGACTCCATCGCCCGGCAGATCATCGAATTGATCGCACAATTGGGTGGCAAACGGTAAATAAAGAAGGCTCTGGCTTTCAAGTCCCCACTGCTTAGTAATATTATTGCCCGGGTAACCTGTTAACTGACATTCCGGATGCTTAAACCGAAAAAAATAAACAAGGCCGAATCCAGGACGAGCAAAGAAAACCAGCCGGTCAACACCCCCCAGGGCATAACAGCCAAGGGCAACACCCTTAAAACGCTGGGAGTACTCGCCCTGTTGGTCGCGGTCATCCCTGTGGCGGTCGGCTTCAGCTACCTGATCCTGCTGCGCGATCCCGGCCTGCAGCGGGAACAGATCGAGCGCGTCGCGTCCTCCTTTGCCGCTCAGCAGGCCACCAGCATACACCGCCTGTTCACCCGCCTGACAGAGCGTATTCACAGCGCCGCCAGCTCGCCCCTGGCGCTGTCTGCCATCGCCAGCCAATCCAACGAGGATATCAGCCTGGTGGAGCAGGCCATGCTGGACTACTTCCCGGAAGTCATCAGCCTGAAAATCATTGCCATCGATGAAATGGGCACGGCGGAGATCGAAGGGGGCGACCGGGGGCTGCGCAACCATATTGAGGTGGACCTGGTCAGGCGCGCCAGTCTCGGCGAGAAAACCCATGCAGAGGCCTACAAGTTTGAAAACCGCTGGCTGACATCCATGACCGCCCTGGTCACCCATCCCCGAATTGCTGACCGCAAGGCGGTGATCATCGTCACCCTGGACAATGAACAGATCGGCAAGCAGCTGAAATCCCTGGACAGTGCTGCGGGTAAATTCGCCCTGGAGCAGGAATTTGCCAGTGCCAGTGGCGGCCCGCGTGTCAACGTGATCGCTTTCAGCGGCAGCGGCGACGCCAGTGATTACACCCAGCGCGCCGAGATCCCGGATACGCCCTGGCGGGTCGCCTTTACCCCCTCCCGGGCACTGTTGGACACCCTGGCCGTCAAGCCCTGGCCTCTGTTCGCGGTACTGGCGGCATCGGTGGTAGCTGCACTGTGCGCCATCGGCCTGTTGCTGACCCTGTTTCCCCGGCGGCTGGGCAGTGAAATAAACCGGGTAATTTCCGCTGCAGACAGCAAAACGCCGTTGGAACTGGCCATACCCGAGCTGGTGGGCATCGCCAAGCAGCTGCGCCGCGCCACCCTGTGGGCGCTGCGCCAGAGCAGCGCACCGGCGCCGTCGCAACTGCCGGTGGCGGAAGTGCAGGAGAATTTCGAGGAGACCGGCGCACCTGCCGAGCTCACCAATCCCATGTTCCAGTCGGCCAGTATTCTCGACGAGGACGATGAAGTCCTGGACCTGGACCTGAACGAGGAAGAGGCAGTACCGGATGCGTCGGACAGGGAGTCGGACCTGCCCGATCACATTTTCCGCGCCTACGACATCCGCGGTCACGCGGATGGGGAACTGAGCGACAAGATGATCTCGGAGATCGGCAGGGCCATCGGCTCCGCAGCGGGGGAGATGGGCGAACAGACCCTGGTGGTGGGTTGCGACGGCAGGGTGTCCAGCCCGAGGATCAAGTCCACCCTGATCCGGGCACTGATGGAGAGCGGCCGGGATGTCATCGACATCGACCTGGTGCCAACGCCGCTGCTGTACTTCGCCACCCGCCACCTGAACTGCAAATCGGGGGTGATGGTCACCGGCAGTCACAACCCCGCCGAGTACAACGGACTGAAGATAGTGCTCAACCAGCAGACCATCGCCGCCGGGGGCATCCAGCAGCTGCGGGAGCGGATACTCGACCAGGACTTCAGCAAGGGCAACGGCAGGATGATCCGGGAAGATATCGTTCCCGCCTACATAGAGGAAGTGCTGCATGACATCGCCATCGCTGTACCCCTGAAGATCGTTATCGATGCAGGTAACGGCGCCACCAGCCGCATCGCGCCGAGCCTGTTCGAGGACCTGGGCTGCGAGGTGGTTCCCCTCTACTGTGAGCTGGACGGAAACTTCCCAAACCACCCCCCGGATACCAGCAACGAGGACAACCTGGCGGACCTGGCCCGGGTGGTCCAGGAACAGGGGGCAGATTTCGGGGTTGCTTTCGACGGCGACGGCGACAGGCTGGCAGTGGTCTCCCCCAGCGGTCGCATCGTGCGTTCCGACGTGCTGATGATGATCTACGCCCAGGACGTGGTGTCGCGCAACCCCGGGGCCGATGTGGTCTTTGACGTGAAGTGCAGTCGCAACCTGAGCGAACTGATCAGCCGCCACGGCGGCCGTCCGGTCCTGTGGAAAACCGGCCACGCCTTTATGAAGGAGAAAATGGCAGAGACCGGCGCACTGCTGGGAGGCGAGTTTTCCGGGCACATGTTCTTCGGTGAACGCTGGTACGGCTTCGACGACGGGATGTATGCCGCCGGGCGCCTGGCAGAGATTCTCAGTACCCACGGGGACAGCCTGGACGTATCGCTGGCGGCATTCCCGGAAACCGTCAACACCCCGGAAATCCTGATACCGGTGGCCGATGAAGACAAATTCCCGCTGATGGAGAAGATCATCAGCAATGCCGATTTCTCCTCGGGTAAAATCAACACCATGGATGGCATCCGGGTAGACTTCGCCAATGGCTGGGGGCTGTTGAGAGCCTCCAATACAGGGCCCGCTCTCACCGCGCGGTTCGAGGCCGACAGCGCCGAATCCCTGGAGGCGATACAATCGGAATTCCGCGCCCAGATTGCGTTGGTAGACCCCGATCTCGAACTGAATTTTTGACCGGTTCTCCGGCGTACGCACAGGATGGTAAATGTCTCTCGATCGCGAATCCGCACTCAATGTCGCCCAGGTCCTGACTGAGGCCCTGCCCTACATCCAGCGTTTCACCGGTAAGACCATCGTGGTCAAGTTCGGTGGCAACGCCATGGTGGACCCTGTACTGCACGACAGCTTCGCCCGGGACGTGGTGCTGATGAAACTGGTGGGCATGAACCCGGTGGTGGTACACGGTGGCGGCCCGCAGATCGGTTCACTGCTGGACAAGCTCAACATCCGGACTGAATTCGTCGACGGCATGCGCGTCACCGACGCTGAAACAATGGACGTGGTGGAAATGGTCCTCGGGGGCAGCGTCAACAAGGAAATTGTCGCCTCCATCAATCGTAACGGGGGAAAGGCCATCGGCGTCACCGGCAAGGACGGCCAGTTGATTCGCGCCCACAAGCTGCAGGTGACGCGCAAAAGCCCCGAACTGGAGGTCCCGGAAATCATCGATATCGGCCATGTCGGTGAAGTCGACCAGATCGACACCAGTGTACTCAACGTAATTCTCGACAGCGACTTCATCCCGGTTATCGCGCCCATAGGTGTCGGCGAAGACGGCAGCACCTATAACATCAATGCCGACCTGGTGGCGGGCAAGCTGGCCCAGGTAATGCAGGCGGAAAAGCTGATGCTGTTGACCAACGTGGCGGGCTTGCTGGACGGCGAAGGCAATATCCTCACCGGCCTGAGCACCGGCCAGGTGGATGAGCTGATCGCCGACGGCACTATCAGCGGTGGCATGCTGCCCAAGATCGGCTGCGCCCTGGACGCGGTAAAATCGGGTGTGGCCAGCGCCCATATCATCGACGGCCGGGTACCCCACGCGGTGCTGCTGGAGACCTTCACCGACGAGGGTATGGGTACGCTGATCACCAACAAACGGGCCCAGCCGTGAAATAAACCGGTTTTAACGTCAGGCTCGGCAAAAAAATTTTCTCCACAGCGCCTTCGCTTATTGCAGGCGTAGCGGGTAATCGCTAGCATTGTCCGTAACACCACCCGATGTGGACCGCCATGCCACCCCGAAAATCCCAACGCCGTCAGCAGATACTGGAAGCCCTGGCCCAGATGCTGGAAGCACACCCCGGCAACCGCATCACCACCGCTGGCCTGGCAAAACAGGTGGGCGTGTCTGAAGCGGCCTTGTACCGACACTTTCCCAGCAAGTCGAAAATGTTCGAGGGCTTGATAGAGTTTATCGAGGAAACCCTGTTCAGCCGGATCAGCATCATCCTCAACGAAGAACACGCCGCCGCGCCCCGGTGCGAAAAAATGTTAATGCTGTTGCTGGCCTTTGCAGAACGCAATCCGGGGATCACCCGCATCCTGACCGGAGATGCCCTGGCCGGGGAGACCGAGCGTCTGCACCAGCGAGTGGCTCAACTTTTCGATCGTTTCGAAACCCAGCTCAGGCAGGTGATCAGGGAAGCGGAGATGCGCGAGGGGCTGCGGCCGGTTATCCCCCTGCCCGCGGCCGCCAACCTGCTGATGGCGGCCGCGGAGGGACGGATTTCACAGTACGTGCGCAGCGGTTTCCAACGCCCGCCCACAGCCGACTGGCCACAGCAGTGGGAGCAGTTGATCGAAGGCTTTTTCCGCGAGGCGGTGACCCAGCCGATTCCTGGCCAGGCCTCCTCCTTTATCAGTTGAAGTCAGCGTCGGGGGTCGCCGCTGGAGGATTTCTGTTGCTGCTCGGCGCGATCCTGCGCCAGCAGCGTGCGACGCAGTTCTACCATCTCCAGTAACTGCCCGAAACGGTCGATGTCTTTCTGGTAGGCCGTCGAGACCTCGTCGATCTCGCGCTGCCGGTCGACGATTGCCCGGTCGGTGGCGGCGATATCGTTCTGAAGGGCCTCGATGGTGCTCAGTCGCTCCACGTCTACCTCCTCGCCACGCCGTTCCAGGTCGGCCGCCTGGGACTGGTAGTTTTCCACCCGCTGCTTGAGCGAGCGCTTGTTGCTCTTGAGGATACTGACCCGGATGCGCAGTTCGCGCAGGGCGCGTTCCCTGGCGTCTTCAATATCGGCGATGGTGCTGTAGCGCAGTAACAGGGATTCATCCCATTCGCGAAGGCGCTCCGCTTCGGCCTCCGCCTCCAGGCGCAGCTGTTCCTGGACATCGCGCTGGGCTTTTTCCTCCTCGGTGAGCTCCCTTGGCACCACCCGGGTGACAATGCCCTTCTCGTTCAGCACCTCGTAGCCACTTCCCACGTACTTGGCGGGTACGTGGTAATCGACCACCATTTTGCCCTCGGCGTCGTAGTAGCGGTACATTTCCCGGGACTGGGCCACCCCAGCCGACAGCAAGACTGCGCCGGAAAGCAGGGAGACTCGGATCAGTGTTTTCAGCATGTTCCCAATATATGGCCTGTGGCACTCTGGCACAAGTCAGACACCGTAGCGCTCACGATAGTTCATCATGCCCTGCAGGGCGCCCTCGGGCCCGCCACCGGAGGCTTCCAGGTATTCGATGATGTGGTTCATATCGACAATACTGAGTACCGGCACGCGGTAAGCCTGCTCCACCTCCTGGATCGCCGACAGTTCCCCGGCACCGCGTTCCTGGCGGTTGAGACCGATGGCCACCCCCGCCAGCTCGGCACCGGCGGCCTCGATCATGGCGATCACCTCGCGCACCGCGGTACCCGCAGTGATCACGTCGTCGATGACCAGTACCCGGCCCCGCAGGGGAGCGCCCACCAGCACACCCCCCTCACCGTGGGCTTTTGCCTCCTTGCGGTTGTAAGCGAAGGGCACGTCCAGGCCATGCTGGTCAGCCAGGGCCACCGCCGTGGCAGAGGCCAGGGGAATCCCCTTGTAGGCGGGCCCCAGTAATACGTCGAATGCAATGCCGGAATCCACGATCCTGCGGGCATAACAACGCCCCAGGGCGGCCAGTGCACGGCCACTGGAAAATGCGCCGGCGTTGAAGAAATAGGGGCTAACACGCCCCGATTTGAGGGTAAATTCGCCGAACTTGAGCACATCGTACTGTTGTGCGAGTTCAATGAACTGGCGCTGGTAGGCTTCCATTATTCTCCCACAATCATTGTCAGGGGCATTGTATTTAGCGGATTCCGATATAGAATACACGGTTCTGGTTTTTACCACCCCACCAACAAGGCATTGCCGCACACCGCCAGCAGGACGGCGGCGCAATAAACTGCGGTGGTAGGACCTGCTGTTATCAATTGCCAGCGTCAATTCCGGGCCTTGTTATGTGGTGGGCCCGGCCCGTTTGCTCGGTATTCAGCCGACCTGGAGGTCGGCAGATATCATACACGCTCTCATACCAAGGGGCTATGAATGAGGATCATCAGTTTCAGTGCCGACGGCATCAGGAATGCCGCGGAAAAAGGATTTTACGACTGGCTGAAAGAACAGGATGCGGACTTCGTCTGCATACAGGATCTGCAGTGTTCGGAATACGACCTGCAGGACAATCTCTTTTTTCCTGAAGACTACAACGCCTACTTTTTCGACGACATCGACGGCAAGGCCAACGGTGTCGCCATCTACTGCCGCCAGCTACCCAAGGCCATCATGACCGGCCTTGGTTTCGCCGATTTCGACATGGAAGGGCGCTATATCCAGGCGGACTACGAGAACCTGAGCGTCGCCTGTCTGCTGGCGCCCAGTGCGAAAGAGGGCGAAGAGGAACAGCAGGGGCGCAAGAACGAGTTTTACGAGCTGTTCGGCAACCACCTGCAAAAAGTGCGTAACAAGCGCCGGGAATTCATCATTTGCGGCAACTGGCATATCGCCCACACCGCGGGCGATGTACAGGACACGGAAAGCAACAGCACGGCCTCGGGATTTCTCGCCGAGGAGCGCCAGTGGATGAGTGAACTGCTTGAATCCGGTTACGTGGATGCCTTCCGGGAAATCAATTCGGACCAGGATGAATTCAGCTGGTGGCCCGACGGAGACCGCGACAACAACGGCTGGCGCACCGACTTCCACATCATCTCCCAGGGGCTGAAGTACACGGTGGACTACGGGGCTATCTACAAGACCAAGGTCTTCTCCAGCCACGCGCCCATCATCATGGACTACGATATCGAGTTCTGATAATCGAGGGACAGTGACCCTAGTTTCCGGTCAGTGCCTGTTTCTGCCGCTCGATCAGCTCCCCGATACCCCTGGCCGCCAGGTCCAGCATTCCGTCAAGTTCGGCGCGGGCGAAGGGCGCCCCCTCGGCGGTGCCCTGTACCTCGATGAAACCGCCGGACTCCCCCATGATCACGTTCATGTCGGTATCGGCGGCGGAGTCCTCGGGGTAGTCCAGGTCCAGCACCGGTACACCCTGGTAGATACCCACCGATACCGAGGCGATCATCTGCAGCAGGGGATCCCCATCTATCAGTTTCTCCTGCTGCATGTAGTTGATGGCATCCACCAGGGCGACGCAGGCGCCGGTAATCGAGGCGGTCCGGGTTCCGCCGTCCGCCTGGATGACGTCACAGTCGATGGTAATGGTGTTCTCTCCCAGCTTCTCCAGGTCCAGGGCGGCCCGCAGCGATCGCCCGATCAGGCGCTGGATCTCCACGGTGCGCCCCCCCTGCTTGCCGCGACTGGCTTCCCGGCCCATGCGGGTTCCCGTGGATCGGGGCAACATGCCGTACTCGGCGGTCACCCAGCCCCGGCCCTCACCCCGCATGAAGCGCGGCACACCCTTTTCCACCGATGCGGTACAGATCACCCGGGTATCGCCGAAAGTCACCAGTACCGAGCCCTCTGCGTGGCGGGTGAATTGGCGGGTAATACTGATGTCCCTCAGCTGTTCGGGTGCGCGCCCGCTGGGTCGTTGCATGGAATGAGGCTCCGTGTCGATGGGGGCGCCAGTATACGCCAGTAGAGCGGTCTGTGCGCGTCCAGGGCAAACTGCTACACTCGAGCCTCCTGCCACACCCCGATAAGAAGGACAGCCAATCACCGCAATGATTCACAGTATGACCGCCTTTGCCCGGGAGAGCCTCAATACGGACCAGGGCACCCTGACCGTGGAACTGCGCTCGGTCAACCACCGCTACCTGGACTGCAGCTTCAAGCTTCCGGACGTATTAAGACCATTGGAACCCCGACTGCGGGAGCAGATCGGGGCGGCGCTCGCCCGCGGCAAAGTGGACTGCCTGATCCGGGTACAGTCCCACCCCGGTCGCAGCGGCGACTGGCAGGTAGATACCGGTCAACTGGAGCGCCTGCTGGTCGCTGCCGGCGATATCGAGGCCCGGCTGGACAACAGCCGCCCCCTCAGCCCGCTGGAAGTGCTGCAGTTCCCTGGCATCTGCAGCAGTGAAGATCACTCGGAAGAGGTTCTGCAGAAAGCCGCCGCAGAACTGTTCAAACGCAGCCTGGCAGACCTGAAAGCGGCCCGCCTGCGGGAGGGGGAAAAACTGGCCCAACTGGTAATGGACCGACTGCAGCAGGTTGACCGCGAAGTGGAGACGACCCGCGGCGCAATGCCCGAGCTCATGCAACAGCAGCGGGACCGGGTGATTGCCAGGATCGAAGAACTTCAGGTGGAAGTTGACCAGGGTCGCCTGGAGCAGGAACTGGTGTACATGTCACAGAAGGCAGACGTGGACGAGGAGCTCGACCGGCTCGAGGCCCATGTAGGGGAGGTGCGCCGCACCCTGGGGAAAGGCGGCCCCTGTGGTCGCCGCCTGGACTTCCTGATGCAGGAGCTGAACCGCGAGGCCAATACGCTCTCATCGAAGTCGACCGCCAGCAGCACCACCCAGAGCGCGGTGGAACTGAAAGTGTTGATAGAGCAGATGCGCGAGCAGATCCAGAACATCGAATAGCGGCTGCCAATCCACGGAAACGAGCATGAGCCAGACCGGAACACTTTACACGGTATCCGCCCCCTCCGGCGCCGGCAAGACCAGCCTGGTCGACGCCCTGTTAAAGCGCTGCCCAGGCATACGGGTCTCCGTCTCCCATACTACCCGCCCTATCCGCCCGGGAGAGGAGGACGGCGTAAACTACCATTTTACCGACGAGGAGACCTTCTCGGGCATGCTGGCTCGGGAGGAATTCCTCGAGCATGCCAGGGTGTTCGGCAACCTCTACGGCACCTCCCGGGTATGGGTGGAACGCGAGCTCCACAGCGGCACAGATGTGATACTGGAGATCGACTGGCAGGGTGCGCGGCAGGTAAAGCGGTTGCTGCCAGATACCTGTGCCATCTTCATCATGCCGCCCTCCCGGGAAACCCTGGAGCAACGGCTCAACACCCGTGGACAGGATGACGCGGGGGTTATCGCCGGCCGCATGGCGGAGGCGGTAGAAGAGATGTCACATTACCCGGACGGGGACTACCTGGTGGTCAATGACGATTTCCAGCAGGCGCTGGATGAGCTGCAGGCAATCATCGTCAGCCAGCGCCTTCGCACCCGAAGGCAGCAACAGGCACTGAAACCCCTGCTGAGGGACCTGCTGGCCTGAGCGCAGCTTTTCAGGGTATAATTTAGGGTTCTTCCAGCGCAGCACCGTCGCGCGTGGTTTATTCTTGATCAACCTGTGCCCTCCCGCCGGCAACGGACGGACGGCACACAATATGGGAAATATGTAGTAATGGCACGCGTAACCGTTGAAGATTGTCTGGAAAACGTCGCTAACCGCTTTGAACTTGTGATGGTTGCCAGCAAGCGGGCCCGGCAGATGGCCACCGGCGGCAAAGACCCCATGGTCCAGGAGGAGTCTGACAAACCCACCGTTATCGCCCTGCGCGAAATTGCCGAGGGCTTTGTGACCCCGGACATCCTCACCCGGGAGGAAGAACTGGAGGCCGAGGAGGAACTGGCCGAAGTTATGGAGGCCAGCGAGTCCGTGTAATTCCCGCGGGCATCCATGGTTAGGAATCACGAAACAGCCACATGCAGACCATTGATGCCCTCACTTCAACTCTCAGCAGCTATCTCGATCCCGAGCAGAGCAACCACGTAAAACGCGCCTACTTCTTCGCCGAGCAGGCCCACTTCGGGCAACTGCGGCGCAGCGGTGAGCCCTACGTCACCCATCCACTCGCCGTGGCCGGCATCCTGGCCCACATGCACATGGATCACCAGAGCCTGATGGCCGCCATGTTGCACGACGTGATCGAGGACACGGGGATAGAAAAATCCGCCATAGGCACCCAGTTCGGACCCACCGTGGCGGAGTTGGTGGACGGGGTCAGCAAGCTGACCCAGATGGAATTCGAATCCCTGGAGGAAAAGCAGGCGGAGAACTTCCAGAAAATGGCCCTGGCCATGGCCCAGGATATCCGCGTCATCCTGGTCAAGCTGGCCGACCGCCTGCACAACATGCGCACCCTCGGGGTCCTGCAGACCAGCAAGGCGCGGCGCATCGCCCGCGAGACCCTGGACATCTATGCCCCCATCGCCATGCGCCTGGGCATGAATAATGTGCGTATGGAGTTCGAGGACCTGGGCTTCAGCGCCCTCTACCCGATGCGCGCCCGCCGCATCGACGCGGCCCTGCGCAATGCACGCGGACACCGCAAGGAGCTGGTGGAAAAAATACGCCACCAGATTGAGACCACCCTGGAACAGGAAGGTCACGAGGTGGTGGTAAGGGGCCGCGAGAAGCACCTGTACAGCATCTACAAGAAGATGAAGTCCAAGCGCAAGTCCTTCTCGGAAATCATGGACATCTATGCTTTCCGCATCATCGTCGACTCGGTGGACACCTGCTACCGGGTGCTGGGCTGCATCCACAGCCTGTACAAACCGGTGCCCGGTGAGTTCAAGGACTATATCGCCATCCCCAAGGCCAACGGCTACCAGTCACTGCACACGGTTCTCATGGGCATGCACGGTGTGCCCATCGAAATCCAGATCCGCACCCGCGACATGGAGGAAATGGCCAACAATGGCATTGCCGCCCACTGGCTGTACAAGAGTGACGGCCAGTCCGCCAATGGCAGCCACGCGCGGGCGCGGCAGTGGGTGCAGGGCCTGCTGGAGATGCAGCAGCGGGCCGGCAACTCACTGGAGTTCATCGAGAGCGTCAAGATCGACCTGTTCCCGGACGAGATATACGTGTTCACTCCCAAGGGTCGTATCATGGAGTTGCCTCGGGGGGCCACCGCGGTGGACTTCGCCTACGCGGTACACACCGATGTGGGCAACAGCTGCGTCGCCTGCCGTATCAACCGCCGCCTGGCACCCCTGTCGGAACCGCTGCAGAGCGGCCAGACCGTGGAAATCCTCACGGCACCGGGTGCCCGCCCCAACCCGTCATGGTTCAACTATGCGGTGACCGCCAAGGCGCGCACCAACATCCGCCACTACCTCAAGCACCAGACCCGTGAAGATTCCGTGTCCCTGGGCCGGCGGCTGCTGGACAAGGCGCTGGCCAGTTTCGACACCGGACTGGAACAGCTGCAGGAGGAACAGCTGGGGGAATTCCTCACCCGGCACCACTACGAGCAACTGGACGACCTGCTGGAGGAGATCGCCCGCGGCAACCGCCTGCCAGCCATCACCGCGCAGCAGCTGCTCGAAGAAGTGGGCGCGGGACAGATGGCCCCCGCCGACGGCGCCCAGCCAGTGGCCATCCGCGGCACCGAGGGCTTCATGCTCAGCTACGCCAAGTGCTGTCATCCCCTGCCCGGGGACCCCATCGAGGGCTACCTCAGCTCCGAGAAAGGGGTGGTGGTACACAGGGAGCGCTGCCGCAATCTGGGGGACATGCGCGAACACAGCGAACGCCTGGTCGCCCTGCGCTGGGACGACGAGGTGGAGGGAGAGTATCCCGTTGAGCTGCGCATCGAGGTGGAAAACCGCCGCGGCATGATCGCCATCATCGCCACCCGTATCAACAGCATGGGTGTGAATATCGAAAAGATTTCCACTGACGACAAGGACTACCAGTTCACCTACGTTGACCTGGAAATGATGGTACACAATCGCGTGCACCTGGCGCGCATCATGAAACGCCTGCGCAATATCAACTATGTGCGCAAGGTAACCCGGGTCAAGAATTGATCCCGGCCCGATTAAAGCCCCCGGCAGGAGAACTACCGTGAATAACCGCGCTGTGATTTCTACACCCGACGCCCCCGAGGCGATCGGCCCCTACTCCCAGGCCGTCAAGGTAGGCAACACCGTGTGGCTCTCGGGACAGATCCCGCTGGTACCCGGGTCGATGGAACTGGTCAGCGGGAATATCGCCGCCCAGGCGACCCAGGTATTCAACAATCTCGCGGCGGTTGCAGCTGCCGCGGGCGGTAGCCTGGACAACGCGGTGAAAATCAATATTTCACTCACCGACCTGGAAGATTTCGCCGCGGTCAACGAGGTAATGGCAGGCTTTTTCCAGGAGCCCTACCCCGCCCGGGCCTGCGTCCAGGTCGCTGCCCTGCCCAAGGGAGCGGACATCGAAGTGGAGGCGATTCTCGCTGTCTAGCGCTTCACCACCCGCGCGGCGTCGGCGCCTGCGATGACCTCCCTGTAACCGCTGCGGTAGTCAGGGAAGCGCAACCGGTAGCCACTGGCATGCAGCAGGCGATTGCCGCATCGCTTTCCCGTCGCAGCTTCGGCTGACGCAGCCGTCACAGGCCCCCCGGCAGTCACACCCAGTTCCCTCGCCAGCCAGACCTCCACCTCATACTGCAGTACCGGCTGGTCGTCGACGCCAATGTAGACCGGCTCAAGGTCTTCGCCCGCCGAGGCCGAACGCAGTAATTGCGCCAGAAACCCGGCGCAATCCTCCCGGTGAATGCGGTTGCTCCAGCGCCCCGGTTCCGGGTCACACAATTCACCCCGGGCGATGCGGGATAACAAACGACCCCCGGGCGAACCGTAGATACCACCGAAACGCACCACGGATACCGGATGCGGGGAATCGAGCAGAATGCGCTCCGCCTCGATAATCGCCAGGGCCCGCTCATCATCGGCGGACAGGGCGCTGTGCTCGTCCACCCAGCCACCCGAGGATTCGGCGAACACCCGGGTGCTGGATACGAACAGGATTCTCCCCGGCCGGTGCTCGCCCAGGGCGGCCAGGAGATTGGCGGCAGACGCGGTAAAGCCCCGCCGATAGCCCGCTACCGAGCGGGCGCTGGGATTAAACGTCGCCAGCACGAGGTCCGGTCGCAGGTCTGGCAGGAATTCCAGCGCACCCGGTACTGTGTAGTCCGCCTGGTGGGCGGTAAACTGGGCAGGCAGCAGGCTGCAGTTGCGTCTTACGCCGTGGACCTGCCAACCGAGGGCAGCGAGGGCCGTTCCGGTGCGTATCCCGAGATCCCCGCAGCCCGCAATTAGGACAGAATTGCTCTTCGTATTCGAATCTTTCACTGGTTACACTATACGCTGCACTTATAAAGACCGATCAAGTATGACACTAACAGAACTGCGCTATCTTGTAGCCCTGTCGGAAACCGGCCACTTCCGCAAAGCGGCGGAGCAGTGCAATGTCAGCCAGCCCACCCTGAGCATTGCGATCAAGCGACTGGAGGAGGAACTGGGCATCGCCCTGTTCGAGCGCTCCCGCCACAAGGTCTGCGCCACACCCATTGGCGAACGCATCGTCAGCCAGGCTGTCACAGTTCTGCAGGAAACCCAGAACCTGCTGCACCTGGCGGAGCAGGGCAAAGACCCCCTGGGCAGCGTTATGTCGGTGGGCGCCATTTATACCGTGGGGCCCTACCTGTTCCCCCGGCTTATCAACCGCCTGCAGCAGGTGGCCCCGGAAATGCCACTGTTCATCGAAGAGAGTTATACCGCGGTGCTGCGCGGCAAGTTGAGTCGCGGGCAGCTGGACGCGATATTCGTGGCCCTGCCCTTCACCGAACCGGAAGTGGTGACCCGGCCGGTGTACGATGAGGCCTTCGTGGTACTGCTGCCCCAGGATCACCCTCTGGCGGGGGAAAAGCGCGTAGATCCGCAGGCGCTGGCGAAGCACCGGGTACTGCTGATGGGGGAGGGGCACTGCTTTCGCGACCAGGTACTGGAAGCCTGTCCAGGACTGCAGCAGTCCATCCAGGAGGATTACGCCAGCGGACATGCCGTGGTGGAAGGCAGCTCCCTGGAAACGCTGAAGCACATGGTTGCCAGTGGCCTGGGGATAACCGTGCTGCCAAGATCAGCAGCGGACATCGCCACCTACAGCGGCAAAACCCTGGTGGTACGGGACTTCACCGACCCGGTTCCACAGCGCACCATCGCCCTGGCCTGGCGGGTCAGCTATCCCCGACACCAGGCCATCGACACCCTGGCCAGCGCCCTGCGAGACTGATTCCCAGGTGACTGATATCGCCGGGGCCCCGGTACAGGAACTGCGCGGTGTCGGCCCGAAACTGGCAGGCAAACTCGCGGATTACGGCATTCACCGTGTGGATGACCTGCTGTTCCACCTGCCACTTCGCTACCAGGATCGCACCCGCATCACACCCATCGCCGCTGCTGTTGAGGGGGCTGACGTGGTGATCGAGGGCGAGGTCCGGGCGGCGGATATCGTCTTTGGCCGCCGCCGCTCCCTGGTGGCGCGTCTGCAGGACGGCAGCGGTACGATAACCCTGCGATTTTTCCATTTCTCTGCCGCGCAGAAAAACAATCTGCGGCCAGGTTGCCGCCTGCGCTGCTTCGGCCAACCCCGGCGCGGCAGCAGCGGACTGGAAATATACCACCCGGAGTACCGCCAGGTGCAGGAAGGAGAAGTGCTCGCGGAGGAGTCCCTGACCCCGATCTACCCGACCACCGCCGGCATCGGCCAGAACCAGTGGCGCAGCCTTTGTGGACAGGCCCTGTTGCGCTTGCAAAGTTCACCACCCCGGGATCTGCTGCCGGCGGGGCAGCTTCCCTATGACCTGGCCCAGGCCCTGAGTTATCTCCACGCGCCGCCCCCGGATGCCCCCCAGGCCCTGTTGCGCGAGGGACACCACCCGGCCCAGCTGCGCCTGGCACTGGAGGAACTGGTGGCCCACAACCTGTCCCTGCACCGACTGCGGGAGCGAGCACAGCAGGAGGGAGCACCCGCGCTGCCGGCGAGGCCCCGGGAACTGGAAGCATTCCTGGCCAGCCTCCCTTTTACCCCCACCGGCGCCCAGAGCCGTGTGCTTGGTGAAATCGCCGCCGATCTCGCCAGGCCCTGTCCGATGCTGCGGCTGGTGCAGGGGGACGTCGGCTCGGGCAAGACACTGGTGGCGGCCGGGGCCGCCCTGCAGGCCATCGCCAATGGCTACCAGGTCGCCATCATGGCGCCAACGGAAATTCTGGCCGAGCAGCACTGGGGCAACTTCAGCGGCTGGTTCGAGCCCCTCGCCGTCGACATGGAGTGGTTGAGTGGCCGTACCAAGGGCAAGAAGCGGGAAGCGACCCTGCAACGCATCGGCTCTGGCAAGGCCGCCCTGGTGATCGGCACCCACGCCCTGTTCCAGGCCGACGTCGCCTTTCACCGCCTGGGCCTGGTAATCGTCGACGAACAACATCGCTTCGGCGTACACCAGCGACTGGCCCTCACCGAAAAGAGCTCTCGCGAGCACGGACGCCCCCACCAGCTGGTAATGACTGCCACCCCCATACCCCGAACCCTGTCGATGGTCGCCTACGCGGACCTGGATTGCTCGGTGATCGATGAATTGCCCCCCGGGCGACAGGCGGTCAGCACAGCCCTGGTGGACAGCAACCGGCGCCAGCAGGTGGTGGAGCGGGTAGCCGCAGCCTGTGCCGAGGGGCGCCAGGCCTACTGGGTTTGCACCCTGATCGAGGAGAGCGACGCGCTGCAGGCGCAGGCAGCGGAGGCCACCGCAGCGGAACTGCAGCAGGCGCTGCCGCAGCTGGCAGTGGGATTGATTCACGGTCGCCTGAAGCCGGTGGAAAAAGAAGCTGTAATGGCCCGCTTCAAGGCCGGGGACCTGGCGCTGTTGGTGGCCACCACGGTAATCGAGGTCGGGATGGATGTCCCCAATGCCAGCCTGATGATCATCGAGAACCCCGAGCGCCTGGGACTGGCGCAATTGCACCAGCTGCGGGGGCGGGTCGGCCGCGGCAGCGAGGCCAGCCACTGTGTGCTGCTCTACCAGGCGCCCCTGTCCGCCAACGGCAAGCAGCGGCTCTCTGCCATGCGCGAGAGCAGCGACGGTTTCTATATCGCAGAGAAAGACCTGGAGCTTCGCGGTCCGGGGGAGGTACTGGGTACCCGACAGACCGGGTTGATGGAATTCAGGATAGCCGAACTGCCCGCCCACAACCACCTGCTGCAGCAGGTGCAGGATCTTTCAGACCAGTTGCGCGAGGGGTACCCGGAGTTGATAGAGCCATTGATCCAGCGCTGGACCGGGGCGGCGCAGCAATTCGCCAAAGTATAGGCTAAGCGCATGTGGTCACGGTATCCGGTGCGCAGTGCGCACCCTACGGGTACTCCGATCTGGGGTAGGGTGCGCATTGCGCACCATAGCCCCCCCGGTGCACCTCGATCCACCGGCGCACCGCTATCGAATTACGCCATGATCGCCGGCAACTCCTTCTGCAACGCCATCTTCTCCTTGGTGGCATCGCCGGTGAGGGCGAAGCCGAGCAGATTGCCACTGCTGTTGCGAAATTCCGCCTTGACGTTGTTGCCATCGGCGCCGATCTGCCACTCGCCATCGGCATCCGGAGCCGGCGGCGCGACGACCACCGGGCAAGCGGGAGTCTTGATGGTAACGGGCATAGCCGGATAACTCACCTCGGTGGGGTCCCCCGCCAGAGTCTTGCCAAGGGCGCGTGCCGCAGCCATCAGCGGTGCCACATAGACCAGCACGTGGCCATTGACTTCTGCACAGTCCCCCATGGCGTAAACATTGGGTGCGCTGGTTTCCAGCAGGCGGTTGGTGACCACACCGCGGTTGGTGTCGATACCCGACGCCTGGGCCAGTTCCGTGCGCGGGCGCACGCCGACAGCGGACACCACCAGGTCGGCATCGATGGTTTCACCGTTGTTGAGGCTCACGGTGACACCTTTCTCTGCCTTGTTGACCGCAGTAACCAGTGGACCGAAGTGGAATTTCGCGCCCTTCTCCTCCAGTGCGGCCTGCACCGCGCGGCCGGCGGTTTCCGGCAACAGGGTGGGCAGGCAGTAGGCCAGCGGGTCGACGGCCTCCACCTCGAAACCACCATTGATCATGTCGTTGGTGAACTCACAGCCGATCAGGCCCGCACCGATGATGCATACCTTTTTCACGTCGTTCTTTTTCACCGCGATACGGAAATCGTCGTAGTCCAGCAGGTCGTTGACCGAGTAGACCATCTCCAGGGCATCGCCCTCGATAGGCGGGCGGATTACGTCGGCGCCCACCGCCAGTACCAGCTTGCCGTAATGGATTGCGGTCTGGGAATCCCCTACCTTGATCAGCTGCTGCCCGGTATCGATCTCGTTGACCTTGGTCATGGTCCACACGCTGGCCTTGAGCATGCGAGCCATGCCACCAGCGTCCAGCTGCGCCAGGTCGTTCGCGCTGTGGTCCTTGGTATAACCGGTTGACAGCATGGGCTTGGAATAGGAACGCCCGTCATCGGAAGTAATGAGAATCAGCGGCGTCTCGTCGTCGTGTTTGCGAAATTCCTTGGCCAGGCCATAGCCCGCCAGGCCGGTGCCCAGTATGACCACCGGCGGGTGTACCTTGTCCACCACCGGTTCCTCGTGATGCGGGGTGTCGTCTACCGGCGCCTCTTCCAGCAGTTCGAAGTCCTCTTTACCCACGCCGCAATCGGGGCACAACCAATCGTCGGGCACATCTTGCCATTTCGTGCCTGGCTCAATGCCGTCGTCCGGCCACCCTTCCTTCTCATCGTAGATAAGGCCGCAGACAATACATTCCCACTTGCTCATTCTGGTACTCACTTTTCACCGATACGGTGGACAAAATTCGAGACGCAACACTATAGGTGTGTACGAAAATTGTGCAAGGGTTTTATCCCGCCAGCAGGCTGGCAAATTAAGCCAACCCGGGCTTGCAAGGGGGGGCTCGATCAAGCATTCTCGCCACTTCAAGCCCACAGACCCGACCAGGCTCCCCATCGTGTTTGATCGCCGGATCGCCACTGAACCCCAGTGGCGCCCCAACGCCCAGTTCACCAGTGACCAGCTACCGGCAAGCACACGCCGCTGGTTGCTGGACGACGGCTCACTCACCGGCCGGCTCATCGAACTGAACCGGGGCAGTTTGGCGGTGCAGCGCCTGTACCAGGGCTGGCAGGTACCCCTGTTGTCGGAGCGGCGGCTGCTGGGACTTCCTCCCCGGCAGATATCGCTGGTGCGTGAGGTGCTGCTGTTATTGTCCGGACAGCCAGTGGTGTTCGCCCGCAGCGTCTTTCCCTGCGCCAGCCTGGGAGGCTCGCTGGGTCATCTTCGTCGCCTGCGGAACAAATCCCTGGGGGCAATACTGTTCAGGCACCCGGGCATGCACCGCAGCCCCTTTGAGCTGGCCTTGATGCCTGGCGACAGCGATTATCTCCCTCTGCCGCAACACCAGGCGGCAGGCGCCTGGGGGCGCCGCTGCCGCTTCGAGATCGAGGGCAGCAGCCTGATGGTGAGCGAAGTATTCCTGCAGGCATTTACTCCCTGGACAACCCCCCTGCCGGTACACCGCACCCAGAGGGGGGTGGTCAGCGCTGCAATTGTGCCGCCAACAAAGTAAGCTTGGCGCTCTACAAGTCCGGCGCAGAAACCATGGCAACACAGGGCAAATTCAAGTCGCTACTGCAGCTGATTCGCTTCGACAAGCCTATCGGTACCCTGCTGCTGTTGTGGCCCACCCTGTGCGCCCTGTGGATTGCAGCACAGGGAATTCCCGACACGCATCTTCTGTTTATTTTTGCTCTGGGTACTTTCCTCACCCGTTCCGCCGGTTGCATCATCAATGACTTTGCTGATCGCAAAATGGATGGCGCGGTGGATCGTACCCGCGGGCGGCCGCTGGTCACCGGTGCGGTGACAACAACAGAGGCCATGGCGCTGTTTGTGCTGCTGATGTTGCTGGCCTTTGTACTGGTATTGTTCACCAACACCCTGACCGTTTCCCTGTCATTCGTCGCCGTGGTGCTGGCCTCCACCTATCCGTTCATGAAGCGCTTCACCCACCTGCCGCAACTGGTGCTCGGGGCGGCCTTCTCCTGGGGCATCCCTATGGCGTTTGCCGCACAAACCGGGGCACTGCCCACGTCCCTGTGGCTGCTGTACCTGTCCAACCTGCTCTGGACCGTGGCCTACGACACCGAGTACGCAATGGTAGACAGGGATGACGACCTGCTTATCGGCATCAAGTCCACCGCCATCCTGTTCGGCCGCCACGACCGCCTGGCCATCGCCCTGCTGCAGTTGTGCACACTGGCAGCCCTATGGCTGACCGGTCAGCAGTTCGCCCTCGGCTGGGCATACCAGGTCGCGCTGCTGCTGGTTGCAGTGCAGTTCGCTTTTCACCAGTACCTGATCAGGGCGCGGCACACCGGGGACTGCTTTCGCGCCTTCCTCAACAATAACTGGGTGGGCGCCACCCTGTTTGCAGGCGTCGCCCTGCACTATGCGAGCTGATTACCGCCATGGAAGTCACCGCTGAATTCCTGCCCAGCCTCGGCGATCTGGCACGCGATGACTGGAACCGGATTACCGGACTGGATTACCCCTTCCTGAGGCACGAGTTCCTGTACGGACTGGAGAAAACCGCCTGCACCACGGCGGAAACAGGCTGGCAGCCCTGTCACCTGGTATTGCGTGACAGCCAGGGCATCCTGGGTGTCATGCCCATGTACCTGAAATCACACTCCTACGGTGAGTATGTATTCGACTGGTCCTGGGCAGATGCGTGGCGACGCAGCGGCCTGGATTACTATCCCAAGCTGGTGAGCGCCATTCCCTTTACCCCCGCCACAGGACCCCGCCTGTGCACTCGCGAAGGTACCGAGTCAGCCAGTGTCTGGCCGTCGGTAATGCAGGCGCTGCGCCAGTTCGCTTCCCGGCAGGAGATATCTTCCTGGCACCTGCTGTTCCCCGAGGAAGCGGTGTCCGGGCAGTTACTCCAGCTGGATACCCATCGGCGCACCGCCACCCAGTTTCACTGGTTCAACGACGGCTATGCCAGTTTCGATGAATTCCTGGGAACGTTTGCCAGCCGCAAGCGCAAGAACCTGCGCCGGGAGCGCGCCAGGGTGGTGGATCAAGGACTGGAACTCGTCACCCTCACCGGCGACGAGATCAGCGATGGCGACTGGCTGCGCTTCTACCGTTTTTACCAGTTGACCTACGCCAAGCGCAGCGGCCACGCGGGCTACCTGACCCGGGATTTTTTCCTGGAGACGGCGCCTTCCCTGGGTCAACAGGCGGTCATGGTGATTGCCTCGATGGCGGGGCAGGCGGTCGCGGCCGCACTGTATTTCCGCTCCAGCGATACCCTGTACGGGCGCTACTGGGGCTGCAAGCAGGAATTCGATTGCCTGCATTTCGAGGCCTGCTACTACCAGGGCATCCAGTACTGCATCGAACACGGCCTCGCCCGTTTCGATCCGGGCGCACAGGGGGAACACAAGATCCAGCGGGGATTTCGCCCGGTGCCCACCTGGTCCAATCACTGGATAGCGGACCCGAAGCTGTCCGCCGCGGTGGGGGATTTTACCAGGCAGGAGGAGAACCACAGCCAGGAGTATCAGCGCCAGGCAGCGCAGTTGCTGCCGTTCAGGGCACCGGACTGATCAAATCCCTTTGCGCCAGACCAGCAAGCGGTTGTTGGCCGGCAGGGCATTGTCCCCCTGCAGTGCAAAACCCGCCGCCGCCGCCAGCTCATCTACCCGCTCAAAATCGCGAATGGCGCTCACCGGGTCCCTCTGTCCGAGCCAGGCATCAAAGCGGGCATTACTGTCACTGGTGTACTGTCCGTCGTAGTTGAAGGGGCCGTAAACAGCGAGAATTACATCGTTCCCCGCGTTTACCCCCAGGGTGGCAAACAGGATTTCGACCGCGGACCAGGCCATGATATGCAGACTGTTGGCGCTGAATAAGGCATCAGGTACAGCGACCGGCCAGGGATCATCGCGCACGTCCAGCGCCGTCGGCGTTAACAGGTTATCGCCGTCATAGGCGACGCAGCGGGGCCGTAGCACAGGCAGGCTGTCAGCCAATTCGGTGGGCTGCCAGGTCAGCCAGGGCATATTGGCGGCAAAGTGACAGGCATGCTGCCCCGTGCCACTGGCAATTTCCAGTACCTGCCTGCGATCCGCAAAGTCCTCGCGCAGTACCTCCAGTATCGGCGCCTTGTTGTTCTCACAGGACTGGGAAAAGGGCAGGGAATCCACTGACAGGTATTACTTCGCAGCTGGTGGTGTATCACGGGTAAATACCAGCTCCCGGGCGGTGGATTCACCCTTGTTGTAGCGGTAGCCGTCAACCCTGAATTTCTTCAACCCGTCCGGTTCGTTGAGCTCCCGGTCAATAATAAAACGAGCCATCTGACCCCGGGCCTTCTTGGCGTAGAAGCTGATGATCCTGTACTTGTCGCCCTTCAGGTCCTTGAAAACGGGGGTAATGATTTCCGCATCAAGGGCCCCCGCCTGCACCGACTTGAAGTACTCGTTGGACGCCAGGTTGACCAGCACCCGGGATCCGGATTTCTTCAACTGGGCGTTCATGGCCCTGGTGATACTGTCGCCCCAGAACTCGTAGAGGTTGGCACCGCCGCGATTGGCGAACTTGAGGCCCATTTCCAGGCGGTAGGGCTGCATCAGGTCCAGCGGGCGCAGCAGGCCGTAGAGCCCGGACAGGATGCACAGGTGCTTCTGGGCAAAGTTGAGCTGGGCCGTGTTCAGGGTATCCGCCTCCAGGCCGGTATACACGTCGCCCTTGAACGCCAGTACCGACTGCTTGGCGTTGTCCAGGGTGAACGGCATACCCCAGTTCATGAATCGACGGTGGTTGAGATCGGCGATTTTTTCACTCACTCCCATCAGGCCGCGTATATCCTCCGGGCTCATCGCGCGGGCGTCCTCAACCAGCTCGGCGGACCGCTCGAGGAACAGGGGCTGGGTGGACTTGCGGGTGGTGGGTGGGGTATCGAAATCCAGCGTTTTGGCCGGGGAAATAACTGTCAACATCTGGTCGGGTCCGGTTTGGGGTGCAGGGTAATATCTTTTCACCTGGGTTAATCCCCTATGATACTCTGCGCGCTAATAATCAAAAAGACTTATCGGCCATGACCGTGCTGCGCAATCTTGTGCAATACATCGACGCTTTCACCGACCGCAGTGGCCGGGTTTTGGCCTGGCTAGCCCTGGGAATGGCCGCTCTCACCGCCCTGATCGTGGTGATGCGCTATGGTTTGAATACTGGCTCGATCCTGGCCCAGGAACTCGTCACCTATATGCATGGCTGCCTGTTCATGCTGGGAGCAGCTTACGCCCTGAAACAGGGCGCCCATGTACGCGTGGATATTTTCTATCGAAATTTCACGCCCCGGGGTCGCGCCTGGGTCAATAGCCTCGGAAGCATCGTATTCCTGATGCCGCTGTGCCTTTTCATCGTCTTCTCCAGCCTGGACTATGTCCTGGAATCCTGGGCGATGCTGGAGACATCGCCGGAACCGGGGGGTATTCCCGCCGTGTTTCTTTTGAAAAGCCTGATCCCGCTGATGGCCCTCAATCTTCTATTGCAGGGACTTGCTGAAACCCTGCGCAATGCCCTCCTGCTCTCGTTAGAGCAGAACTGATGGTCGAATTTGTGCCACTGCTCATGTTCCTGGCAGTTTGCCTGCTGTTGATGTTCGGCTATCCCGTAGCATTCACTCTGGCCGGCACTGCATTGGCCTTCGCAGCTGGCGGCATCCTGACCGGTACTTTTGATGCCGGTTTTCTCAGCGCCCTGCCGGGGCGCATGTTCGGTACAATCAACAACAGCACCCTGATCGCTGTCCCGTTGTTCATTATGATGGGTACCATCCTGGAAAAATCCCGGGTGGCCGAGGAATTGCTCGACAGCATGGCGAGAGCGTTCGGCAGCCTGCGTGGCGGCCTTGGGATATCCGTGGTAGTGGTAGGCATGCTACTAGCCGCCAGTACCGGCATCGTCGGTGCCACCGTGGTGACAATGGGCCTGCTGTCATTGCCCAGTATGCTGCGTAACGGCTACAGCCCATCCCTCGCTACCGGCACGATTTGCGCCACCGGGACCCTGGGCCAGATCATTCCCCCGTCCATTGCCCTGGTGCTGCTCGGCGACATCCTGTCCAATGCCTACCAGCGCGCCCAGTTGAACATGAATATCTTTAATCCCAAGACTGTCTCAGTGGGTGACCTGTTCGTGGGAGCGCTGATCCCCGGGTTGGTACTGGTAGCGATGTACATCATCTACCTGCTGGTCTTCGCTCATCTCCGCCCGCAGGACGCGCCACCGGCCAACAGAGAAAAAGTCAGTGCAGGCGAGATCGCCAGGGGGCTGCTACCGCCGCTGGTGCTTATTGCGGTTGTCCT
>JAACFI010000193.1 GCA_009937575.1 Haliea sp.
CTTATGGGGATATCGTGACCAGGTCAGGGCTTGTACCAGATAGCTGAGGTAACCGCCCGTTCCTGCAAGGAGGTGGGTTCAGGGGCTTCTATACCAAGGGTTTTCGCGTCGTAGCTTGTCCAGCGGGGTGTGGGGATCTCGATGACGCGAGCGTAATAAAATGCTTCTCTTATCGGGTCGAACTCGGGGTCCGTCCATACCGCGTCCAGCTGTGGTTCCCCGATACTATTGGTGTAAGTGGCGCTCGCGGTGTCGACCGTGTTGCCCACAGGGGGCAATTGACCCTTTTCGTCGGGTTGGCGCTGACCCGACCACGCAACGTCGAAGATCTTTTCTCTTGATTTACCGTCCTTGGCAATCCATCCCTTAACAATCTGGATGCGGTCCAGATTGGCGCTTTCAGGGTCTCTCATAGCGGCTATGGCGAAGGTGGGGGCGCTGGTCGTTGCCCTCGGGAGGTCTCCACCCATCGGTACTCCCGATTTCTGGGCAACGTCTATCCAGTTGTCCTGCTCGGTAAGGTTCGGTACGTAAGCCCATCCGCCAAAAAAGCGCACCGTGATGCGTGGGCCCGAAGTTGCGTAAGTTTCTCTGCGACGCATGGCTTCGAAAAGCGAGTCGCGTGTATTCTCCTGCGCCCACACTGCTGCCAGCCCGGCTGCGCTCCAGCGCACGCTACCCGGTGTATTCCTTGGTAAATAGTAGCTTTCTCGCATGCGAATACCGGCGCTGCCGTCGAGTAGTGGCAGCTTGCCGTGGTAATTGTCCTCCTCAACGGGAGAACTGGCATTATGGCCATCGGAACTGCCAATAACGCCAAATCGATAGGGGTTGAACCCCTCGCTGTGGGACATCTCCATGCCTCGGCGAAGTGCGTCGCGAACATAGCTGCCTTCTGGTCGTGATATCCCACCTTCCTGTGCCAGCCTGGTGTCATAAATCTCGAAGCCTGAGAACGTATCTGTATCCGACAACATAGGATGGGTTTCAGACGAACCTTTCACCTGGAAGATTTCACTGATCGGTTCATTTTCCATCCTGCGCGTCGCGTAGTTTGAGTTCATGTCGGCTCCATCAAACATGACGTCGTCGTACATGAGACCATTGCTTACATTACCATTGTGGGGAATAGCGAAATTGTCCATCCCCTGATTCCGTTGGCCTTCGAGCGCAGTCCACAGGTCCCGAGGATCCTCCGATTCTATTGAGCTATAAGGAATTTCCGGTACTTTTTTACCCCGGTAGATTACGTTGCGGTGGAGGTTATCCTTTCCAGGCATAGAGCTCCACTCGTAGGCGACAAAGGTGGTAAAACGTCCCGGGTCGTTGTGTGTCTCGGCGGCTGCGACAGTCTCTTTCCACGCGCTGGCTGCATGCTTTTCCCATCCAGTCACACCAACGTCGTCCAACGAAAAGTTCAACGTAGTGCGAATAAACGCCAGGGTGTTCAGCAATCTACCGTCATTGTGCAGGCGCTCCCTGAAGCTCCGTTCGGTGAGAGGCAGGTCTGGATTTGTAGCCCGCAGCAATCCCAGGAATTCAGAGTGGTCCGTTACCGCCGCGAAATCCAGGGGGCGTTTTAGTTGGATGCCATAACCACCGGCGTGCTCGATCTCTCCACCCCGCGCGAAGGTATAGGCATCATCTGGCGTTGCCCGCACGCCCATTGTGTAAGCGTCGCTGGAGAAGCTGGTGTGGATATGCAGGTCTCCCCAGTAAAGATTCCGCTGCGGATTGAAATGGGTGCTGTCCCTGGTTGGAATCGGCGCTGCATTTTCGGCGTCAAACTCCGGGAAGAGGCTTGGATCCTCTACCGGGCTACAGCCAATTCCCATTGCTGTCACCAGGGAGATGGTGGTCCTAAGTGCAACTTTTATCATTGTCCTCCCTCGAGGCAGCCAATCGATAATCTGTTTCCGTGGCGAGAGTTCTGATGGAAGTTGTATGATGCTGCTGTTCGAAATAGTTGAACTGCCTGCCTCAACTTGTCGATTTTCTGGCCCATCCCTGAAAAGATGCAATTCAGTTCCCGCTATAAGTTGTTACTATCTTTAATATAGAGATCTTTGTGTCGTGATCGCAATAAGCCGGCACTCATATTCATCAATCAGGATAGCCTGTATGCACCTCGCCTTCAGCTCCATGAACACCCCCGACGATCCGCCTCCGGCAGAGTTGGCCCTCGCCCTCGAGCAACGCGGCTTCGAATCGCTCTGGTATGGCGAGCACAGCCATATCCCCTGTTGTCGCACCACGCCTTATCCTCCCGGAGGGGAGATGCCGTTTCCTTACCGCAATATGATGGATCCTTACCTTTCCCTGATGACTGCAGCCAATGCCACGACCACCTTGCGCCTGGGAACCGGCATTGCCCTGCTGATGGAGCGGGATATTTTCTCCCAGGCCAAGACCATCGCCACCCTCGATCGCCTCTCCGGCGGACGGGTGATGATTGGCACGGGAGTGGGCTGGAACCAGGAGGAATTTGAGAACGTCAGTCCTTACCCCTTCAACAAGCGCTATGCCGTACTCCGTGAGACGGTGGAGGCGACCCGTAAGCTGTGGAGCGACGAGGAGGCGGGCTACCAGGGTGACTACATCAAGTTTGAACCTGTGTGGCCGGGTCCGAAGCCCGAGCAGTCCGGCGGCCCGCCAATTTTCTTCGGCGCCATGGGACCGCTGGGGCGCAGGCATGCCGCGGCCTGGGCCGATGGTTGGTACCCGGTGGACGTCGCCATGGGCGATGTCGCCACTACCCTCGCAGAGTTCCGCGAAGAGGTGAAGCAGGCCGGGCGCGATCCGGCAGACGTGGAGATCAATATCCAGATCATGGACACCGCCAACCTGGACAGGCTCAAGGAGTATCGAGACATGGGTATCCAGCGGGCCACCATCGGCGTGTCCATGGATCTGTGGGACAAGCCGGAGGCGGTAATGCCGATGATCGATACCTATGCGGCGGTGATACCCGAACTGGTTGGATAGGGGAAAGTTTATGAAGACACTGATGGTAGGAGGTACCGGGCTGACAGGCACCCACGCATCGCTGTATCTACGCGAGCAGGGGCACGATGTCACCATCGTTTCCCGTTCAAGGGTCGACAACCCCCTTCTCCAGGATTTCGGGCACCTGGCGGGTAGCTACACCTCGGATGACCTGTCGGTGGCGCAACTGGAGGGCTTCGATAATCTGGTATTCGCCGCCGGTGCCGATATCCGGCAGCTGCCGCCGGATGTCGATGAGGCGGATTTCTTCCAAGAGGTCAATGCCAGGGCCATTCCCCGGTTTTTCGAGATGGCGCGGCAGGCGGGAATCTCCCGCGCCGTGTATATAGGCACTTACTATCCGATGGTCGTGCCGGAAAAGATCGACACCAGCCCCTATGTGCGCTCGCGCTACCTCGCCGATGAGGGGGTCAGGGCGCTCAACAGTAGTTCTTTCAATGTCTGCAGCCTGAACCCGCCTTTCATTATCGGTTATTTACCCGGTGTTCACCTGCCACACCTGAAAGTATTGGTGGATTTCGCCGCGGGCCGCCTGGAGGGTATGCCACTGGTGGCGCCCGCAGGCGGTGTCAACCATATCGCCAGCCAATCCATGTCGGAAGCCATTCACGGCGCCCTGGAGCGGGGCGAGGGCGGCAAAGGCTATCTGGTGGGAGATGAAAACCTCAGTTGGAAAGCCTACCTCGAAATGTTTTTCCAAAGCGCGGGCAACCCGGTAGACCTGCCAGTCTCGGAAGATGAGCATCCGCTGTTTCCTGACATGATTCTTTACGCCGGCCGTAACGCTCTTATTGAATACGAGCCGGATAACACAGAACTGAGGTATTCACGTAGTAACGTAAGGGCTGCCGTTGACCAACTGGTCGAGGCATACCTGTAGCCATCAGGTACGGTTGGAGAGGATGACATGGCATTACTGAGCAACGACGTTTTACGGGCAACGGCTGACAAGTTGATCGCCGCCCACGCGGAGGCCTCCCGTACCACCGATTGGACCTTTTTCGTCGACGAACTCTACGCCGGGGATTGCGTGTACACCTGCCAGTACGCGGGTGTGATGGAGGTAACCGCCAATGGCATCGACGAGATCAAGGCCACCCACTATGGCCGCGACATGCTGGTGGGCTGGGAGGGCTGGACCTTTCCCTATATGGGCGTATACACCGGTACGGATAACCGGCTGGTCACCCACTGGATGAATCGCGGTCCCGGTAAGCGGGAGGATGGCTCCTACTTTGAGACGCCCGGTATTTCCTTCATCACCCTGGATGACGAGGCAAAGATCTGTCGACAGTTCGATATGTTCGATCTCGCCCACCAGATGCGGCTGTGCGACGACCTCGAGGAGGCGGGATTGCTGTCACCGCAACTCAAGGACGAGTGGGTACTGCCGATGAAGGGGCGGCTGATTGAGCAGTTGAACCGGAATCGTTAAAGGCAGTACTCAAGGGGTATACCAGACCGGCGAAGTCCAGGCCCGTTCCTGCACCGTTTTCTTGAGCTCAGGCAGGCAGCAAGTCCTGGCGTCCTTGGATAATTTGTCTAAATCGCTGCAATCGATGTTCTGGGCATTACAGATACGGGTGCTCCAGCGACAGGTCGGGTTCTCTACCACACGTGCATAATAAAAAGCCCGTTGACCCGCGTCGAATTGCGGATCCTGCCAGACTTTGCACAGGGCAGCCGCGCCTTTTCCCCGGGTCTCGCAGGTTTTGAGGTCGACCGTGGCGCCGTTGTTTGCGTTTCCTGCAATGTCGTAGATTTTCTGTTTTGACACACCGTTCTTGTCCAGCCACCCCTTGATGATCTGCACTCGCTGCAGGTCGGTACCTGGCTGTGTTGCGGTGCCGGGATCTTTTTGCGCGGAAACAGCGATTCGCATGGTTTGCTGAGGGCCGTTCAGTTCGGCGCCCATGGCTGTCCCTTGCTGATACCCCTGCGAGGCAATATCACTCTGCTCACAAAGATCTTCATCGAGTTCCTCACCGGCGAACATACGTACCTGGATGCGGGGACCACTGGTGGCATAGGCTTCGCGGCGCTTCATTGCTGCAAACAGCGATTCGCGGGTATTCTCTTCAGCGTAGAGCACCGCCAGGCCCCCGGGGTTGAACTCCCACTCATCCGGTAATCCCCTGGCGTCAGCGTCTACCGCCGCATTGCCGGCCCCGCCGTGGCCCTGGAAGCCGATTTCCTCGACGCCACCCGCGAGGGAACGATGTGTGTCGGTACTGCCGATAAAGCCCCACTGGAAGGGATTGGTGCCTAGTGATTGCGCCTTCGACAGGCCGTTGTGTAATGCCTGCCGGGCAAAGCCCGCGTCCGGCTGGATCGGGCGGGCCAGGGACTCAAAGGTATTCCCGGCAAAACTGTTCCAGGGCAATTGTTCAAAGTCACACAACTCGTCCTGCTCCATAATGGGATTGGGGCCGTAATAACACTCGGAAGCCCCCTTGTGCTGGATCATTTCGATCAGTGTCTCATAGCGTTTCTTGTAAGCGGCATCTTCGGTAGACAGCGGCTCGCCGTCTGATCTGGTTTCGGCAAACATCTTGCCAAGGCTGATGTTGGAGTTATGGGGAATCACGACCGCATCGCACTCTCCGCTGCACTGTTCGTCCAACTGGCGATACAGCCGGTCTGCATTTTTGGATTCGACCAGGGAGATTGGAAGGCTGGGAACGGTATCGCCCTGGAAAATGATATTGCGATGAAGGTTCGCGTGGGCAGTATCATCGGTAAATTCTGCGCCGGTCCATTCATAGGCGACAAAACTGGTAAAACGGCAGCTATCTGATGCGTCGTTGGCTGATGCAGCGGCCGCCTGGATCTGTTCCCATGGACCCCGGCTGCCTTCCCGGCAAACCTCGCCGTCTTTACCGCAGAAGCCGAGTCGGTCGGCGTTGGAAGCCTGATAATTAAACATCAGGCCGGCGTAGTGGGGCAGCCAGCGCAAGGCGATACACTGGTATGACCAGTATCCCTCCATGCCCGGGGTATGGCAGATATGATTTTCACCGAGCATTTCGGCGTGATCGGTAACGGCGGCGAAATCAAGTGGGCGGCCGATCCGGGCGGTATGTAACGTATTCCCCTCATCACCGTAAGGGGGGATGTCTATTGCATCCCCGCGGGCGTAGCGGTAAGCATCCTCCGGCATGGTCCGGGTATCCTGCATTTTGGCATCCAGTGACAGGGCTGTGTGTACATGCAGGTCACCGAAGAAAGCTCTGCGATCAGGATCGTAATTATTACAGCGTGAGGTCTCAGCCTGCGCCCTCTGTGTTGCAACACCTAGCGCAATAAACAAACTGACACAGGAAACGAAGAATTTCTGGCGCATGTTTTCTCGCTTCATTTTCCTTCTGTAACGGCTGGGAAGAATCGGTTTGCATAATGACACTTAACACCAACGATCTCCACCATTAAGTTGACAAAAAAGTTTGATAATGTCTACTATGCAGGGTGATCGTTTACTGACGACATGAGAGATTCAATTGCCCCGGAGGCTACAGAAGTGAAAGATTACCGTGGTGAATTCGATCCACACCTCGAGCTGACGGATCTGGAGCACGATCTGCTGGCGCAGTACGGGCGCGATATTATGCTGGCAAATCACATTCATGACAGGAGTGCACTGGCTCCCATAGCGTTACAGTTTGGGCTGGATGCCCAGACCCAGATTGCCTGTGATGAATGGATGAGCACCAGCCCGATCTACAATCACCGCAACCGCCAGTTCCTCAAAATTCAGGGTGATGATGTGAGCGTTGCCCTAAAGGGTTTTCAATTCGATATCGGTGCGCCACATAATTACCTTAACTTTCATTACCAGCTGGTGTCGCCAAGCGAGGGTTATTTCTGGACCAATACCTGTGGCCCCTTCAACCATGTTTACGAGATCACCAACGGTGATGAGGGGATGCAAACCCAGCTGTGTCATCACATGGAAGACCCGACTTTCGACGCGACGGTGATCGCGGTAAATCCACGGATGCGCTGCAGGCCGGTGTATCGTCCACCGCTGAGTACAATCCCCGATAAGGGCCCGTGCAAGTGGTTGGTGACGGTCCAGGATGATATTGCCCTGGCAGAAGACTGCCCTTACCTGGAGCAGACTTCAAAAACCCTGGCTGCCAACTTCGAATTCATCGCTCTGCCGCCTGATGAGAATGGTCTCAATGACTACAGCGGTGAATTCAAGCGTGATCTTTGCCTGGAAGACCTCTCACACAATAGTCTGAGCACCATGTGCAAGGAATTTATGCTGGATGTCTTTTTGCTGAATTATGCCTGCTACAATGCGGTTGCCGAGAGGTTTGGAGAACAGCATATTGCCCGGCTTGCGCGGGATCAATACCACCACCTCGCGCCTGTCACTGTTCATCGCCTGCGCAATACATTTGGCATCACCGGTAATGACATGAATGCGATCCTCAAGGTGTTGCAGTTGAATCCATTTGTACCCAGGGAGTATTTTGACCTGGGTTTTGCCAGGGTCTCTGATACCCGTGGCCTGGTGTGGTCGAACGACTGTGCGGGCTATCAAGAGCCTGTCAAGCGCGGTATTGCCAGCCTGATGGCCTCAAACCCGGATCAGCCCGGCTTTGACAGCCTGGCGCAAGAGGTAAATTCCCAGGCGGTTGTAAAGGCAATCGATCCGGCGGAACTGTCTGAGTTGACCGACCTTAACAAGGTGAGGGCAGCCTGGGAGGTTGTGATCGACCCGGACGCGGAACCAGCAACCCGTAGTGAGTGGGCGGACATGGTCGGTAACCATATGTGGGACCTGGACAATAGCAGGCATGTGTACCTCTATGAGAAATACGACGCTGTGGCTGGATAACGGAGGAGCCTAAATGAAATACTGGCAGTGCCTGGCCATGCTCGACATGGATGAACTTCCCATACTGGCGAAGCATGCGGAAGACCTGGGTTTCGAGGGGGTTACGCTCAGCCAGCACCTGGTCACCTTCTCCGAACAGTATGAGGAATATGCCTACAGCGACGACAGCCAGATTCGCTGGTATCCCGAGACCCACTGGCCGGATCCCTGGGTGCAGATTGCCGCCCTGTGCCAGGTCACCACCCGGCTTAAATTCCTCAATACCGTGTATGTGCTTCCGCTGCATGATCCATTTAACGCGGCGAAGGTCATTTCCACCACTGAAAACCTCTGTCCTGATCGGCTCTACCTTGGGGCCGGTATCGGCTGGCAGAAATCCGAGTTCGACCTGGTAGGGCAGGATTTCCATACCCGCGGACGGCGCACTGACGAAATGCTTGAAGTCATGCAGTTACTGTGGACGGGCGAGCCGGTCCAGTTCCACGGCGAGTTCTACGATTTTCCCGAGCTGCAGATGTCGCCGGGCCTGAAATCCAGGTTGCCGGTTATTATCGGCGGTTTTAG
>JAACFI010000194.1 GCA_009937575.1 Haliea sp.
CCTGGCGAGGTTCAAGCTGCTGAAGACTAATACTTGAACTTGGTATCAAGCATCAGGCGTTGGTAGTCCACATCCTTGCCGAGATCCATGCCCCTTGTGCCGTCGAAGTAGGTAAGTGCCAGCTGCCACTTCGAATGGATGGCGTAGGCTGCGCCGAGTTTGTGGCCCTTGCCGTCGGTGCCGCCGCCCATGAAGTCGGAGTCGGTGACCAGGCCCAGGGTGGCATCTGCCTCCAGCTCCTGGTACTGGTACTGTAACTGCCAGCTGCCGGGCTTCTTCGCTTTACCCAGTTTGGTGCCGACTATCCAGCCGGTATCGTAATCATCGGCGTCCTGGTTCTGGATGAAATCACCGTATAAACCCCAGAGAAGGCCGCCCAGCTCAAAGGAGGCGTCCAGGCTGGCGTTCACTACCTCGTAGTCATAAAGGTAGGCCAGGTCACCACCCGATCCGGGAATTTCGGCACAACTGTTGCCGAAGCAGTCCTGGGAATCGTGTGCGGCCACTCTGCCTTCAGTCGGGATGTAGAGATAGCCAAGTGATGCATTCACCGGCCCGAAGGACGTCCCGCCTTGCAGTGCCCAGAACTCCTCATCGTCCTTGGAACTGTCACTCTCAATCCACGAGTACATGCCAGTGACAAAGAAATTGTCGCCCTTATAGCCACCGAATACCCCTTCGGGTCTGAAATCGCCATCCCAGATCAGTGCGCTCTTGAAGCTGCGGTATAAAGGATTCTTGAATTTACCGCCACCCAGATACCACTCGTTTGGCTTCCACTTGAAGTAGGCCAGGTCAAGGCGGATGTCCTTGGTAGAGCCCCCGCCGCCGAGAGTCTGGTTGGTGGAGACCGGATCATCGCCACCCGTCGCCATACCCAGGCCAATTTCGACATCGTTATCGAGATCCGCGATCAGGGCGGCGCGAGCCCGTACACGGGCGCGGGTGCGCTCGTCGTCCTTGCTGTCGTCTTCGATTTCTTCCCATCGCATGCGGAAGTCGCCCTGCCAGCGCACATCCTCGGCCCAGGACGTGGCCTTGTTTTGTTGTGTCAGTGCAGCTATTGCCTCATTGGTGGCCTCGAGGTCTTCCACGGTCACCGTGCCCAGGCCCGCGGCAGCGGCCTTGAGCTCATTGTTCTCAGCAGCTAGCGCGTTCACGCGTTCAACCAGTGCAGAATATTCTTTCTTGAATTCCGCCCACTCCGCATCGGATACGTGGGCACTGACATTGGCACAGCCCAACACTGCTGCGGATACCGCCACGACTATTTTTTTCATGATCTCAGTCCCTTCTCTATGTAAAGAGCACTGTTGCTGGTTTAGATACTGACCTGATTAAAGCACGATATTGGCTAACCTCGACCGCATCGAAATTATTCGTCCCTCAGGTAGAGAGAATGAACCCGGCCCGTTGTTGAGCGCATTGATCTGAGACAGGAAAAAGTCATATATCCGGAGCCGTTGCCGTGTCGTTTTTGTTCCAGGATTTGTCTTTTGTGAATATTAAGTTTCTCGTGACATGGATCAAGGCAATCTGCGTTGCCACGGGCGGATACTGGCATGCATTGAAAGCCGGATTCCAGTAAGAGAGTTGTTGTCTTATCTACATCCCATGGCGAATTGCTTTAGACCGGTCATATACGACTTAAGAACAATCGGTTAAAGGAGAGTGACACATGGAGTCTGTCCTGATTTATACCGTGCAGAGTGGTCCCATATGGGACTGGCGTGTCGTTGTAGACCTGTTTTGCGGTGGCGTCGGTGTCGGCGCGTTTCTACTGGCGGTTGCGCTGTCGCGAAGCGAGGATGTCCAGCGCCTGAAGCTGGCCCAGACAGCGGCGTTTACCGGTCCAGTTATGGTGATAGTGGGGCTGTTGTTCCTCTTCACCAAGCTCGGCAACCAGCTCAACGTACACCAGATGATTCTCAACGTCGCTCCAACATCGATTATGTGGTGGGGCTTTCTGCTGCAGGGGGCGCTGGTCTTGTGCGGTTTGATCTACGCCTGGCAGTGGCGTGACATCAATGCCCGGTCCGGCCGCAATACCATGGGCTGTCTGGTCGGCGTACTGGCAGTGACGGTGGGCATCTACCACGGTGTGCTGCTGGGGGCTCTTACCGCCCGGCCCCTGTGGGCCAACGGCTCTATGCTGTTCCTGTCCGTGTCCATCTTCCTGTCCACCGGCATTGCCGGCGCCCTGCTTATTCACTACATACGCATGGGGGCAAGCGGGGATGGCGCCGCCATGCGGCCTGTCTTTGTCGCCCTTGCTGTCAGCCTGATGGTTACAATGATCGCACTCGCCAACAGTTGGGCGGGGCTCAACTATGGATCGCTGGCCAGCCAGCAGGCCCTTGCCGCTGCCTCTGATACCTACGGCACGATGCTCTGCGGTGTCGGTGTCGGAATGGGACTGATCCTGCCCCTGATACTACTGATGCCGGTGCTTCGTCGCCGTGATGAATACGGCGGTCTCTCTTTGCCGGTAATTGCCCTGGCCTGCCTGCTGGTACTTGTCGGTGGATTTGCGACCCGTTACGTGGTGGTTCTGGGCGGTCAGTTGCCACCACCTATAGCCACGCTGTCTTGAGGTGAACCTAGCCATGAACGAAAAAAATTCAATATCAGAATGTGGCCCGAAACTCTCGCGACGTAAGTTCCTGAAGCAGTCCGGTGGTGTTGGTATTATTGCCGCTGTCGGCGGGGGCCCAGCCCTCAGCTTCTTCTCCATGGAAGCGAAAGCCAGTGCTCCCCGCATAGTGGAACAGTGGATGTCATCCACCTGTCAGGGCTGTACCGCCTGGTGTCCGGTACAGGTACAGGTTACCGATGGGCGCGCTATCAAATTACGTGGTAACCCCCATTCCAAGGCCACCCACGGCGCCATCTGTCCGCGGCCACATATGGCCCTGCAACAGCTGTACGACCCGGATCGCGTCAAGATGCCCATGAAGCGGACCAATCCCAAAAAGGGACGCGACCAGGATCCGGGATTTGTGCCGATCTCCTGGGATGAGGCCATGGACATGCTCGCGGATCGGATGATGGATCTGCGCGAGAGTGGTGAGACCTATAAGTTTGCTGTGTTCCGCGGGCGCTACAGTTATATGCGGGACGTGATTTACTCCTCGCTGCCGAAAGTTTTCGGCTCGCCCAATGGCATCAGCCATTCCGCGATCTGCGCCGAAGCGGAAAAATTCGGCGCTTTCTTCACCGAGGGCTATTGGGACTATCGCGACTACGATCTGGAACATACCCGCTATGTAATGTGCTGGGGTGCAGACCCGCTGGCCTCCAATCGCCAGGTCCCCCACGCCATCAGCATCTGGGGCCATGTGCGGGATCGCGCACAGATTGCCGCTATTGATCCGCGCCTGTCCGCCACTGCGGCCAAGGCCGATGAGTGGCTTCCCGTGGTGCCGGGAGAGGATGCCGCCCTGGCGGTAAGCCTGGCTCACGTCATATTGGCTGAAGGCTTGTGGAGCCGTGAATTCGTCGGCGATTTTGTGGACGGTGAAAACCTGTTTGTTGCCGGGACCGAGGTCAGCGAGGAAAGTTTTGCCGAAATTCACACCCATGGGGTAGTGCGGTGGTGGAATCTGGAGTTGAAGGACCGCACTCCCGAATGGGCGTCAGAGAGAACCGGTATCCCGGCGGAGCAAATTCGCCGGGTCGCCATCGGGTTTGCCAATGCGGCACCGGCAGCGATCAGCTGGGTTTCTCCCGGGGCATCCATGCAGGCTCGAGGGGGTTACGCGGCAATGGCGGCTCACGCCCTCAATGGTCTGGTGGGCTCAACTGACAGCAAGGGCGGCGTGGTACAGAAAACCAAGGTGCCGGCTGATTCCATCCCCGATTTCAGTGCTTACCAGGATGACCTGGCCAAGAAGGGCTCGAAAATGCCCAAGATCGACCAGCGGGGCACCCTGGAATTTCCATCATTGAAGAAAGGCAAGAGCGGTGGCGGCGTGGTGACCAATAACGCAGCCGACGCGATGCTGACGGAAGACCCCTACGACCTCAAGGTGGTCATTGCCTACTGGAACAATTTTCCCTTTTCCTGCTCCGGCGGAGATCGCTGGGAACGGGCACTGGAGAAACTGCCGTTCCTCGCCCATGTAACGACCAATGCCTCCGAGATGAGCCATTTTGCCGATCTCATTCTGCCGGCAGCTCACCAGCTATTCGAAAAATGGAGTTTCCTCAAGTCGAAACAGAACCTGCACGGCTACGCCTCACTGACCCAGCGTATGGTGGAACCCCTGTGGGATGTTCGCCAGGACGAAACGGAAATTCCCTGGATGCTGGCGGAAAAACTCGCAGACAAGGGCTTCGATAACCTTTTGCGCTACTACAAGGAATCCTTCTCCGACCCACAGACTGGTGCCTCTCCCGGCAATGGTGAGGAATTCACCGTCTCCGCCCTGAAATTACTGACCCGGGCCTGTTGGGATGAAAGCCATTCCAACTACGGCAAGTACGGCGATAAGTTGGAGGGCTGGGACGACTTTGTCGACAAGGGTGTGTGGAATTCCCACCGCTATACCTACCGCACGAAGTGGGGCAAGTTCAAAACCAAGACCGGCAAATTCGAGTTCTATAGTGAAACGCTGAAGGCAGCCCTGGAAGAGCACGCCGATAAACATGACATCTCGGTGGATGAGGCCCTGGCCGCAACCAACTACACCGCCGAGGGTGAGCAGGCCTTTGTGCCCCACTTCGAACCGCCGCTGCGCTGGGGTGACGAACAGGAGTTCCCGTTGATTTTCTTCGAGCACCGCAGCCGATTGAATCGCGAGGGGCGTTCGGCCAACTGCACCTGGTATCACGCCCACAAGAACTGTGATCCCGGAGACGAGAACTGGGATGACGTACTGAAAATGAATCCGTTTGATGCACAGAAACTGGGACTGAATGATCGCGAATCGGTGCGAGTCATATCGCAGACTGGCGAAATGACAGTGACACTCAAGCTGTGGGAAGGCGTGAGACCCGGTACGGTGGCGAAATGTTTTGGCCAGGGCCATTGGGCCTATGGGCGGATCGCCGCCAGGGATTTTCATAACCGCATTGCCCGCGGTGGCAGCAATAACGATGTGCTGCCGCCTGAATATGATCGCTTGAGCGGCTCGACGGCGCGCCATGGTGGGCCGGCGAGAGTTCGTGTGATTCGTGCCTGAAGTATCTGAAGCGGAGAAAATACAATGACCAATAAAAGATATGGCATGGTAATAGACCTTCACCGCTGCGTGGGCTGTGCGGCCTGTGATATCGCCTGCAAAAGTGAAAACAACGTACCCCACGATCACCACTGGTCCAACCACATTGTTGAGACAACGGGTACCTTTCCCAATACCCGCTATCGCTACATTCCCACGCTGTGTAATCACTGTGAAAACGCACCCTGCGTGACCAACTGTCCCACCACAGCCATGTACAAATCAGATGAAGGGCTGACCCTGCACGACACGGATAAGTGCATCGGCTGCCGTCTCTGCCAACTGGCCTGCCCCTATGGGGTGATCTACTTCAACGAGAGTGCACCCTTTGCCCAATTCAACGAGGATGAACAGCCGGCCATTGCGGATGGCACGGCGACGGGACCTGAAGTCATTGCTAAAACGGGAACCCCTATCCCTGATTACAATCCGGCATCCCGACTGGGTCAGAAAGGAGTCGTCGAAAAATGCAATTTCTGCAGCCACCGGCTGGAAGAGGACAAGTTGCCGTGGTGCGTTGAATCCTGCCCCGCGGATGCCCGCATCTTTGGTGATCTGAACGACCCTGCAAGCCCGCCCAGCCAGGCACTGGCCAATCATGCGCCGCGTGTTCTGCAGAAGGAAAAGGGAACCAAGCCGCGAGTCTTCTACATCCGGGACTTTTAACAGGGAAGCCCCATGTCTGAACGGCTTGCCCATGTGCCAAATTTCGACCTGCCGGTGAGGCGGGCCAATGGATTTCTGGCACTGGCGAGAGCATACAGCCCGCCCGACGCCTGGCCGGATGATCTGGCAGAGATATTCGAGTCTGCTTTCATACCTTTGGGAGGAGAAGTCAGAGATCGAGGTATCGAACTGATTTCTTCGCTGAATCGCAGTGGTGCCACCCCGGAAGAACTCGCCCCGGTCCACGCCCGGTTATTTATCGGCCCGTTCGATATGCAGGCGCCACCATGGGCTTCGTTATATCTGGATCCGGAAAAGCAGTTGATGGGCGAGACCAGCCGGTATGCGGCCAAAGCCTACGCAGAGGCGGGCTTGGGACCTGTAACAGGACCTACAGATGCGCCAGATCATGTAACCCATGAGTTGGAGTTCATGTATTTTCTCGCCTTTCGGGAAGGCGAAACCGGTGATGTCGAATGGCGGCAACGACAGGCTCGATTCTGGCGCGAGCATCTCGGTGCCTGGCTGCCGCAAATGGCCGCGTTGGCTAAACAGGCCAGTGGCGAATCGCCTTTCTACAGGTCCCTGGCGGAGTTAACCCTGGCATTTTGCCGGTGGCTGGAAGAAGAGAATTTCGAGGCGAGCCAACATTAAATCCTCACCTTGCGGTTATTCCTTGATCTACGTCGAGTCATTGCCCGGCCTCTGCAGGGGCTAGTGCCGCCCTGACCGCTTCCAGGTCCAGGTATTTCCACTCGCGGCCGTGGCAGCCCGAGTTGGAACAGTGGCTCTTGTCGTCCTCTCCATAATCAATAGCCCCGTGGCAGCGGTCGCAGGATTCAGTATCCTGGTCCATGTGAATCGCCAGGTAGGTCTCGTCGCGGTGATCGCGGGGCTTGCGCAGGTCTAATTGTTCCAGAAAGTAGGTGGGAATACTGCGGCCCTTCATGACCAGTGGAATACTGTGGCAGGTCGTGCAATTGACTGGAATGATCTGTTTATCCTCAGTCTGCAGGCGGCCGCTGTGGCAACGCAAACACCCCGGGCTCTTGGTGTGTCCAGTGTGGGAAGGAAAATTTTGCCAGTCCATTTCGTGACTGCGCAGGTTGATCGCGCTTACAATCCAGGCTTCCACCAACTCCTCCAATTGGTCGAGTCTTTCTGCGGAAAGCCCCGGCGATGCAGATGGTTCCTCCTGCGCCTCCCTTGTATGTTGGGCCAGGATCTGGCGGATATCATCGCGCAGCCGCTCCCGCGCCGGCCTATCCTCAACAGGCTGGGTATTTTGCCTGTACAGGTTCATCAACTCCTGTTTCAGATAGGGTAAGGTCCTTGGCAGCGTGCCATTGGCGAACAGGTCATCCAGGATTTTGTCGGGGCCGGGGAACGGGTGCCCCACACGATTGTGACAGCCCAGGCAGTCCAGTTCTCTTTCCACCGCCTGGCCGTTCACTGTCGCTGCCTCTGCACGGATATCGGTATAAGTGCGCTGGGTACCGTCGGGCAATGTCGCCACTACCTTGTGGATCTGCGTTTGTTGCGGGTCGCTGCTCCAGTAACTGATTGCTCCCGATGTATGCCAGTCCAGTCCCAGGCTGGTTTCCCGTCCGAATTGGCGCCCGTGCAGGCGCATGACCAGGTGGGTGGCCTGCGACGAGTTTTTCTTGTCCTCGGCAAATCGCTCGACAGTGTGAAGCGTATTTTTGGGATGTGAATCGGCCGTATGGCACCTAATGCAGGATTTATCCGCCGCCTGCAGGGATTTGGAATGTACCGGGCGTTCATAGCCTATCAGCATTGCCCAGGCATGGCTGGTATGCCCCACTTTGTCCCACAGTGAGTCGAAGAAGTCCATGCGGCCAATATGGCACTCGACACAGGCTACTTCCCGGTGCCGGGACAACAGCTTATGCGATTGGGATTCCTCGGGGTGAACCTGGTGGCAGGCGTTGGTGCAGAATGCGTCGCTGTTGGTATATTCCCAGCTGACGATGGTCACCGGTGCCAGAATTATCAGGGCTATGACTGCTACAACTATGCCGAAAAAGATTGCGCGCTTGCGCATGTTGTATCCTCAGGTTGCCTGTATGGTCGCAAACTGCAATTCGCCCGGCTGGCACTGGGTCAGGCTCAGCCCGCTCAGGTAAAGCATAGGCCATGAGCCGCCGCTCGACAATGTTTTGGCAGTGCAGTAGCAGGGTGTCGAGGATCACACTCAGCAGGAACAACGAGGTAAAGCGACGGGTGTGGCGAAACGCATAGGCGGAGAACCACAGGGGCCAGCCAAAACTCCCGGCGAGTACGCAGAAGGTTCCACCCACCATCTGCGGGCCTCACACCAGCAGCACCGCGGGCTCTCCCAGGCAGTATTACTTCAGAGGCCAGGTGTAGAACAGTACGAAGAAAGCACCGGCGAGCCGTCCCCCCTGTGCTGCTGTGGTCGGGTCCAGGTCGATCAGCTCTCTCGCCACCTCTCGGTCGGGGTCACGCGGGTCGCGCGCGACGAGTTGGGCGAGG
>JAACFI010000195.1 GCA_009937575.1 Haliea sp.
AGGGGCTGGAACTGCAGCTCTGCCCTGCCCCCGGTCATGCGCATCATGAGGGGCGTCTTGCGTCGCTCGGGTTTCATCCACTGGCGAATCTTACCGCGCGTCTCCTTCACCTCTATGATGATGCTGGCAACATCCGTTGCCAGGCTTTGCCCACGGGGCCTGCTACCAAAATCCGCTTCCAGGGTCTCGACGATTTTATGCTTGTAGCGGATGTGTATGTCCTTTACACGATCGAGTCTGTCAATGCGTGTTTTCGCCGAGGGGAAACCATCGGCAAGATATGCCTTGCGTTGAGTTTCCAGTAGCGATTGCATTGGCTTATTACTCATAACCCACTAGCCTGCTGCGCCGGCCATTGCCGCCTTGAAGTTGAACGCCATTGCGATGATCACTATCAGAAGGAGCACGGAAACACCCAGGAAGTAGCTATTTATCTCAGTTGCCCCTATGGCCCCGACGAGCAACGCGACCAACATGACCTGATAAATCACACCGAATGCTCCGAGCACAACCGCCGAAACCCTGGAACTGGTTGAGTCGCTGTAGAGCGGCACCATTACCAGCACCGCGAACACCCCGTACAACCAGAAGCCGAGGTAATCAAAGGAGGTGTACAGCGAGAATGGAATGGACACGTTGAGCAAAAGCAGCAGTGAATCTGACATCTCGGCACCCATCGAACCGCTGGCGGCGGTCTCTGCCAGCAGGGGTATGGTCCAGATGGCCATGAACTTGGGAATGATGAAGGCCACCACAGACATAAGGATGACCATCGCGGCTATTAGCGCTCGCAACGGATTCTTGTCCCTGATCTGCCAGGCGATGGCAAACAACACGCCAGACAAGGTAAACATGGCAATAATCTGGTTTACCCAGCCAGCAATGAAGGCGCCACGATTGGCGTTCAGCCAGGCAATTCGATCTGCGTGCTCTGCGTTGTACGCCTCGGGTGCATCCAGCGGCAGCGCCATTGAGATCACCCCGGTGACGAGCGCAATAACCGCGCACCAGAAACCAAGCCGGTTGACCTGGTAGTCGAGCGAGATGTGATTATTCAATGGTTGTCTCCATATCTGTCTTCCACAAACTTCAAAATCGTTTCGCGCACCAACGCCCTGTCACCTTCCCAGCGCCTTCCACTCCCGGTGAAGAGTGACTCACCCTCCAGAATGGACATCAGGCACAGGGCCTCGCCGCGGGGCGAGTCGGACCCGGCTGCCTCCATTGCTGCTACCAGTTTTTCCAAGTACTCGGCGTAGACTTCTTCCAACAAGTCAGACACCAGCGGCTCAACCTGTTCCATCGCCCACAATTGAGGCCACAGCCTGTCGCTCAGCATGACCTCGGTTGGACCGGAGGTTTCATCCAGCATGAAAGCAGCGATATCAGAAACGCTCGGAGAATCATCCAGCCCCCTCTGACTCCAGGACTCCCGGATGCTGTCGGCGATGTAGCCCACGAGCGCTGTTAACAGTTCGTCCCAGGTGCGGAAGTGGTATTGCAGGGCACCCAGCTTCATACCACTGGCCCTCGCCAGCGCTCGCATACTCAGATTCCCGTAACCTTCAAGAGCGATAATTTCTATCGCCGCTTGCAGGATTTCCTGCCTGCGCTCGCCCGCCACCGCTGGCCCCTTTGTCAACATGTCAGCCGACATGCTAAGATACCAAAATTGACATGTCAACCGACATGTATGAATATATTATCAACAGTGTAAAGCTTTCTGGAGTAACCATGGCAGCTCGGGTAACCCGACGTGATTTTCTGAATGGCGTAGTGATTGGTGCAGGCGGCATACTGTTGCCGGGCTGCAGTGATGAATTGGAGGCGCCTGCGAGTCTGCCCTCCTCGACCCCATCCACCTTCACTCCGCCGGCGCCCACCGCATACTATCCCCCTACCCTCACTGGCATGCGGGGTAGTCACGTAGGCTCTTTCGAGGTGGCACACGACCTGGCCTGGCGCGGCCAGAAACCGGCGCACTACGAGGCTCTTGACGAACACTACGACCTGGTCGTGGTCGGCGCCGGCATGAGCGGCCTGGCGGCGGCCCGCTTCTACCAGCAGAAAATGGGGTCCGACGCGCGCATCCTGGTACTGGACAACCACGACGATTTTGGCGGCCACGCGAAGCGCAACGAGTTTCACCAGGACGGCCGGATGATGCTGAGCTTAGGTGGCGCACAGAATCTCGAAAACCCCGGGGGCTATAGCGAGGCGGCCGGTGGATTGATGGCCGACATCGGCATCGATGATGACTTTGTCGCGCTCATGGCGGAACAGACACCAGAAAACACGGCCCTCGCTGGTAGACTCGATGCCGCCAATGGCGTGGCCCTGCCCGGCTCCGACGGACACGTGATCGTAGGGGGCAATTGGAATTCAGTGATGTTCGGGGGCGAAGGCTACGAGAAAACCGTACGCTCCCTACCCATCCCTGAAACCGAACAGGAGATCCTGGTCGACTTTTTCGGCGGCCGGCGCGACTTCCTCGATGGGCTTTCCCTGGGCGATAAATGGGAGTACATCAACAGCACCAGTTATAACGAATTCCTGATGGAGCGGGTTGGCCTGCGCGAGGACACCGTCCCCATAATGAATGCGATCATCCTGCATCTCTGGGGCGTGTCCGGCTGGAATATGACCGTGCTGGAGTCCGTCACCGGCGGCGCGACGGGCATCAAGTCCATGGGCTGGGTCGGCAAAGCGGGCGCCTCCGTCGCCGGGGCCTTCCTCGACAGCATCCTCAATGTGCAGATGTTCCCGGACGGGAACGCCTCTGTGGCCAGACTGCTGGTACAGAAACTGGTGCCCGCCGTCGCACCCGACATGAAGGGGCCGGAGGATGTGGTCATCGCCCGCTTCGACTACAGTGCGCTGGACAGGGAGAACCAACCTACTCGGATCCGACTCAACAGCACCGTGGTCGGCGTGCGCGAGATAGACGGCGAACGCGTGGAAGTCGATTACGTGCGGCAAGGTAACGCCCTGCGCGTGACCGCCGATCATTGCGTGCTGGCATGCTATAACGCGCTGATCCCCCACCTGTGCCCCGAGTTGCCAGAAGCCCAGAAAGAGGGCCTGAAATACGGGGTCAAAACCCCCTTTGTCTACGCCAATGTGCAACTACAAGATGGGCAGGCCTGGTCCCAACTCAACGCCACACTGTTCCAGTGCCCCTACGACCCGTTCCAGTGGGTCAGCGAGTCACCCGCTGTCAGCGTGGGCGGGTACGAGCCACCGCGCGGTCCGGAAGACCCCATGGTGGTGTTCATGATGAACTCACCCATACCCCTGGAAAAACCCGGCGGGCCCATGACCGCTCGTGATCAGCTCCGGGTGGGCCGCCATATTATCTACAACACACCCTTCGCCAGCTACGAACAGATGATTCGCGAGCAGCTTCAATCCATGCTGGGTCAATATGGCTTCAACCATGAGGCGGATATCCGCGCCATCACCGTCAACCGTATTCCCCACGGCTATGCCTACCCCTATCTCGCCCTTGACGACCCCGAGTGGGAAAAAGGTCAGGCGCCCCACGAAATCGGCAGAGCCCAGTTCGGGCGCATTTCAATCGCCAATACAGATTCGGAAGCCATCGCGCTGATGGATGCTGCTTTTGATGCGGCCTGGAGGGCGGTGGAGGAGCAGACCGCGGGTCATTGACTGATCGGCATCAACAGTCAGTTTTGCCGAACTAAATAGGAGAGCTTGTGGTCAATCACTGTATTTGACACTCGTAGTGTTGAGTATAGTGTGAGGAGTGTTGCCTTGCGCGATGACTCACAACGGCCTATGGGCCGTTGTGACCCTGCGGGCTTCGCCGCTGGCGTACGAGTGATCAAGCATTTGGCTCGCTTGCGCGAGCCAACCTGGCACGATGTACTCATATATTCGGCCTCTACTTGGCCTTTTATGCTTCCGGTCGTGGTTTTACAGCACCTTCTTCTCGTAGAAATGCAGGGCACTAACCCGCACCCCGGTGCGTTGCGCCACCCTGCCAACCGTCCAGTTTGCTTCACTCATGCCCCGCTCCTCAGTAATTTTTAACATTTTAGCGAAATAGTGCTTTACCTCAAGTTAGGTTGAGGTATTAGCATGTCTTCAAATTCATCCAAAGGAGGAAATCATGATCCAGTTAGAACACGTAAATCTTGTTGTCAGCGACATCGAGGCCGAACTGAAATTCTACCGCGCGGCATTCCCCCACTGGCGGGTGCGCGACCAGGGCCAGGGCGAGTGGTATGGAAAGCCCCGCACCTGGCTGCACTTCGGCGATGACTACCAGTACCTGGTGTTCAGTGATCATGGGGAGGGAGAAAACCGCAACCTGGAAGGCCACTCAGTGGGCCTGGCGCACTTTGCCTACGTCACCAATAACCTGGATGCCCTGATCCAGCGGTTGGTAGATGCTGGCTTCTCCGTAGCTAAAGATGGCGCCGAGGAACCCTGGCGCAAGAATATTTATTTCATAGACCCGGCCGGTTTCGAGGTTGAATTCGTTGAATACTTGAGCGACCTGCCTGGCGAAAGAAACGCATCAAGTTGAGGAGAGACCATGAAGATCATTGCATTTGCAGCAAGCAACAACAAGCATTCCATTAACCGCCAGTTGGCAGCCTATGCCGCGGGATTGGTGGAGGGGGCTGAAATCGAGGTGCTGGACCTCAACGATTACGAGATGCCCATTTACAGCGAGCAGCGGGAAGAGCAGTACTGGCAACCGGCCCCGGCGCGAGAGTTCCATGCGCGGCTGCGGGAGGCAGATGGCATCGTGGTGTCCTTTGCGGAGCACAATGGCACTTATACGGCCGCCTGGAAGAACCTGTTTGACTGGATATCGCGCGTCGATCGCAAGCCCTTCAAGGACAAGCCCATGCTGCTGCTCTCCACCTCACCAGGCTCTGGTGGTGCCAGCAGCGTGCTGGAACAGGCGGTGCATCATATCCCTCACTTTGGTGGTCTGGTGCAGGCCAGTCTTTCAGTGCCCGATTTCGAGGATAATTTTGATAAGGAGCGGCAGCAGGTCAGCAAATGGCATCTGCGCGAGCGATTGAAGGAAGCGGCACAGCGACTGTTTCCGCCGGGCTGGAACAGCAGGTGGGCACAATGAGGTAAATCGGGGACAGACCACAATTAATCCAGCGGACTAAGTTTAGCCTGATACTCGTCTTTGAAAATTGTGGTCTGTCCCCGATTTGGTGAGTCTGTGTAGATAGCTTTTATATCGATCGGGGAAAAATCCGTAATAGGTGTGGCGTCACCGGGAAGTCCCTCATATAAGCCTTTATGTATTTTTGGTATAGGTTTAGATTGGTCAGCGTTAAACCTAGCTAGAGCAGATTCTCGTTCAGGGCTTTGAAGATAGCTCCACACCTCATTGAGGTCTTTGTAATGGGAATACAGTTGAACATCATACTTATACAAGCGCCCGAGTTGAGAATGTAGTTGTTGAACATTTTCCCGGCGCGGGTTCTCGTGAAGCTCTGCTTCCAGGGCGTCTATCGTTACGGCAACTCGAAGGGATTCGGACTCAACAAGCTTAAGTTCTCTGTGGAGGAAGAGGAGCTCCTCTTCGTGCGCTGCAGGCGAGGACTGAGTGATGGCGCAGTAATTAGGGCTGAACATAATGGCTACAGCAGCAAGAATGCCCTTGCCGAGATCTCTTTTGAAGTAACCTGGGTAGCCACTTGTTCTCATTTCGCCAATGATCACCTGACTATAGAGACTTGTCAAAAAGCAGCTTAAGTTAGAAATATGTGGCCTATAGCTTCGCTACTGCAATCCGCGTACACCTTCCTCCAGGGCTAGATCAGCAATCCCGGATGTCTGCTCTCGGCGAGCGGACCAATTGATCACTATTTGATCAACAGACTGGATAGCCGTGCTCACCTCAAGGAGGTTACTCGGATTTGGGATGTCTGATGGTCCACATAAAGTAGAGCGCGGCAATGATGCCGCCAATCTGAATTGCCGCAAACAGCGATGCAATAGCAAGAGATTGATTGGGGGACTGGAACGAGTACGCCTCCATATCAATTAGCATTTGCTGTATGTCCAGAACGGCACCCATTTCAGAAAAGATGGCCATTACATGTGAACCTGTCCAGACGGCAAAGAAGACGTTAATAATCATGGCCTGTACCGATGATAGTTTCGCTCCTATGGAGTAAGCAACGATCAGATAACCGGAAACAAGTGCCAGATACATGTTGGCGTCTTGGCCCATCATGGCGTACCAACTCATCATCAAGTCGTTTAGCTCGTAAGCTGTCATCACTCCTGCTCCCTGTTGTTTCACCTCCAAGAAGGATAGACCGTCGGGGACGGCTGTCTCTTAATAGGCGATCGCGGAATCGGACCCCTACACGGCTATTGAGTTTTTCTCTCGATCAAATATCTATAGAGCAATGCTAATAAGCCACTGAATTATCAGCAGTTGCTCTTGATCCGTTGTAGCAGGTCGCCGGGCGCAGTGAACACTGTAGTCCGTCCCTCGACACCCTTGACAAGAAGTCCAAACTTTTCCGCTAGCGCAGTCAGGTCTGTCCGCGCTGTCTGCCTCGCCACTCGGTGACTGTTCATGTGGCTTTTTACCGTATAAGTCTGGCCCGGGTTTTTTAGCGCGTTCTGCAGTAGAGCCATCTGGCGGTGATTGAGTTGTCCCGCCAGCGGCGAGTCTGACAACAGTGCCTCCGTTTCGTGCAGTTCGTCGGCTTTTTCGCGCAAGCGTTCTTTTAGACCTTCGATAGCTTTCAACACAATATCGAGTTGGTGCATCAGGAAGTACGTGACATCATTGTCATCAGTCTCGGCATGAAGATAGGCTTTGCTGTAGCTCACCGGGGCTTTCTTGATCTCTCCACTAATGGACAAGTGCTCCATTAACCAAAAGCCTTCCTGAGACATGACCCAGTAAAATAAAGCTCGGGCTGTCCGACCATTTCCATCGTAGAAAGGATGATCGTAGCCCATCATAAAGTGGGCGATGATAGCTTTTACCACCGCTGGCAGGAATGCGTCTTCCCCGAGGGCATGGGCAACTGTGCCGATGCCACCATTGATGAAATTGCACAGCCAGACCAGCCGCCATGGCAGTTCGTCCACGGGCGGGGGCGCATGCAACAGTTCTCCGGTCATGTGGTCTTCGATGACGATATTGTCTTCAGCTTCCCTAAACACGCCCACCCGGTTCGCTGGAATGTCCGTGCCCTCGACCAGTATCTGATGTAGTGCAAATACCATGGCGGGCGTGATCTCGTCGTCTACGTGCTCCCTGATAAAGAGCATGGCCCGGTAGTTATTGACGATCATTTGCTCGGAAACATCGACGGGCTTACGCTCAGTCTTGATCATCTCCCTAGCAACGGCGCGGGTAGTGCTAGCCCCTTCTAACTGGCTGGAATAAATCGCCTCGTCAATCAACGAGTTAATGATGTGCCGCTGCTTGGCTTTGTTGTCGGCTAGTGCAGGTTCGCCTACTAGTGCACCACTGGCTTGCTCGCTGATCCACAACACCTGTGCTAGTAGTGGGTCAGGCATGCAGAACCAGAACCGCTCTTTGTGTTTGTCGACAAAGGGAAGGTACCGTTTCAGTGCAGCCCGCGAGGCTTTCATGGCGTGCCAGTACAGCTCGGGCGTGTAGCCTTCAGGGGGCTCGATATGTTTGAGTTTGTCCCAGTGAAGGTACCGACCCTTGGCATCTATGGGGCCAATAGCCGGACTGTGTACCTTTTGGATGACCTCGAACATAGCCCCGGGCTCGTCACCAATGCCCTGGAGGTATAGCTCCATGCTGGGTGGGGATTCGGGAATTTTGGTCATGGCAGAGCCTATGTGCTAATTAAATGCTAATTTCTAAAGAATTAGCATATTACATATCCACAGGCCTGTCTGCTAATTTTGTATGAATTAGCAGATGATATCCAATAACCGTCCGAAACCCTTGCCACGTAAAGGTTTCCCAGGGCTGTCGGATTAGCACATATTCACAAAATGACCCGAAGAGGAGGCTCATATCCTCCGAAACTCGCCTGCGAGTGTCGTCTAAAAGGTACAAGGGGACTATTGTAGATTTTCTATGGTCACCGAGGCGGAGCGCTCAATTTGCAGTTAAGTTCATTCATCGCGCTCTCATTCTGGACGTGTCCCTGGCGAATTCCCACTTCACGCCGCAACCGGTAAATGAAAAAGGCCCCGGCAGTGCTTCTTCCAGCGGTAGCTGTCGATATCAATGATGTTGTCGGTGGTTGCATAGACAGGAGTGGTGCCACCCCGGCTCACGTGACATCGATACGCGTTGGGTAAATCGGGGACAGACCACAATTAATCCAGCGGACCAAGTTTAGTCTTATACTCGTCTTTGAAAATTGTGGTCTGTCCCCGATT
>JAACFI010000196.1 GCA_009937575.1 Haliea sp.
TCGAACACCACTGACAGGGGCACGATGTACAGGGGCTGGGTCTTGTCGAAACGCTCGGCGGCATTCAGCAGCCAATGCAGCAGGCCGTAGCGGGGTGGTACCAGCTTGCCGGTACGGGAGCGTCCGCCCTCGATGGACCACAGCAGCGGAAAGCGGCGGCTCACCAGGTAGTCGATATAACGCTGTAGTACCGCCTTGTACACCGGGTTGTCGTTGAATGCCCGGCGAATGAAGATCATGCCGGAGGAGCGCTGAATATTGCCGATGATCGGCCACTTCATGTTGATCCCGCCAAAGGTGTGCGGGTGGGGCAGGTCGTTGTCGTACAGGGTGGAGTAGATGGCAAAGGAGTCCACCTGCGAGCGGTGGTTACACAGCAGGATAACGGGGTGCTCATTCGCCAATTCGCGCAGCTTCTGTACCTGATCCGGGTCAACCACGATATCCCGGTCGTAACCGCGGGTGTACACATAGCGGCTCAGGCGAATCAGCAGGTCCAGGCCCATGGGCGTGGAGGTGGGCACCAGTTCCTTGATGTAGGTGCGGGCCTCGTCCTCCAGGTCGCGCGGTGCCTTGCCGGATTTGCCGCCTATTTTCACCAGGTCCTGGCGAAACTCGGGATCCTGCAGGATGTCGCCCTCGACGAAGGCCGGTTCCTTGTAACGGTGGCCGCGCAATTTGCGCTCCACCTGTTTCATGGCCAGTACCGCGCGGCGCAGGATGAAATGACCTATGCTGGGTTCCGGGCTATCTTCCGCGAACCCGGCGCGTAGTTCACCAAGTGTCGCCGCTTCTCCGTAAACGGGAGAGCATCGATCGGGCGTGAAGTGCAGTATCAGTTTCTGCTTTAGCCAGCCAGGGTTGTGCGGATTCCCAAGTAATAGGTCGCGGAGGCGATGGCCGTGGTCTTTTGCCGGCAGCCACAGGACCCGCAATGGGATGACCAGGGTGTCATCGGGGAGGTCCCGGGTGCGGTGCTCAAGTAATGCAGGGGCACCCGCGTTCCCCGACAGGTCAAAGGTAACCCGCTGTGTCTGCAGGTCGATACCCGCGCCTCGAGCCTGGCCCTCCAGCCAACGCTCCATAACCTGGGACTCGATCTTGCCGTGACAGTCCGCCAGCAACAGCAGCGGTTGTTCAACCTTCTCCAGGTAACCGTGCAGGTCGTGGGGATCGGGTGTGGGGGTAGCTGTCATGACAGTGTGTTAACGAGCCAGTCCAGTAGTTCCGCGATCACCTCATCGCGATTGACCTCGTTGAACATTTCGTGACGCCCGCCGTTATAGTTTTTAATGGTAATGTCCTGCACGCCGCAGTCGCGGTAATTGGCCGCCAGCCGGTCTATCGCCGTCCAGTCGGCGTGTACCGGGTCATCGCTACCGGACAGAATATAGATCGGCAGGTCCTTGCGCAGTGCTGCCGCCACGGCGGATACCTCGGTGGTGACCAGCATGGCGGCAATCAGGTCCTGCCACACGCCGGTACACAGCGCATAACCACACCAGGGGTCGTCGGCGTACAGCTTCACCTGCTCCCGGTCGCGGCTCAACCAGTCGTAGGGTGACTCGGCGTCGGGTATCGCCGCGGCGAAGTTCTCTACGGTCGCCGCATCCAGCACCTCGCTGACCTGGTCGCGTCCCACCCGGTCAACTTCCGCGTGCACCAGTTCTGCGCCGGCGGCAATACCCATGATATCCGGCGAGCCGGACAGCACCGCTGCCGCATATTCTTCGGAATGCTGCAGGAGAATGCGCTGGGTGATCAATGAGCCCAGGCTGTGGCCGATGATAACCAGCGGGACGCCGGGGTTTTCCGTTGTCGCCCGGCGGCCCAGCGACAGTACATCGTCGCACACCCGTTCAAAGGCATTGGCCTCACCCATGTCGCCAAGTTTGGTATTGATCTCACCGGTGCGTCCGTGACCCCGGTGGTCCTCCGCGTAAACAGTGTAGCCTTGTTCATTTAGAGCCTGCGCCACACCATTGTAGCGACCGGCGTGTTCGGCACCCCCGTGCACGATCTGTACGATGGCACTGGGCTTTTCCACCGGCCAGCGATGGCAATAGATCTGCGTATCATCCGGTGCCGTGAAAATGAACGTCTGTTTTTCAGCCTGATTTGTCATGGTTTTCCCCTGGGTATTCTTTTATCAGTCCGGCGTATCCAGCGCCTTGAGGTATTTTTTGTGTAGCGCCTGCAGGTGCGTGTCCAGTGTTTCCCGTGTCCAGCTCTCGGTGGAAACAGGCTTGAGTATCTCGATGTGCAGGGTGCCGGGACGCACGAAGTTCTGGCCCCGGGGCCACAGTTCACTGGCATTTTTCACCACGATGGGCACGATGGGCACCCCTGTCTGCAGGGCAATATGGAATACGCCTTTTTTGAACGGTTCCATGCGCTTGCTGTAACTACGGGTTCCCTCGGGCGAAATGCACAGGGAATAGCCTTCTTTTATCCGTTCGGCGGCATCGTCGCAGGCGGCGATGGCTGCCTCGCGGTTGGTGCGATCGAACAGGATGAAGCCGGCGTCCTTTAACATCTGCCCCAGCACAGGGACGTCGCCGGCCTCGATCTTGCCCATCATGAAGTAATCGCGCTTGACCAATGCCGGGGTCAGGTAGCCGTCGAGGACGCTCTGGTGATTGATGACAAAAATGGCCGGGCGGTGTTCCCACAGGTATTTTTCGTTCTTTACCTCGAGCTTTATCCCCGCCAGATCAAGCGCGTTTTCCGCGTAGTTGGTAAAGCTCATCAAAGCCGCGCGGTGACTGTCTGCTGCACCCAGCCATTTGGCCGCCTTGCCGGTCAGGATGGCGGGGGCCATGGCGCCGAACATGGCGCCGGTGCGTGCCGCGTCCAGCAGCGTGGGGCGGGCGCGACTGCGAAATTTACACACCGGCCAGCCGGCACCCCTGGCGTGGTCTTCCAGGTCCCGGGTGGGATTGACCGCCACCGGGTGGCCGACCGCCTCCAGCAGCGGCAAGTCCTCGAGGGCATCCGTGTAAAACCAGGTATTCTCCAGCTTGATGCCGTGCTCTTCGCACCAGGCTTCAGACGAATGCAGCTTGCCCTCGGCCCAGCAGGGTGCGCCTTTCACCACGCCGGTGAACTTGCCGGCCCTTACTTCCAGCTCGGTGCATAGCATATTCTCCACCCCCAGCGCCTCGGCTACCGGTTCGATCTGGTAGCGGGTGGCGGAGGAGACAATCACCAACTGGTGGCCGAGTTCGCGGTGGGTATCCACCAGCTCCTGGGCTTCCACGTAGAGTTTTTTCTGCAGGTGCTTGTGGAACAGGCGGTCCCCCATGCGGATGAATTCCTGTTCGCTGACGCCCTCGAGCATGCCGATGGCGGTGTCCAATACCTCTTCGAAATCGTAGACCTCGCGGCTCTGGCCCAGTGCCATGAACACCTGTTGCGCGGCGCCCACCCAGCTGACCTGTTTGGCCCTGACCTGTTCCATCAGCAGGGGAACGGCGCTGTATACGGCGATCAGGGTGCGATCGAGATCGAAGAAGGCGACTCGTTTGCTGTTTGCTCGCAGCGAGCGCAGTGAACCCAGGTGTGAGCGGTAATCCGGCATCAGCGAGTTTTCCTGTTCTGTTTACGGGGCGCAGTCTTGCGTGCCCGGGTTTTAGCGGCGGCGGTCTTTTTGGCTGGTGTGCCTTTGCGGGTGGCGGACAGTAACTCCCTGAAGGATTGATCCATGCAGTCCCCCAGTTTTTCCGGGTCCGGCAGGATACTGTCGCAGGAGCTCATGGAGATATTCAGTTGGCCGGCACAGGTGGTCAATCCCACGAACAGGCCGTAGCCGTTCATGATCGGCATGGCGGCGGCAATGTTCTGCAGGCGGCCGCCCAGCATGTAGAGATCCTGCTGCGGCCCCGGCAGGTTGGACACCGAGCAGTTGAACTGTACGGCGCGGTTAAGTTTGCCGCTAACCTTGCCGGCCAGGTGCCCCAGCAGTGCCTGGGCCTGGGACGGAACGACTGCGGCGACATCCAGGATCTTGCGGGAACCGCGTTGCTCCGCCCGCCGCTTGGCTGCAGCGGAGGAGCGGGTGATCGCCCGCAGGCGCTTGAGCGGCGGTGCGACATCTGTGTGCATGCTGACGATCATCGCGGAAATCATATTGCCGCCTGCGGCAGCTTCCCCCTCGGTGCGAATGTTGATCGGGCAGCCAGCCCGCATCGGGTTATCCGGCAGCGCATCGCGGTATTCCAGGTAGTGCCTGAGACCGCCACCGACAATGGTCAGCAGTACGTCATTCACAGTGGCGCCCTTAACCGCCGCTCGCATGCTCTTGATGGTGGCCAGGTCGAAGCCGCGGCTGTCCCAGGTGGCAGTGGAGTTGATCGCCGTGTTGAACAGCGTTTGTGGCATTGGGGCGGCTTCAGTCGGCTCCGCAATGACGTCGTTGTTGTTGTCTGCTTTGGATGACTCATCCCCGGAATCGCGTTTCTGCGATAGGCCCAGCAGCCCAAGTCCCTTATCGAGGGCGCCGAGGTTGCGTATCGCCGCCCGGTAGAGGCTCTCGCCCACCGCAGGGCGCCGCGCAGGGCGTATGCTGCCCGCCATCTCGGGTGTCGGTCGCCCGGGTATGTCGTGAATGCCTTCGATAATGTGCATACCGGTGGCGCCATCGATGGCGACATGGTGAAACTTGCCAAGGATTGCGAAACAGCGCTCTGGCAGGCCCTCGATGCCATCCAGGCCTGGAACCAGTGTCAGTTCCCACAGGGGGTGCGCATGGTCCAGGGGTTGGGCGTGTACCTCGGCAACCAATTTGCAGAAATCGGCCCAATCTGCATTGGCGTCCAGGGACTTTTCACGGATGTGGTACAGCAGCTCAAATCCGGTGTCATCCACCCAGTAGGGGTAATCAAAATCCAGTGGCAGGCGTTCGATCTTGCGGGTGAACACCGGGGACACAGGCACTCGCGAGCGCATGTGATCGAGCAGCGCCCGCCGCGAGACAGACGCCGGGTTACAGTCGCTCGCATCATACAGCCAGACGAGTGTACCGTGAGCGTGGGTGGTCTCGTTCTCCAGGTAGAGAAAGGCCGCGTCCATGGGCGTAAGTTGTTGCATTTCCGAAGATTAGTCCATTGCCAGTGTGAGGACACAGGGTAAGAAAATGCGGGGTGTTAATGGATATCAATTACGGCAAAGCTCGGTGCTCGGTGGGAGGGGCCGGGCGATGAGGTTCGGAGAAAATGGTGCGTGGTACCCACCCTACCGGTATGCACCACATCGACGTGGTGTGCGATTCATATGACGGAGCGCGGTCAAAGGTAGGGTGCGCTGTGCGCACCATCAAAGCGACTTCGGAGGATGGATTAAACGAGCAGAGGAGACAACAAATACAACGCAAACGCGCCAATGGCGACCGCGCTGATAAAATCAATCTTGACGTTGTGAATACTCATGGCCGGCAATTTTACTCACCGGGCCGGGCCGCAGGAAGTAACCGATTTCTATATAGATATAACCAGAGGTTACTAAAAGTAAAAATATCGCCCTGTTTGGTTCTATACCAGCTGCACCACCACCAACAGCGTCAGGGGCACCGCAAGCGCCCACAGCAGCAGCCCGTGGACCAACACCGTACCGCGGAGCCCCCTCAGGGTCTCCCGACTGATCTCCGTACCAATGAAAAACAGCGCAATGACCAGCAGCATCTTGCTGGCGGAGGAGGCGGCGCTGACCACGCCAGCGGGCAGGGCGACGATTGACCCGGTACAGGCGGTGACAATGAACAGCACAATAAACACCGGTATGCGCAATTTTGCAGATCCCTGGTGCTGCAGCACGCTGAATACCAGCAACAGGGGAATCAACCACAGGGTGCGGCCCAGCTTGACAGTGGTGGCCACCATGGCGGCTTCCTCTCCGTAGAGTGCGCTGGTGGCAACTACCGACGAGGTGTCGTGGATAGCCAGTGCCGCCCACACGCCGAACTGTTCCTGGCTCAGTGACAGGTATTCGCCGATGACGGGGAAAGTGAACAGCGCCAGGGCATTCAGCATGAACACCAGGGTGAGGGCCACGCCGGTCTGTTCCGGGCGCGCCTGGATAACCGGTGACAGGCTGGCGATGGTTGTGCCTCCGCAAATGGCAGTGCCCGAGGAGATCAACTGGCTGGATTTGCGCTGGTTGCCGAGGGCCAGGCCAATGGCCAGGCCCAGGCTGATAGTCATGACGACGTAGCCGGTGACCAGCAGGCTGTAATCGGCGCTGATTTTCATCAGCTGGCTGGCATTCAGTTTGAGTCCCAGCAGCACGATGGCTGCCTGCAGCGTGTACTTGCCCAGCGCACTGGCCTGGTTCAGGACCGGTTTGTTGAACACCAGGGACAGGCAGGCCCCCGCCAGCAATCCCACCGCGGGATTGCCGTAATAGATGAGCAGTGGCAGTAGCGCCAGACCGAGCAGGGTTTGCGGGCCGGTATAGGACTGCAGTGGAATCGAATTCGACATTGGTGACATTGTCAGTGAATCGCCCGCTGAAATCTTGTCCCAACGCGGCAATAGTGTGGTCAATTACCTGATTACCTTTCCCGGGCTAATTAAGCGATTTGTCTCTTGATTACTGAGAAAGATGGTGCGCAGTGCGCACCCTACGGGAACCCCGATCCAAACCGTAGGGTGCGCACCGCGCACCATTTACTGGATGGAATTACAGGTACATTCCCTTGATTACCTATCCGTGTCGAAACTGTGCCGCAATTAACAAGCGCTGGGGGGCAAATGTTTTTAGAATCGGTGAGAGTAATCTCTGGGTAGTGCCATCATGAAACAAACACATAAAGGACTGCGAGAGCTCTACGCCAGCGACCCGCTGGAAGCTGACAGGCTGCTGTTTGGCCGCCAAAGCGATCCTTTGACCCGGCGCGGCTTCCTCAGCGGCATGGGAACCATGACGGCGATACTCGGAGCGGAGGTGGTGTTCAGCCGTTTTATGCCCGCCGGAATGATCCCCGCCGCGCTTGCCGAGGAGGAGACCGCTTTTTCGATACCCGGCAAACATCCCGGGCTGATCGTCCTCAACGACAGGCCGGTAAATGCGGAAACACCGGCATATTTATTGGATGATCCGGTGACCCCCGCCGACAGGTTATTTGTCCGCAACAATGGTATTCCGCCGGTCGATATCGACCTGGACAACTGGACGTTGGAGATCGACGGGGAGTCGGTGGAAAAGCCGGTTAGCTTCTCACTGGCAGAACTGAAACATAATTTTAAACATTACACCTACCAGTTAACGCTGGAGTGTGGCGGAAACGGGCGCTCCGAATTTGATCCTCCCGCGCGTGGTAACCAGTGGACCACGGGAGCGGTCGGCTGCCCGCGTTGGACAGGGGTGCGATTGGCAGATGTGCTGAAAGCAGTCGGCGTGAAGGACCATGCCGTGTATATCGGCTACTACGGCGCCGATACCCATATCAGTGGCAATCCCGACAAGCGGCCCATCAGTCGCGGCGTACCGATAGGCAAGGCCATGGAAGACGAGACACTGATTGCCTGGCAGATCAACGGGCAGGACCTGCCACTTATGAATGGCTACCCCCTGCGCCTGGTCGTGGGCGGCTGGCCGGCGTCGACCTCTGGTAAGTGGTTGCGACGTATCAGCGTGCGCAATAAAGTCCACGACGGTCCCAAGATGGGTGGTTATTCCTACCGCGTACCCTGCAAACCGGTAGTGCCGGGGGCCGAGGTGGCGGAGGAGGATATGTGCATCATCGAGTCCATGCCGGTCAAGTCCCTGGTGACCTATCCCCGATCCGGTGTGTTACACCAGAAGGCAGAGCCCCTGACGGTGCGCGGACATGCCTGGGCCGGCGATCTTGCGGTTGCGACGGTGGATGTGTCCATTGACTTCGGCCAGACCTGGCGTGCGGCACGCCTGGAAAAACCGGCGAATCGCCTGGCGTGGCAGCGTTTTGAAGCGCAATTGAAATTTCCGCAGACCGGTTACTACGAGGTCTGGGCCAGGGCCACCGATGACAGTGGTCGATCACAGCCCATGGTAGTGCCGGGCTGGAATCCCAAGGGTTATCTCAATAACGCCTGCCACCGTGTTGCAGTGAAGGTGGTTTGAAGTGCTGACGTTCAGGCGCCTGATTGTGCTGATGATTCTGTTGCTTGCAGGTCGTTTATCAGTGGCTGCCGACCTCGACCCGAAAACTGGCCTTGTGCTGGCGCCCGGTATCGAGGTGGTCAGTGCCCAGTGCACGGTGTGCCATTCGGCAAAGCTGATTAGCCAGAACCGCGCCAACCGAGAGGGGTGGCTGGCGATGATCCGCTGGATGCAGGAGACACAGGGGTTGTGGCCGTTGGGAGAGAACGAGGTCCCGGTGTTGGATTACCTTGCGACGAATTATGGGCCG
>JAACFI010000197.1 GCA_009937575.1 Haliea sp.
ATGTACAGGATGTACGGTATGCCGCGAGAGCCATGGATGGCGGTAGCGGCGATGGCGCCTGGCGCTAATCGCTTGTCGCCGCAGGGTAAGCGCCAGTGACAGCGCGGCCCTAGACTGCAACGACAATAACTACTCGAGGTTATAGATGATGTCCACGGACAGCGCCGCCATCGAAAACCGGAACAAGTACGAAACCATCCGCGATCGGGTCGTCGGCGATTACCTGCGCAAGACGCCGGGTTCGGCGCAACTTCACCAGCAGGCCAGGACGGTCCTTGCTGGTGGTGTGTCCGGTAATCTCCGTTATTTCTCCCCATACCCGCTGTATACCAAATCGGCCCTCGGCAGCCGCATGACCGACGTGGATGGCAACGATTATATCGACTCCTTCAGTGCCAATGGCCCCCTGTTGCTGGGTCACAACCACCCCGCTCTGGTAGAGGCGGTGCAGGCCAGTCAGGAACTCGGCGCACTGCCGCTGAACCCGGCCATCATGGTGGAATGCGCCGGGCTCGTGCAGGAGATCGTGCCCTGCGCCGAGCGAGTCAGGTTTCTCAACACCGGTACGGAAGCGGTGATGACCGCGGTGCGCATTGCCAGGGCCTTTACGGGCAAGCCCGGGATCGTCAAGTTCCACGGCCACTATCACGGACAGGACGACCAGTTCCTGATCGGAATCGATTCATCCGACGCGCTGTTTTCGGCCGGTGTGGCCCCCGAGGCGCCGGCCAGTATCCATCTGTGCCGTTACCTGGACCTTGAACAGCTCGAATCGTTGTTGCAAGGCAACGGGGAGATAGCCGCGGTGATCATGGACCCGGCCATGCACGCTGGCGGGCTCTGGGGCAGTGACGGCGAGAAACTGGCCGCACTGAGACAACTGACGCAGCAGTATGGCGTCCTGCTCATATTCGACGAGGTGATTTCCGGCTGTCGACTGGCGCCCGGCGGAGCACAGCAGCAGTTTGGCGTCACGCCGGACATGGTGACCATGGCCAAGGCCCTTGCCGCGGGTGAGAAGCTGGCCCTGGTGGCCGGGAGCCGCGAGATCATGAGCGTGGTGGATCCGCTGGCGGAGGAGGGCACCCCCCGGGTGTTCCAGTCGGGCACGGTCAATGACGGGCCGGCGGCACTGGCCAGTGCCTGCGCCGCACTGCGGACCTACCGACAGCTTTACCAGCAGGGCGACTATCAACGACTGGAGCATCGTACCGGCCAGATCGGGCAGACACTGCAGGAAGTCTTCCGCAGCGCGGGCATCGCCTGCCAGGTCAATCACCTGGCGTCGATGTTGCAGATTCACCTGGGCGGTAATGAACTGAACTTCGAAACCGCTCAGGGACACGATACGCAACTGCTGGAGTTGTTTTATCTGGCGCTGATCAACGAGGGGGTGATGCTTTCTCTGCCCACCTCTAATCACATCTATTTTTCCTTTGCACACTCAGAGCAGGATTTCGAAATTATCAGCAACAAAATAGGTGAAGTGTTCACCAGGTACGGATTTGATTCATTGGGCAACAACTGACCACTAAATTTGCGCAACTCGTGAGGATATGACCATGCAGGAAACGACCAGAGAGGCACTTGATGCCCTGTTCACCAAACAGAAGGCAGCGTTCAGGGCCAACAACAACCCCAGCTATGAGCAGCGCATGGAATGGCTGCGCGCGCTGGAAAAGTGGATGATGGATTTGCGGCCTGAGATTCAACGAGCTGTCGCCGAGGACTTCTCCGTGCACAGCCCGGCAATCACCGATATCTTCGAAACTGGTGGCGTGCTGGGTCGTAACCGCTATATTCAGGCGTTTCTGGAGGAATGGATGGCGCCCAGCCCCCGGCCGCTGCCCCCGGAGGCACATGGCTCATCGACCTGCGAGGTCATCCTGCAGCCCCAGGGCGTGATGGGCAATATCTCGCCCTGGAACTTTCCGATCGAGTGCTCCCTGGTGATGGTCAATGAAATGCTGGCCGCGGGGAACCGGGTGATCGTCAAGGTCTCCGAACTGGCTCCCGCGACGGCCGACCTGCTGCAACGGACCGTGGGCGACTACTTCGATGATGACGTGTTGGCGATCGTTGCCGGTGGTATCGAGTTTTCACAGTATTTCTCAGGGCTCCCCTGGGATCACCTGACTTATACCGGGAATACCTCAGTGGGAAGACTGATCATGCAGGAAGCCGCGAAGAATCTTACCCCGGTGACACTCGAGCTCGGTGGCAAGAATCCGACGATTTTCCTCGATGACGGTATAGATGAGCAGCACATCCTCGAGTACCTCAGTTTCAAGTTCTGCAAGAGCGGGCAGATCTGCACCTCACCCGACTATGCCCTGGTGCCTGAGGGACGACTGGAAGAGTGGATCGATATCGCGAAGTCCGTCTGGCAAAAGGCTTACCCACAATTTATAGGTCATCCTGATGTCACAGGTATTATCAATGACCGGCACTACAATCGCCTGCTCGATTGGCTGGAGGAGGCCAGGCAGAGTGGTGCCGAAGTCATCGCCCTGAATGACGAGGAGCCCGATCCGCAGACCCGCCAGATGCCGATGTACCTGGTGGTTAACCCCGGCGAGGAACTGGCGGTGATGCGCGAAGAGGTGTTCGGCCCCATTACCCCGATCAAGACCTACAGCTCGGTCGAGGAAGCCTACGACTACATTGCCGGCCGTGAGCGCCCGCTGGCGTCCTACCTGGTAACCGCGGCCCGGAACGAGGCGGACGTTGAGTCTTTCAAGCGTTCCATCATATCGGGTGGAGCGGGCGTCAACGTGTTCGGTTTCCAGGCAGCCTGGCCCGGCGCGCCCTTTGGTGGCACCGGCGGCAGTGGCATCGGCTGTCATGCAGGCAAGGAGGGCTTCCTCAATTACTGCCATGCCAAGACGGTGTTCAACTGCGCGCAGGATAACCCCGTCAAGGTCTCCGTCTGTGTACCCTACGGTGAGGTCACCCAGGCAGTAGCCGACGCCTCGTTTGGCTGATACATCTGTGTCGGCTGTGTTGGCCTGCGGGTTATCACCATGTTGACCGGGCAAATGATGGGCGAGCCTCTGCTGATCCTGGATCTGTTGAGGCACGCGGCACTTTGCCACCCCCAGGCGGGGATCGTCAGTCGGTGTCATGACGGTAGCATCCATCGGTACTCCTATGCCGAAGCCTGGAGTCGCGTCAACCGGCTGGCAGGGGCGCTCAGCGAACTCTCGGTGGCCCCGGGGGACAGGGTGGGTACCATCGCCTGGAATGATTACCGGCATTTCGAACTTTACTACGCGGTATCAGGCAGTGGCGCGGTAATCCACACCATCAATCCCCGCCTTTCTGATGAACAGATCGTTTATATCATCAACCACGCCGGGGACCGTTTCCTGTTTGTCGATCCCGACTTCCTGCCCTTGCTGGCGCGCATCTCGCCCCAGCTTGAAACTGTCGAGGGCGTTTTCCTGTTGTGTGAACCGGGTGAAGTCATGGATGCCGCCGCTGGTGAAGCAAGGTGTTACGAAGACCTGCTGGCGGGTGGTGGCGGAGAATTTGCCTGGCCCGCCCTTGAGGAAACGGCGGCCGCCAGCCTGTGCTATACCTCCGGCACCACCGGGAATCCCAAGGGCGTACTGTATTCCCATCGCTCGACGGTACTCCACGCCCGGGCAGTGGCGGGCTCGGAGGGTTGGTCATTGAGCAGTTTTTCCAGCGTGCTGGCCGTCGTGCCGATGTTTCATGCCTCCGCCTGGGGTTTGCCTTACGCAGCTACCATGTTGGGGGCCAACCTGGTGCTTCCGGGCGGTCGCCTGGACGGTGCGTCGCTGTATGAACTGATCGACTCGGAGCGGGTGGACGCCATGTGCGGGGTACCCACCGTCTGGCAGGGCCTGCTGGATCATATGCAGCAGGTGGGTAAACGCCTGGAAAGTGTGGAGAAGGCAGTGGTGGGCGGATCAGCCGTACCGCTGTCGATGATCCAGCGCTTCGAGGATGAGCACGATGTGTTCGTGATGCATGGGTGGGGCATGACCGAGATGAGCCCGGTCGGAGCCGTCAACTACCCGACGCCCTCGATGATGGCAATGGACAAGGAGGCACGGCACAATCTCCAGCTCAAGCAGGGGCGGCCGGTCTTCGGCGTGACAATGAAAATCCTGGGCCCGGATGGGCGCGAACAGCCGCAAGACGGACGCAGTCCGGGCCGTTTGCTGGTAAAAGGCCCCTGGATCGCCGAATCCTATTACAAGTCGGACGATCGTTCAGCGTTCCTGGAGGGAGGCTGGTTCGACACCGGCGATATCGCCACCATCGACGAGCAGGGTTATATGCACATCGTCGACCGGGTCAAGGATGTCATCAAGTCCGGTGGAGAGTGGGTGAGCTCGATCGAGATCGAGAACGCCATCGCGGGCCTGGAGGGTGTCACCGAGGCCTGCGCCATCGGCGTCCCCCACCCCAGGTGGGGCGAGAGACCCCTGTTGCTGGTCACGGTTGACCGGGCGATTCCGGAGCGTGACATCCTTTCTCACGTTGCCGGCAAGTTGCCCAGGATGTCCAGGCCCGACGATGTGGTGATCGTGGATGCGCTGCCTCACAACGCCACCGGCAAGCTGCTGAAAAAGGTCCTCCGCGATCAGTACCGTGATCACCTGATGAATGCGAGCGGGTGATTCTGGTTAGTTGCCGACGGTACCGATATACTTAGTTGATAACTATAGCTAAAGGTATCGGTGTAGCGAATGTCTTCCCAGCAGGCAGAGGGTACCGGCCCCAGCTTCAATGCCGAAGGGCTGTTCATACGGTTCGGCGACCTTCTCGGCCCTCTGGTCGAGGAGGTCGGCATCAGCCGGGAGGCGCTGACTGACCCCGATGTGCTGGTACCACTCGACAAGCACTGCAGGTTACTGGAGCTCGCTGCCAGGCATCACAAAGACGACTTCATAGGCCTGAAGATTGGCAGCCAGGTCGAGCCCCGGGATATGGGGCCTCTTGGTTACACCATCCTGAATTCGCCCACGGTGCTTGCCGCGTTGAAAAGTTTCGTCAGGTACCTTGGCGTCTATGCCCGGGGCTGCGAGATGGAACTCCAGATCGAAGGTGACAGCGCCTACTTCAATTATCGCTACACGATAACCGATCCCTGTGCCCTGGAGCGGCGGCAGGAGGCCGAGTGTACGCTCGCCATGCTCAAGCACGTGCTGGAGGTCATTACCTCAAAAAAATTCGAGCTGGAAGCGGTCAGTTTCGAACATCCGCAACCCGGGGATACCAGTAAACACGAACGCATATTCGACGCGCCGCTGTATTTCTCCCAGGAGGTCAACAGCCTCAAATTCAAGGCCAGCCTGCTGGAGCGGGAGATCGCCCATGCCGAGCCCCGGTTGTTCGAGGTGCTGGAGGATCACCTGGCCAAGGTTATCGATACCCAGGTGGAGGAGGATGACCTGGTGACCAAGGTGGGAAACGCCATTGCCAAATCATTGAGCAACGGCGTGCCCAGCATCGACGAGGTGGCCGCGGCGCTGTTCATGACCAAGCGCACCCTGCAGCGACGGTTGGCGGATGAGGGCGTGTTATACAACGAGTACGCGGACGAAATACGCCGGAAGCTGGCCGTGCAGTACGTGAAGAATACCAAGATGCCACTCACGGAGGTGGCTTTTTTATTGGGTTACTCTCACGTCAGTGCGTTTTCGAGGGCGTTTCGTCGCTGGATGGGGCAGAGCCCGAATGATTTTCGCGGCGGTGAATCCGCAGCCTAGAAGGTCGCGTCTCTCTGGTGAATCAGGCTGGTCGACCGCGGGCCGCGCTGAAACACTTCTATCACCAGGCCCTGACTCACATCGGTGGGAATGTAAGCTAACTTGTCGCCGTGAGGTTCCAGCACCTGGCTTTTCATATTGTCAGTGAGCGGTGTCACGCCATCGAGACACACCAGGCCGACCCCTTTTGATTTCATCCTTTCATAGAAAACGTCGAGATCGTCTACCTCGGTGATCACTTCCAATATGTGTCCGTCGCTTTTTTCCTTCAGTGTATCCAATAACGGTCCGGCGCCCACCGGTTGAATCAGGACAAGCCAAATGCTGTTGGCGAAGATAAATGCGGGTTTGAAACCACCGATGCCTTTGTTGGCGTCGGGATCAACGCCGAATTTCATCGGATGCAGCTTCAGCCCGAGGACATCCGTATAGAAACTGATAGAGGCCTCGATGTCTTCAACGATAATTGCAACGCGATCGATGCGCGGTACATCTGGGTCTGTTTCATGGTGATCCCAACCCTGATCGCGCAGAGTGACCAGATTGGTTTCTCCATCAACGCTTGGCTCGTAGATCTCTACCATCGTTTTCTGCTGTTCACCCGTCGTGCACCTGGTAATGCGCTTATGTAATTCATCACGGTGATCAGTGCTGAAATTCAGCTTGAAAAAGGTGCCGTTCAGGCCAGTGCCGGCCGGACCGTTTTCTGTCTGTGCGGTGGGGACCAGCTGCAGCCAGGCCCCATTGCCATCTACGAACACTGCCTCCGTTGTGGCGCCGTAACCTCCCTTTTCTACGGTAAACTTTACTGGGTGACGCTTCCAACCCATCACGTCGGTCAAGAACGCCGCCGTTTTTTCCGTGTCTTCGACACGTACCGAGATGCTGTCGAGTTTTGCCGATATACTGGTTGTGGTGTTGTGCACGTGCGCCGACTACTCCAGGTTGTGACAGAAATCCAGGTACTCGTCCGCGAGTTTATGCAGCAGTGCTGTCATCTCATCTACGTCGTCGGCAAAATGCAGAAGGATCAAATGGTCGACACCAATGTCCCTGTAGTGCTCGATCATTTTATGGTCATAGTCGTGGCCGAAAGGAGAAGCATAAACGGTGACTTCTTCCCTCGGACGATTGGCCTCCTTCAAAGCGGCCTCCAGGCCCTGAATCTGCGGCGCCAGCCCCTCCGGGTCGTAACCGATACCGAACCAGCCCTGACATCCATTTGCCACCCTGCGAAAACTCTTTTCACTGTTCCCGGCGAAAACGATAGGTGGATGGGGCTTCTGCACCGGTTTGGGGTGGAAACGGCAGGCGGGCATATCGTAAAACTCACCGTGATACTCCGAAACGTCGTCACACCACAATCGCTTGACAACTTCGAGGTATGAATCGGTCCTTGCGCCGCGCCTTTCAAACGGCGCGTTGACGACTTCAAACTCCTCCCTGAGCCAACCCATACCCACGCCGAAGTCGAATCGACCATTGGAGAGCCAGTCCACGTTGCCGGCTTCCTTTGCCATGTAGACAGGGTTGCGCTGTGGTAATACCGCAATCCCGCTGCCGAGTCGGATCTTATTGGTAACTGCGGCGAGAAACGTCAACGTCGAAAAGATATCCAGCTCGACATTGTCCTCCGCTGATTTGTGGTGCATTTTGTCGTCGCCCAGATCGACCACGAACTTCGAAGCGTAATCGTCCGTAATGACGACGTGCTCCCCGATCCACAGTGAATCGAAGCCCACGCTTTCCGCCGTTTCGCCATAGGCGCGAACAAATTCAGCGTTGGCGTGACGTTGAAGTGGAACCAGAATGCCGAGCTTCATGATTTATCCCTTTAGCGATTGACGCGGCTTGCTCTTAACGAAATTAGACAGAAGTCTAGCTCCACGACGGCGGATGACTTCTCGGGGGTATGCAACGGGTGTCATCCGGTCCCGGCTGGACAACTTCAACCACCATGCCGCAGGTCAGCTCGGGCGGAAAATAGGCCATCTTCTCGCCGTAAGGTTCCAGGACACTGTTCTTGCTGTCCAGCGGGGATCCGTCGATATTCAGCATCTGGATGCCCTTTGCCTTCATCTGTTCGTTATAGGCATCCAGGTCGTTTACGCAGACGCAGATTTCGCCGAGATAACCATCACCTTTCTGTTCCAGGGTATCCATGAGTGCACCCGGCCCCACAGGCTGAACCAGCTCCAGCCAGACACCGCCACAGTCGATGAAGCAGGCTTTGAAGGTGCCGATCTTTTCGTTCTGGTTATTCGCGGTGGTATCGATTTCCTTGTGGTATCGCTTCATGCCCAACACATCGGTATAGAAGCTGGCAGTGGCCTCAAGGTCTTGTACCCAAATGGCGATGTGATCGACCCAGGGTTCGTCCGGGCCAGCCGGGGGCTCGTTCTGCCACTGCTTGTCGCGAATATTGATCAACCCGCCTTCGTCGCCTGGTATCACTTCGAAGATTTCTACACTCGTCCCACGGGTCAGATCCGCCGGCCAGTAGGCGATACGTTGCCCGGTGTGCTCGAT
>JAACFI010000198.1 GCA_009937575.1 Haliea sp.
TAGACGAAGCCCCCATCGGTTTCCTTGTCCATGTAGCTGCCATATCCGTACAACTGGGTTGTCTCGGTTATGTCGAAGCCCGCGTTGGCAACAAACTTCCATTCTTCGATTTCGGGGTCACCCCAGTATTGACCAAGGCCGCCGTAGGGTACTTCACCCTTCCCGACAATTTCCGCCGCCGCTGCGGCTTCGGCACGTGCCCTGCCCCGGCTGGTAGCATCAGTATCTGCATACTCCGCGGTGAGGTTCAGGAAACCGTTGTCACCGAGTGCAAGACCACCATTGGCAGAGACGATGGTACGTTCGCCGTCATCCTCGTCATATTCGCCGTACTGGGCCGAAACGGTGAAACCCTCGCTGTCGTCCTTGAGTATGGTGTTCACCACACCGGCGATGGCGTCGGAACCGTATTGGGCCGAGGCACCATCCCGCAGGATTTCAACCCGTTTGATGGCGGCGGAAGGAATGGCCGAAAAGTCGACGGCCTGGGAACCCTGGTTGACCGTACCCAGGGGCGCAACCTGCAGGTTTACCATCGCCGAGCGGTGGCGCCGGCTGCCATTAACCAGGACCAGCGTGTGGTCAGGCGACAGATTTCTCAGGGTCACCGGTCGGACCACCGCGGTACCATCGGCGATCGGGAAGCGCTGGGTATTCAGCGCCGGCGACAGCTTGGTCAAGGTCTCGGTCAGGTCGAAACCGGCCTGGTTGTCAAGCGCGCTACCGCCAATCACATCGATGGGCGAGATCGTCTCGGTCGGCGTCTGTCCCACTTTACGTGTACCGGTGACGACCACTTCTTCCAGCTGCATCATGTCCTCCTGCCCGAGGGCAAGCGGCGCGCCGAAAGTAGGCAATAAAGCCATAATTGATGAAGCAAGAACAGTTTTCTTGAATTGCATTGCGGGTGCTCCCAATTGTAGGTTTGGTTGTTATTGCTGCTTATTACTTAATCAGCCACTTGATCCTGTAGCGGGTAGTAGCTTTTATGTGAAACTAGTCTATACCTTCGGGAGCAAAGGTGAAGTTCCTGAGAATGTAACTATTTCATAGTAATTCACGGGGAATTTTTCGGGTTATTTGGCGAATTAAGCGGGGTGGCCGAATAAATTCGGCCCTACATCGAGCGCCGCAACAGGGGGGGAATCTCCGGGAATTCTTCCCCCTGCTCCGAAAGCTGCTCTGCCAGCCCAACCAGGGCCGGGCCCAGCTGTGGAGTCACCGCCTCGGGCTTGAGGGGTTCACCGCATTCGCTGCAGGCCAGCACGGGTCGGGTTTTCTTGCCGCAGGTCTGGTGCACGTACTCCAGGGGTGCGCCCTGGTCCTTGTCCATCCACTCATCGCCCCAGCGGGCCAGGCTCATCAGCACCGGGTAGAGGCCCAGCCCCTTGCGGGTCAGGCGGTACTCATAGCGTACCGGACGATCCTGATAGGGCACTTTAACCAGCACCCCATGGTCCACCAGCTTTACCAGCCGCTCGGAGAGCCGGTGGCGGGTGATCCCCAGGTTACCCTGGAACTGGTCGAAGCGGCGGGTGCCGAGGAAGGCATCGCGTAAGATCAGCATGGTCCAGCGCTCCCCCACCACGGACAGCGCCCTGGCCACGGAGCACACCTGCTTGTCTATATCGTCCCAGCGCATAGCCACTCTCCATTTTACTGTGCAAATGTCCGACAAGCGGAAATTTACCACATTCATTCCCAAATGGAACCTTATGGCCGGGATGTAACTGCGATATAATTACGAGCATCAAAAAGGGTCCCTGTCGGGACCACTTCACCGCGACCATTTACACCTCGGGGTACCGATCTGATGAAGTCTGGTAAACGGTCCGCCCTTTCATTGGCCGCCGCCGTTGCTGCAAGCCTTGTTCCATGTGTTTCTCATGCTGGGCTGGAAGAGGTCATAGTAACCGCACAGAAGCGCGAGCAAAACGTCCAGAGCATTCCGATCGCGGTGACTGCACTGGGCGAGGAGACCATTCGCAACGCCACTATCCTGAATATCGATGACGTGGCTGATCACACCCCGGGTTTCACCATCAGCAACTACAATCCGGTCACCCCACAGCCCTTCATTCGGGGGATAGGATCCACCCAGAATGACGCCGGCAGTGATGCCTCCATCGGCGTGTTCATGGACGGTGTCTATGTCGGTCGCGCCGGAGGCTACCGGGCCGACATGTACGACCTGCAGCGGGTGGAGGTTCTGCGAGGTCCACAGGGCACACTGTTCGGCCGCAATGTCGCGGGGGGCGCACTCAACGTACTCAGCAACGCCCCCAGCCGCGAGTTCGCCGGCGACTTCGAACTCACTGCCGGCGACTACAACCTGCGGGGCGTCAAGGGCATGCTAAATGGCCCATTGACCAGCGAACTAGCCGGCAGGCTGGCCTTTTCCCTGCGCGAGCGGGACGGCGTCACCGATAATACGGTCACCGACAGCGAACTGCAGGACGAGGACAACAAGAGTGTAAGGGGTCGCCTGCTGTGGGAACCCTCCTCCCGCTTCAGCGCGAACCTCGTTGCAGACTACAGCGAGGACGACCTGGAGGGCCCGGCGGCGCGCAATTTCCTCGGCGATCCTGGTGCCATGATGGACTCTGTCGGCCTCGGCTTCCTCACACCCCAATTGCTGCCTACCAGCAAGGACCCGTTCAAGATCGAGGCGGAAATTGACGGACACGCCAGGCGGGAAATGTACAGTGCCACGCTGCAGCTGGACTGGGAAGTCGCGCTGGGCACGATCACCTCAGTATCCGGGTTCCGCAACAATGACTTCGACTATTACGACGACGTATTCGGCCTGGCATTCGCGCCCGACAGCGGGGTGGACCCGCTTCTCACCGACAAGACCGACGAGGATTCAGACCAGTTCACCCAGGAATTACGTATCACCGCGGTGAGCGGGGACATCACCTGGACCGCGGGACTGTTCTACCTGGACCAGGACGTGGACCAGCTTGAAGTCTTCTCGCCCCTGGGTTTTCCTGTGAGTTACGACCAGCGTGCCGACACCACCAGTTACGCTGCATTCGCCCAGGCCACCGTGCCTTTCGGTGAACAGTGGGCAATCACCGCGGGAGGCCGTTACACCTACGACGAGCGGGATTTCAAGCTGACCACTGAGGGCACGGAAATAGGCTTCGGGCTGCTGACCCCCGACCCCGAAAATCCGGATGCGGGTCCAGTAGCATTCGATGCCAGCGACGATGACTCCTGGTCGAAGTTCACGCCCAAGGTTTCCATTGAGTACACACCCAACGACCAGTTGTTCTCCTACCTGACCTGGTCCCAGGGCTACAAGAGCGGCGGCTATAATGGCGTGGCCACCAACTATACTGCCGCCACCACTCCCTTTGATGAGGAGACCGTCAACAATTACGAAATAGGCGTGAAAACCGACTTTTACGACAATCGTATGCGCCTGAACCTCGCGGCCTTCTACATGGACTATGAAGACCTGCAGGTTTTCGTGGCCTCCTACGAAAGCACCGTTGGTCTGTTCGTCGAAAATGCCGGTGAGGCTGATATCTGGGGACTGGAAGCGGAGTATTTCTATGCCCCTACCGAGCGACTCAGCTTTACCGCCACCTACGCCTGGCTGGACGCCGAGATCGGCGATAACGAGATCGAGGGGGTAGAGGAAGGCAACACCCTGTCGCGCTCCCCGGAACACTCCGCCAGCGCGGCTGTGCAGTACCGCTGGCCACTGGGCGGGCTGGGCGACCTGCTGCTCAGGGCCGACTATGCCTGGCAGGACAAGTTCTATTTCGAGTCAGCAAACTTTGAACTCCCCGCCCAGGACGACTACGGTTTGCTGCACCTTCGAGCCGCCCTACTGGCTGACTCGGGCTGGGAGCTGGCCCTGTGGGTCAAGAACGCGACCGATGAAGAGTACCGGGTGCACGCCTTCGACTCCTCCTTCGGTTCCGATCTGGGAGCTTCCACCATCCAGGGTGCTCCGCAAATGTGGGGTGTGACCGGGCGCTATAGCTGGTAGGCTATTCGCGAGTCCGGAATAAAGAAACGCGAGCATGTCAAAGTACCTAAGCCGCCGCCAGTTACTGCAATACATGGGCACCCTGGGCATTCTCAGCGCCCTACCCGCCAGCGTGCTGGCCGAGATCATCAGTAGAAAGCCGCCCCCCAGTCCCTTCGATGATAACTCCACGGCGGAGGAAGTGACCGAGGGTATCGATCTCAGCGGCAAGACCTTCGCCATCACCGGCTGCAACTCCGGCCTGGGTTTTGAAACCATGCGCGTACTCACCCTGCGCGGGGCTCACGTGATCGGTATCGCGCGCACCCAGGCCAAGGCGGATACCGCCTGTGCCAGTATCGACGGCGAGACCACCCCCATGTTCCTGGACCTGGCGGACTGGGAGTCGGTGGTGAACTGCGCGGAAAAAATACGCGGGATGCAGATCCCGCTGGACGGGCTGATCACCAATGCGGGGATCATGGCATTAAAGGAACTGCAGCTGGTCTACGGGGTGGAGCGACAGTTCGCCATCAATCACCTGGGGCATTTCATCCTCATAAACCAGCTGCAGGAACCGGTGCTGGCTGCGCCCCAGGGACGTTTTGTGATTCTCAGCTCCATGGCACACCGCCGGGCAGAAAACGGTATCGAGTTCGACAACCTGGACGGCAGCAAGGGCTATGACCCCTGGGGAGCCTACGGCAAGTCAAAGCTCGCCAATGCTCTTTGCTCCCTCGAACTGGCGAAACGCATCGAGAACACCGAGGCCACGTCGAACAGCGTGCATCCCGGCGTGATCATGACCAACCTGGGCAAGCACCTGCCCTGGTGGCAGCAGTGGGCAGGCAAATACCTGGGTTGGATATTCATGAAGGATATCCCCGAGGGCGCCGCCACCACCTGTTACGTGGCCACCAGTCCGGACCTGGTGGGTGTCCGGGGCTACTACTTCGCCGATTGCAACGTCAACGAGGGGGAGACGCCATACACCTACGACGAGGCCATGGCGGCAAAGCTGTGGCAGGTATCCGAGGAACTGACGCGGGATTACCTGCCTGCGGGAAACCCGCCGTGAAATCCTGCGGTGTGCTGTTTGCCCTGTTAATGTTGCTGCCAGCGTGTGCCAACAGTGATTACTTCGAGCCCACACCCCTCTCCAACAGCGACATCGCGATGGTTTACATCTACCGGCCCAAGGCGACCAATCCCGGACTGGCAAAACCATTGCGCACCAGCTACCCGGAGGTCATGGTGGACGGCAGCAGCGCCGGCTTCCTCAAATACAACCGCTACCTGGCGGTTGAAGTGGCACCGGGTGAGCGGGAATTCCTGGTGACGGGCCTCACCCCGAATGCACGCTGGGAGCCAAGGGACCTCAGCTACAAGCTGCCGGTTAAAGCCGGTGAGAGTTACTTTCTGCGCCTGAAAGTGGAATACGACACCGACAAGATGAGCCTGGGTACATTCAAGGGCCAGTACATCATCAACTTTCACCCGGTAAGCAACAAGGACGCCGTTTACGAGATTCGCCACACCGACAAGATGAACTGATCCACCTGTCAGCTCAGGCCCCGGGTGGCTTGGTGCAAAGGATATCCTCCATCACCAGGAACTGCAGGTCCGAGCCAAAGAACATATTCAGCGCGTCGGTGGGCGAGCACACCACCGGCTCGCCACGGCGATTCAGCGAGGTGTTGAGCACCACACCGTTGCCAGTGAGCTTTTCCAGTTCCTCCATCAGGGCGTAGTAGAGGGGGTTGCAGTCCGGCTCCAGGGCCTGGCCCCGGGCGGTGCCATCCTCGTGCACCACTTCCGGCACCCGCTCCTTCCACTCATCCTCAACTTCGAAGGTAAAGGTCATAAAGGGCGCAGGGTGGTCCACCCTGAACATTTCCCTTCGCACCCGCTCCAGCATACTGGGGCAGAAGGGGCGCCAGCGTTCGCGGAACTTGATCTGCTCGTTGATGCGATCAGCCACCCCCGGCACGCTGGGGCAACCCAGGATACTCCTGGCGCCCAGCGCCCGGGGGCCGAACTCCATCCGACCCTGGAACCAGGCCACCGGATGGCCCTCCGCCAGCAGTGCGGCGACGCGCGCGGGTACCTCATCGATGTTTTCGAAACGGGGTCGCCCCGGATGCGCTTCACAGGCTTCGATCACCTGCTCGTTACTGAAGGCCGGCCCCAGGTAAACGTGACGCATTTTTTCCACCGCGACGCCACGGCGCACGCTGGCCCAGGAGGCCGCCCCCACCGCAGTGCCGGAATCCCCAGAGGCCGGTTGCACGAACAGCTCCTTCACCTCGGGGCGGGCAATAATTTTCTGATTGAGCTTGACGTTCAGGGCGCCGCCGCCGGAAAAAGCCAGCAGCCCGGTCTCGCGGATAATGTCCCCCAGGTAGTAATCCATCAGGTGCAGGCTGACATCCTCGAACAGCTGCTGCATGGCGGCGGCGTAGTGGATATAGGGCTCGTCCGCGGCCTCGTCCTGCCGCCGCGGGCCCAACCAGTCCACCAGTTTCGGGGAGAAGTAAAAACCCTTGCCGTTTTCCTTGTAGCGGCGCAGGCCAATCACGTTGGCCAGCCTGGTATTCACCCGGAACTGCCCGTCACCGTAGTCCACCAGCCGGGACAGGTCGTACTTGCCGGGATCGCCGTAGGGGGCCATGCCCATCACCTTGTACTCCCCGTCCAGCATCTCGAAACCCAGGTACTCGGTGATAGCGCCGTACAGGCCACCGAGTGAATCAGGGTCATAAAATTCCTTTATCTTGTGTATCTCCCCACTCTCACCGTAACCGAAAAAGGTGGTGGCATATTCGCCCTTGCCATCGATACCCATGATGGCGGTTTTCTCCGTAAAACCGCTGAGATGGTAGCAACTGGAGGCGTGGGCCAGGTGGTGCTCTACCGGCTCGAACGCCAGTGCCTCCCAGTCAAAACCCAGGCTTTCCAGCATGGCCCGGATTTTCCCCACGTAACGCCGGTAGCGCCGATTGCCGTTGAACAGGGCATCCAGTGAACGATCCGGGGCATACCAGTAACGTCGGGCATAGTGCCAGCGGGCGGGGGAATCGAGGCCGATGGGGGCATAAGGCACCGCCACCACGTCCACCTTCCCCGGTGTGATACCCGCTTGGGCCAGGCAGAAGCGGGTGGCTTCGACGGGCAAGGCATTCTTCGCGTGCTTGTCGCGGGTAAAGCGCTCTTCCTCGGCGGCTGCCACCAGGCTGCCGTCGATATACAGCGCCGCCGAAGGATCGTGGCCCAAGGCGCCGGAGAGGCCGAGAACCGCCAGCGTCAAGAAACGTTCTCCCGTCCCGCGCGCACACCGCGCTGCTCGTCGACGGTCAACAGGAGCAACAGGCCCAACACAAAGAAAGAGAGTGTGGACAGCAGGGCCATGCGGTGATCGCCATTACTCAGCCGGTTGACCGCCCCGTAAGCCAGCGGACCAATGATCGCGGACAGGCGACTCGCGAGCCCCCAAAGACCGAAAAATTCGCCGCTGCGCGCCACCGGCGTCAGGCGCCCTATCAAGGCCCGCCCGCCAGCCTGGGTAGCCCCCATTGCCAGTCCCATCATATTACCGGCAATCCACAGGTGAACCGGCTGGTCCGCGGACAGGGTTACGGCCCCTGCCGCTATCCACACAAGGATGCCACCGGCCAGGGTGGGAACAGAGCCGAAGTGATCCTGCAGAAAACCGAAGATAAAGGCTCCGAAGGCGGCAGTCAGGTTGACCACCATGATCAACAGAATGAGCTGCTGACTGTCAAAGCCCATCACTTCCTGGGCGTAGATCGCGGCGATGACGACCACCGTGGCCACTCCCGCCTGGTAGGCCGTGAGGCAGAGAAGAAAACGAAACAGGTCACGGTAGTGCACCGCGTGAGCCATGGTGTCGCGCACTCGTTCAAAGCCGTGCCGGATGAAAGAAAGTCCATCTGCCAACTGCCGCGGGCGCGCGCGCTCCCGCAGCCAGAGGAAGGTGGGAGTTGCCGTAATAGCAAAGATCATCGCGGTAATCCACAGGGTCACCGGGACATAATCGACCGCCTCTCCCCCACGGCCCTCCGACCAGTTGATATAGGCAAGGCAGGCACCCAGGGTGAGCAGACCGCCGAAATAACCCAGGCTCCAGCCGAAACCTGATATACGACCCATGTTGTCACTGCGGGCGATTTCCGGGAGGAACGCGGCAATCAGGTTTTCACCGGTGGAAAAGGCAATGGCGGACAATACGATCAGCAGCATTGCGGCGGCGACCTGTCCCGGCG
>JAACFI010000199.1 GCA_009937575.1 Haliea sp.
TGAGGGTCTCGATACCGTCCTGCACGGGCATTTCCACATCCAGCAGCACCACATCCGGCAGACGGTGGGTACCGTTCAACAGGTCGATGGCAACCATGCCGTTCTCTGCGGTCACCGTCTCAACCCCCACCGTGTCCAGCTGGCTGGTGGCCACCATGCGCTGGGTGCGCGAGTCATCCACCACCAGGGCCAACAGGTTTTTCTCCTCGGGGTGGCTCACCGCGATCCGCGACAGGCCATCCGCGTCGACGCTGTCAACCAGCAGGTTCAGGTCCAGGGCGACGATCGCCTCACCGTCGGCGGTGCTGGCGGCGCCGGCCACGCCGGGCACGCCAGAAAACTGCGGCCCCATTGAACGCACCACCAGTTCCAGCGCCTCCTCCACATTGTCTATGGCGATGGCCATGTAGCGCTCCTCCGAGCCGGCGATGATCACCGGTACGGTAATGCCCCAGGCGCTGCGGTCCGGCAGGCTCTCGCCCTGGCACAGGGTGGCCAGGTAGGCCGGCTCGCACTCTATGTCGAACAGGGACAGGGTGGCACCCTGCTCCACCGCCTTGTAAAACTCATCCACCGGCACCTGCTCTACCGCGATCAGGCCATTCAGGGGAATGGCATAGGAGCTGTCACCGGCGGTGACAAACAGGGCGCCGTTGACCGTGACATTGGCCGGGATACGAATCTCGAAAGACGTGCCGAGCCCAACCATCGACTTGATCTGTATATCGCCCCCCAACTGCTGCAGCTCGCTCATAACGATATCCATGCCCACCCCGCGGCCGGATATCTCGCTAAGGGTGCTGGCGGTGGAAAAGCCCTTGTGGAAGATCAGCCGCAGGACTTCGTCGTCGCTGAGCTTGTCCACGTCGATGTCCAGGCCCTTGCGGAAGGCCGACTCGCGAATAGCGTCCGGGTCGATACCGCGCCCGTCGTCTGCCAGCTTGATGATGTAGTCACCGCCGGTCTTGCGCACGTCAATGGTGATACGCCCGGTGGTCGGCTTTCCCAGCTCCAGTCGCTCCTCAGCCGACTCGATGCCGTGGTCCAGGGCGTTGCGCACCATATGCTCCAGGATGGTCTGGCAGCGTGCGTAGTGGTCCCTGTCCAGGGCGCCCACCTCGTTGAGCACCTTGAAGGACACTGACTTGTTGAGGTCGGTGCTCACGGTGCGCACGATACGACGCAGACCCGGCATCAGGCGCGACACCGGCACCACCCGGGCTGCCTGGATAGATGAGGTGATACTGGTGAATACCGAGCCCTGCTGCTTCAACAGGGCATCCACCATGGCGTTCTGGCGACTGGCCAGTTCCACCAGGTCCGCCAGGTCCTCGACCCCCTCCCGCAGGATATTGGCCGCTTCCTGCAGCTCCGAATACTGGTCCATCTCCAGCGCGTCCAGGTCCGGCGTTTTACGGCCGCCGCTGGCGTTGACGTTGATCAGCGCGCGGTCGGCGATGGCGCCGATCTGGGTCCTGACCGATGCCAGGCGCCCCTGCAGTTCCGCTGTGGCGCGCTTGCCACGGTTGGTGCTCTGGGCGCAGCGTACCCCCAGTTGCTGGGCCTGGCTGGTGAGATTCAGCAGGTGGTCCAGCTTCTCGGCGGTGATCCGTACCGTCTGCTGGGCCGCCAGTGCCTTGGCACCCTCGTCCGCCAGTTTCTGGTCGCGCTTTTTATCGCGAGGGGATTTGGCGGCCGGCTGCGCTGTGGCCGGCTGGGCTTCCGCCTGTGGCTCCTGTGCTGCTGCCTCGCTCTGTACCTCATCGACCTCCGGTTCCGCCGTCGTTTCCACTACGGGGGTCGCGCTGCCTTCGGCGGGCGCCCGCGCCGGTTCTGCCTGCAGCGGGAATTCACTGGCCACGTCACAGCGCTGGTCCTGCACCTGCTCCAGTCCGCGCACTACCGCGTCCAGCCAGGCATTGACCATGCGGAAGTAGTCCGCCTCGGCGCCGGCCTCGGGCCGCGGCCTGGCTTCCAGCAGGGTCTCGAAGTTGTGAACCAGGGTGCCGTAGCGCTGCAGCCCCACACCCTTGGCAATGCCTTTGAGGGTGTGCAGAATGCGCGCCACCGGCACCAGTGCAGCCTCGTCGGAGGGATCCTTCTCCCACTCGCCGAAAGCGTCCTCCAGCTTCTCGACCTCCGTGGACCCTTCCTCTACGAAAGCGTCGAGGAAATCCGAGAATATCTCCGCCGTGCTCTGGCTGGTATAACTGAAGGCGATACCCTCGGGCACGCACCAGGCATTGCCGGCGCTGGCGGCGACGGGCTCCGGCGACTTTTCAACCGCCGGGGTCACGCGCTCCTGCGCCTCCTCGGCAATTTCCTCGGGCTCATCGGCGGCCAGTTCGAACTCGTCCACGTCCACGCCGCAGATTTCATCCGCCACTGGACCCTGCTGCTCGGCGGCAGCAAACACATCTTCGATATTCAGGTCCGGGGTATCAGCCGGCAGGCCCACCTCAAAGTCGCCCGCCAGCAGCTCCTCGCTGAACCCGGTGTCCATCGCCTCACCGTTGTCCGGGGCCAGGGGGGCCTCGGGCAGGCAGCCGGTTTCTTCCTCCAGCAGGTCGTCGAACACCGAGTCGATGTCTGATGCGTCAACCCAGGGCTCAGCCTCGAGCTCTACGGCAACGGCTTCGTCCCCAGCATCGCCTGCCGTAGGTTCGCCTTGCGCAGCTTCGCCTGGCGCAGGTTCGCCTGCGGCAGCTTCAGTATTGAACAGGTCGTTCCAGTTCTCGTTGGTCTGGCCGTTGAACAGGCGCAGGTAGATGGTATCCAGTTCCTCCTGCCGCAGTTCCTGCAGGGCCACCGGCAACTCCCCGCAGATGGCTGTCACCGGCTCGAAGCCCCCGGCGTAACAGCGCTTGATCGATGCCGGGTCGGCGCCCAGCATCACATCCACTTCCAGGGACTCAGCCGCCTGGCCCCGCTCGCGCAGGGTCTCCCGGGCACGCTCGGCCACTTCCTCCATGGCCTGGGAGATCACCCCCGCCACGCTGGATATGGAGGAGCGGTCGAGGCCTTCCATGGACAGGAAGTCCTCGTGGTAGTCAATAAAGGTGCCCTCGGAGGGATCCACCGAAACGACGCCCTCGGTGGCCTCCACCGCCAGCTCCTCCGGGTCCTGTTCCTGCGCCTGAAGCTTTTCACCCTGCAACAGGTACTGGTCGAAAGCCTCGTCGTCAGCGGGGGGCTGGTTGTCCGCCACGTACTCGGCGACCGTGGCCTGGACCTCATCCTGCTCTGCCGTAGTGGCGGAATCTGCCTCCACCGGGTCCTCGTTGGCGACCGTGTAGGATCCGGGTGCCGCCACCAGGCAGGGTGCCGGGGCCTCGCTGAGATTCAGCGGGGTGTCCGTGTCATCCTCTGCGGCCACCTGTTGTTCTTCCGCAGACTCAGCCGACAGTTCCTGGTCCTCGCTCGCCTCTTCCTGTGGGGCAGCCTCCTGCGAAATAGTCACCGATTCGAATTCCAGCGGCGGTAGCTCCGGGGCAGATTCCCCCTGCCTGTCACCAGAGGCAGGTTCGCTGCTCTTCTTCTCTATCGACTGGTCAGCAGCCGCCTCAACGATCTGTCGCTTGACCCGCTTGACGGTGAGGAATTTCTCACCCATGTCGTCGTTGTCGGTCAGCGCGAGTATATCCGAGCCGTCTGCCTCCGGGACGTCGTTCACCTGTTCCGGCTGCGCCCTGCGCGAGTGGTCGATCGCCATGGTTTCGGCGGGAGACTCTTCATCGGATTCCTCGACCTGCGGGGCAGCCTCCTGCGCCGCGTAGATGTCGCTGCGGTCGCTGCTGTCAGAGGAGATCACGATTTCCTCCGCCACATAGGAGTCCAGATCGTCGCTGGAGGCATTCCCCCGGACCAGGGGACGCGCCGCCACTTCCACCTCGTAGTCGGTGAGGCCCTGGTCCTGGTACTCCTCCTCGGACAGTCCGAACAGCATCTCTTCCGGCTCCGCCAGGTCCATGTCCAGCAACCAGCGCAGGACCTCATCCTGGCCTTCCTCTACCGGGTCCAGTTGCGCCTCGGTTCCCAGGTCGGTCTGATCGTTATCGGTATACACGATTCTTCTCCCGTTAATGTGTTACGGACGACCCGCGCCCGTCAGTGGGTGAGGGTCTCGGTGACCACAGTGGACTGGATTGCTTGCAAACCCTGCTCAAGCGCCCCGCTGTCATCGACCAGTTCTTCAGCCAGGTCCAACTCCAGGTCCCTGCCTTCAGCCATGCAGAAACAGGCATTGGTCAGCTGCCTGATCCGCTCCATGTCCGGCCCCTCGGCGCGCTTGTAAGACTGCACCAGGTCCGGCAGGGCGGCGACGACTTCCTCTACCAACTGCTGCACCGCGTCGTCCGGTATCAGTTCACCGTCCAGCACCCGATCCAGCATGTCCTGGGATGCCCAGCCGAGCTCTCCCAGCACGTTGGCGCCCACAGCGCGGCCGTTGCCCTTGAAAGTGTGGAAATGCCGGCGGATATCCCGCAGCACGCTGTCCACCTGGGGATCTTCAGCCCAGGCGGCTGCCAATTGCTTCAGCTCGGTGACGATCTCTTCCGCTTCCTCGATAAAGACATCCCGGAATTGGGGGGGGATCTCTGCATCCTGCACCTGGCTCGGTGCGGGAGCGGCAACATCGCTGTCGGCGTCATCGGCTGCCGCTGTCACATCGGCGCCGCTCGAGAGCTCGCCGATCCACCTCTCCAGTTCCGCCGCGCGCTGCTCGGCAAAGGTGATCATGTGGGAGGTATCGTCCAGCGGATCGGCGATGGAGCGCTGCAGGTGCATCTCCACCTGCGCAAAGGCATCGGCGAAGCAGGCGAAGGCCTCGTCCTCGCGCACACTGCCCGCCTTACTGGCCGCCTGCAGCCACTTGTGGCACTGGGCGATGACCCGGCCCTCCCGCTCCATGCCGGCGAAGTCCAGGGCCCCGGCGATCTCGGTGAGCAGCTGCAGGGACATGGCGATGGCCTTGCGGTCCGGCATGTCCTCCAGCTGGTCCAGGTAGTCTTTCGCCAGGCTGTACAGCAGGTCGATATCCGGGTCGCCGTTGTCCGCGTCCCGAACCGCCTGGCGCAGCTCCTCATGGCCGCGGTCGGTCTTGTTCAGGTGGCGGTGCAGGGCCATGGTGAGGCGCTGTACACTCTCCACCCCCAGCGGTTTCCTGTCCAGGGCACTCTTGAGGGCCTTGCGCCGCAGGATCTGGTGCAGGTAGTTTTCCACCAGGCTCATCTGCTTGAAGGTGGCGCTGGTCACGCTCTCGCGCAGTTCGAACTCGCGGCTGGAGAAATTACTGCACAGGCCGTGCTCCAGCTTATGCTCCAGGTCCAGCTTCACGTCGACGATGCCGCGGGAGATGTCGTTCACCGCCTGCTCCGCGCGCTTCTCATTGCCGCGGTAGGCACCCTGGTGAATGTCATGCAACTGCTGCTGGACCCGCTTGAGCGAATCCGCATGGCTCACCTGGCCCGCCGCCACCAGCCGGTACTGGGCCGCCTCGATGGCATCGTAGGCCGTGCTGTCGTGACTTTCCGCCTCGCCGCTGGCATAGGCCAGCAGGTCGTTGCTATTGATGTAGTCCACCACCTCGTTGAGCTGCTCCAGGGCGCCGCTCACCGCAGTCACCAGGGCGTCCAGGTGGATCAGGCCCTGGTTGGCGGTGTCGAGGGTGTCCTCCTCGATACCGAACACGGTGCGAATCCCGGCGATATGCACCGGCCGGGACTTGCAGGAGGCCACATAGTAGAGCATCTGCTGCAGGTAGCCGTCGTAGTCGACGGAGTCGTCCAGTTTCGCGCCATTTTCCCGGGCGTACTTGATCATGAAGGCGCCGGCCTTGAAGATCTGGGCGATACACTCGTCCGGCACGATCAGCCCACCGGCGATGCCCTCGCAGAGGCCGATCAGGGTGAACCAGAAGCGCTCGGCCTCGGTGCCCTGGAACAGCAGCTGCATCTTGCGGGCGATACGCGCCACGGTCTTCATGCTCTCGTTGACGTTGCGGCGGCGCAGGGCCTGCTTGGCCATCTCCAGGTAGAGAGCCAGCATCACGTTGGCGCGGCTCTTGATTTCGCCATTCCCCGCGGGACGCGCGTCCCGGTTGATGCCGGCGCCCGGGTCGATGTCCATGTGGAAGAAGAAGGCCTGGGGCCGCGGGCGCTCACCCACCCAGCGGCGCAGGTCGTTGACGTACTGCTCCAGCCCGCGGCCGGTGTCCATGCGCACGTTCTGGGTGTGGGCCAGGTATGCAGGCACCACCTTGAGGGCCTGCATCAGCCCGCCCAGGGTGAGTTTGCGGCGCTCCCCCACCACCTTGTCCTTGTACAGGAAGTTGAGGCTGCGCTCCATCTCCAGGGTCAGCATCTCGGCTTTTTTCATGCCCAGTGCCCGCAGGGTGGAGGTGATCTGGTGGACCGCCCACATGCACTGCAGCAACGGCTGCTTGTTGGACGGGTCCTTGCCGTACTCGACCAGGGCCGCCTCCGCGTAATCGGCCTGCTTGTTCATCAGGCCGATCACCCACTTCAGGGAAACGATATCGGGTTTGTTAGCCACGGGCTCAACCTCCGGTTTTTCTGTATGCGGTGACGCCGGGCCAGTCGGCCCGGCGCATGTTCGGGTTCGTCCAGCGCGCATCTTCCCCGGCTCCCAGCACCAGCAGGCCCCCGGGACGCAGCCGGTCGGTAAGCTGGTCGATGATCCAGCGCTGCTTGTCACGCTCGAAGTAGATCAATACGTTCTGGCAGAAAATAATGTTGAAGTCGGCAAACGGCGCACTGTTCACATGCAGCAGGTTGCTGTGAAAGAAATTGGTCTGGGAGCAGATAGCAGGCGCCACACACCAGCCATCCATCCCCTCCCGCTGCAAATACCAGTCGCGGAACTCGAGGGGCACATGGCGCACCGAGTCGAAGCCGTAGCTGGCGCGCTGGGCGGCGTTGATCGCGTCAAAACTGATATCGGTACCGATACCGTGCCACTGCATCCAGGGCTGGTAGCGCCGCATGACATGCTCGATGACCATGCCGATGGAGTAGGCCTCCTGGCCGCTGGAACAGCCGGCGCTCCAGAAGGACAACTCGCTGGGTGCCGGACCCTGCTGCAACAGGCCCTCCACGTAATCCGCCACGCAGTCAAAGGCCATAGGCTGGCGGAAGAAGCGCGTCTCCTTCACCGTGAGCAGGTCGATCAGCGCCAGCCACTCGGCGCGGGCATTGATGCTCTCGTCAAAATTGCCCATATAGGCGTCGACATCGTCGATCCCCAGATTGGTCATGCGCCGCTCTATGCACTGGGCGATCACCCCGCGGGAGCTGTCGATGTGGATGCCCGCGTACTGGTGCAGCCGGTGCATCAACATGCCCAGTTGGTCACTGCGGATAGAGCTGGAGCGGCGAGCCGTTGCGGTGTTCATACGGAGGCCTTCTTCTCCTCAGTCTGCTCCAGCGCCTTCATCTCCTCCTCGTGGTAGATGCGGGTGGCCTGCTGGATTTTCTTCATATCGGCGGCCTCAGGCGTAGGCGCCACGCGCTGGGCGGCATCCCGTTGGGCGGCATCCCGTTGGGCGGCATCCCGTTCGATCTTGAACTGGCGCAGGTTCTCTGCCACGTCGTGCATGGAGGCCTTGAGGCTGGCCACGCCCACCTGGGTGGATTCGCTATACTCGCTGATATCCAGGTTGCGCTCGCGGATCTTGTCCATGGCGCTGTTCATGTGCTGGGCTGTGTTGGCGGACTGCCCCGCCGCATCATCCACCGAGGTGATAATGGAGGTAATGGCCGAGGAACCCGCGTTGATCTCCTCCAGTGAGGTGTCGAGGCGGTCGATGTACTCCAGGATGGTGACCACCGTGCCCACGGTGTTCTCCATGCTGGCCAGGTTGTCCGCGGACAGGTTCTGCAGCAGGCGCACCTCAGAGATGATCTTGCGACCCTCTTCCTCGGCTTCACGCAGCAGGTCACCGATGGCCTCGGCAATACCCAGGAAGGGACGGCCGTGCTCGCCGGCCTTCTCCGCCTCGATACGGGTGTTGATCGCCACCACCGAGATCTTGGTGTTGAGTGCCTGGATGTATTCCGCCGCAGCGGTCACTGACTGGATCAGTTCCCCCTGGCGCTTGGCGGACTTGGAGGTCTCCTGCACCGATTCGCGCACGTTGGCAGAGGCCTTGGACATGTCCTTGGTCAGCTCGTAACCCTGGGCCACCCGCTGGCGGTTGCGCTCGGA
>JAACFI010000200.1 GCA_009937575.1 Haliea sp.
CTTAGGGTAGCTGCGTTCGGAGAGTGGAGCAGGGCGGTTGCGTGAGACCGAGTGCTCGATTCTGAGGGCCCACAAGGATTAACTTGTCAGTACCTCCTGGCCACTACGCCATCCCAGACCTCCCCAGCATCAGGCAACTCTGGATCACAGACACTGTGCATCACATCATCGGGCGTTTCGTGGTCCATCCCCAGTTCCACATACAGTTCATCCAATTCCGTAACAGTCTCGCAGGCGGCGTATAGTTCATAACTGGTATCCGCAATCAACACAGCTACACCCAGAAACGGAATAGCCTCGGCGGGAATAGCAGCAATACTTTTCGCAGCGACTCGCTTCGTCCTGGTAGTGAGCCTGTTGCCAAATCGGCGAGTGGCTGCCTTGCGTTTCATAGCAGTAGCATTGTTCTTCTTGATGGCTGCATCTTTCGATGCCAGTTTGGTTTGCATTGCACTGGCCACTGTGCGGACACCGAGGTAAGTCCCGGCCAGGCCAGAAAGCGCGGCGTTGAAGGCTGTATGGGTCAGGGTAAGAATATTGGTGGCGATCAGGCCCACGATTGTGATCGTAAGCAGTAATCGTTTAATCCAGGTAATCATCTTCGCTTTTCCTCCAATAGGGTCAGTGTAGGGGCTTGCCTTGGCTGTGTCAGTGCCTGTCTCTGGGCAGAGGTAGTGGGGCATGGGCGCGGTAATAGGTAGGGTGTAGTGATTCAGAGATTGCCAATCTGGAGCAGCTCGGATGGCTGTGGCAGTCATGGCAGGGTGTTGGGTGTCGGCCTTTATGAAATCTGGAAAAATTTTACGGGCAGATAATTTGGTGATTACCCAGCCAAAGGGGGGAGTACCCCCGGGGAACAAGCCCCAATTACATCCGTTGGACCTGACGTACTCGACGTTGTTGATGTGGTGGATGGGGTTGGGGGAGATGGTTTGGCGTCGGGTTGTCGGGTACGTCGGCTTGGATGGTGATTTCTAGGTGAGGTGTCAGCGACTCCTGACAGCCAGCCTGTTATTTCTAACTGATTGATTCCATGGATATATTGCGAATTCGCCAGGCACACCCTGTACCCGGTGTTCTGTTTGCTCAGCTTCGACCCATTAAGTCACGGGCCATCGCCACCACCTGCATTTCATCGGTGCCGGCGTAGATTTGCAGAATCTTGGAATCGCGCATCAATTGCTCGACCCGGGACTCGCGCATGTAGCCAGCGCCGCCAAAAATCTGCACCGCTTCAGAGGTCACCTCCATCGCGGCCTGGGCTGAGTAGAGCTTCATGGCCGAAGCCTCTGCCAGCGTCAGGTCTTTACCCCGGGCGCGGGTTTCAATATAGCGGAAGATCATGTTTTCGATATTGAGCCTGGCCACCTCCATTTTTGCCAGCTTCAGTTGCACCAGTTGGTAGTTGCCGATGGGCTGGCCGAACTGCACCCTGGTATTCGCGTACTCCAGTGACATCTCCAGGGACCGTTCCACCAGACCCAGTGCCATGGCGGCAACACCCGAGCGTTCGGCGCTGAAGGTGGATTTTGCGCCGGAGCGCCCGTAGCCATCCTCGGATTCGCCCATCAGGCGATCAGGGCCAACTTTCACGTCGGACAGGAAGAGCTCCCCCGTAGGCGACGAGCCGATGCCCATCTTCTTGAAAGGCGCGCTCTGGTCCAGGCCGGGCATGCCGGAGTCGAGGATAAAGGAGACTATTTTCCAATCCTGCTGCTCACGCTCCGGGTCTTCCAGCCTGCAGATAAACACGATGGTATCTGCGAAAGGTCCGTTGGTAATGAAGGTCTTGTTGCCGTTGAGGATATAACCACCTTCTCCGTCCCGCCGGGCGGTTGACTTCATGGAACCGAAAGCATCCGAACCCGAGTTGGGTTCGGTGATAGCCCAGGCCCCGACCTTCTCGAAGGTCAACAGATCCCGCGCAAAGCGTTTCTTCTGGGCCAGTGAACCCTTGGCCATGATGGCATTGGCGGTCAACCCCACAGACACGCCCAGCGCGGTGACCAGGCCGGGGCAGACCCGACTCAGTTCCATGGGCAGCAACATGGGCATGGCGACCGCGTCAAGAGCAGCGTCAGTCAGCGGCCTCTCCTCTGTGGTCTTGTCATCGTTGGATTTATCCGGGGTGTCGCCAGCCTCCTCCCTGGCGATCTGCCTGTCGAAATTCGCCGTGGCCATTTGATCGATGCCGAAGGTCGCGAACATCTTGCGCATCAGGTCGTAGGGTGGCATGCCGTTGTATTCCAGATCATCAATGTGCGGCTGGATTTCCTTTTCGATGAAATCGCGCATCATGCCTCGAATCATTTGCTGCTGTTCTGTCCATTCGATCATGTTGGCCCTCTCCTTCAATCCGGGTTTGAAATTAACTCAGTAAGCGCATTACAAGCCGAATATGTGTCAGAGTGAAGGTTATTCAAACTGAATACTAGTCTGAAGAATTCTGCTGCAATAGCAGCATGGATGGGGGTGGTTCATTCCGGCACGGCCCACTAAAATCGCTTGTAGAGCAGGCACTTGGAAGCCCCTCGATGGTACCGCCAGGTAAAGTCACCCTGAGAGACAATGCTGAACCGGCCGTTGCTTACATTAGTACCTGTCAACATCAGTCGTTCATGGCATAGGCGCCATCCAGCACCGCCACATGTTGCTGCCACACCCTTTCGAAGCGACCGGTATCCTTCACCGGCTTCCTGATCATCTGCAGGCACAGTGCCATCTGCTCATCGGTGGACCCGGTCTTGGAATAAAGCTGCAGCGCAAACCTGGAAAAGTCCCTGACCATGAAGTCGAAGATCTGGTCCACCACATCATCTTCCACGGCGTCGATTTTCGCTTTCTCGATCAACAGTTGGCCATAGGCGACCAGCGTGAACAACTCGCCAAGGTTGAGCAGGAAGTCGATATCGTCGGCCTGCTCCTTGCTCGGCGCAGCCGTGGCCAGGAACTGCCGCAGCACGTCGATCTGTTGCTTGAACACATTGATGTTCGGCAGGTCCAGGCTGTCGTACGCCAGGGTGATGTCGTGAAACTGGATCTTGCCCAGCCCCCGGGTTGCACCCTGCTTGAACAGGAAATCGTCGTTGGCGGGATCACTCATGGTGGGAACTTCCGGGAACGGCGCCGGGTTGAAGAAGTAGTTGGCCATAAACTTGATGATCAGCGCCATGTTCACGTGCACCGTGCCCTCCAGCTTGGGCAGCGCGCGGATATCCCGCGCGGCCATCTCGAAGTAGGTGTCCTTTTCGAAGCCCTTGGCCGCGATAATGTCCCACAACAGGTTGATCACCTCCTCGCCCTGGGTGGTCACCTTCATTTTCACCATCGGGTTGTACAGCAGGTAGCGCCGGTCTTCCGTGGAGGCTGCGCGCATGTAGTCGGAGGCCCGCAGCGCGAACATGCGCATGGCCACCAGCCGGGTCCAAGCGTCCACGAAAAACTGCCGGATGTGGGTGAACTCGGTGACACTGTGGTCGAACAGCCGACGATGGGTGGCGTGGGTGATGGCCTCGTAAACGGCATGGGTGCAGATGCCCACGGATGCCCAACCCAGGTTGTATTTGCCGACATTGATGGTATTTAGGGAGCTGTCCCAGGCCTCTTGCCCGGTGCTAAGGATGTCGTCTTCGGTGACCGGGTAATCGTGCAGGGCGTATTCCGCGACGAAGTTTTGCGAGTTGACCACGTTCTTGACGCATTCATAGTTGGCGTGGTCGCTTTGGGCCGCGAAGAAGACGAAATCGCCGGTTTCCCGGTTCTTGCCAAAGGTGGAAACCAGCGCGGCGGCATTGGCGTTACCGATATAGTACTTGCTGCCGTTAGCCACGTACCGGCCGTCGGCCACGGGCGACAGGGCCATTTCGGAGGAATACAGGTCGGCGCCATGGGCCTGCTCGCTCAGGCCGAAGGCGAAGATACCGCCGTCTTCCAGCAGGTCCGCAGTGCGCTGCTTGACCTTATCGTTATTGCCCATCCAGATCGGCCCCAGGCCGAGGATGGTGACCTGCCAGGTATACCAGTACTGCAGGCCGTAGAAGCTCAGTATCTCATTGAACGCACAATTCCTGAACGTATCCCAGCGCTTGCCGTCATCCCCACCGGCGAAGGCCGCAGGGGTGAGCAGGGTAGCGAACACTCGCTCGCGTTTCACAAAGTCCAGGAAGTCCGTATACCAGACCCGCTCATGGTCGTCGTGCTTGAGCTTTTTCTTACCCTTGCTCTCGAAAAATTCCACGGTTTTCAGCATTATCTCGCGGGAGCGGGGGTCGAGGTGTTCGAAGGTTTCGTTTTTGGGGTGCAGGATCATGGGGAGTGCTCTTTTTTTTGGGAGTGCGCGGCGTACACCGGCAACACTCAGATCTTGATGGAGAGTTGTTCGAAAACCTGGGGCGCTGTGGCCGATTGCAACAAGCTCTGTGTATCCCACGTGGCCCACTCCGCTACGATTCTCCCCGTATCGTCGTGATGGGTGAGGGTGATCCCGTCTATCGTGAGCTGTTCCCCGCTTGCAGCGTCCTGGGTGGCATCACCAGAAGCGTCCGTAACTCTGCTGATCCAGCGGGTGGCGACCTTGTCGGCAGCGCCAAACTGGTCCTGGATTTCGAAGCTCATGTCGAGGAAAATCCCTTTGTAGACCGCGATGAAATTCCTGTATTCCTCGCGTCCGTTCAAGGCTCCCATCTGCGGCATGGGATAAGCCACAGTCTCCTCGGCCATAAGCTCAGGCAGTATAGACAGGTTACCCTGGGTCCATACCTCTTGTAGCAGGCGTTGCACGATTTGCATGTTCTGTTCTGACATAAATGCGATCTCCTCATGATCAGGCGACGTTACCACAAGTCATACCCTGGCCTATAACCTTGCCATTACCGGTTAGAGTAGGCCAGCCGCGGCCAAATCGCCAATTACAGCCCAAAGACTGTCTGGTCAGCGAACTTGAATATGGAAAGAATCCCACGCGGGTGCTATACCTAAAACAAGACCATTCTTGCATGATTCCTAGGACGTTCTGGTGTCCTGAACCTCATGCCCACTGTAATTCGGAGACAATCTCGAGATGACAGCTAAAGCACCGGCGTACTTTACCGACCTCGACCCATTTGTAGATGCGCTGCTTGATAAGGTGGGCAAGAAAGTGGTAATTGCCGGCGGCTTTGGCCGTCCCGCACATATCTTCAACGCGCTTTTCAGGCGCGCCCTGGCAGATCCGGATATCCAATTGACGATGATTACCGGTGTTTCTTTCAGTCGACCGCAAGGGAAAAGTGATCTCGAGCAGCGCTTTATTGGCCCGTTTGTAGAGCGGGTATTCGGTAATCTTCCTGAACTGGACTATGTGCAGCCTTATCTCAGGGGGCATTTGCCGGAAAATATCGAGGTCGTTGAGGTCTTTCTTCAGGCGGGAGACTTTCTCGGTAATCGCCATGCGCAGCAGAACTATGTATACAGCAATTTTACCCACTGGCTGCGCGATATGGTGGAGCAGGGTTGCAATGTGTTCAGTCAGATGGCGTGTAAACGTGAGATCGATGGTGAGCTTTTCTACAGTATGAGTGGCGATGCCTATGCCCTGGACATTCTTCCCCGGCTGCAGAAGTTGCGCGAACAGGGCAAACAGGTCGCGGTTATCGCTCAGGTCAATGACGAACTGCCTTTTATGTATAACGATGCGATTGTACCGCCGGAAACCTATGACCTTATCCTGGATCATGAGAAATATAATCACACCCTGCTGGGACCTCCGGCACCGGCAGTCGAAACTGCCGACTACATGATCGGCCTCAACGCCAGCACTCTGCTCCCTGACGGTGGCACCCTGCAAATAGGCATCGGCTCCCTGGGTGATGCCATCACCTATGGGTGCATCCAGCGTCAGGAACAGAATCGTCGTTATAAGGAGGTTCTCGCGGAACTGGGCATACTGGAAAAGTTTGGTGACATTATTGCCGAGATCGGGGGTACGGAACCTTTTGAGCAGGGCTTATACGGATCGACAGAAATGTTCGCCGACGGGTTCCGTCATCTCTACAATCACGGGATACTCAAGCGGGCCGTGTACGACAATGTGGCTCTGCAGAGGTTGGTCAACGCCGGGAAAATTGGCCCCAGTGTCGCTCCGGAAACGCTGGACATCCTACTGGAGGAAGGTCTGATCGAGACCAGGCTTACCCAGGCGGACCTGGTTTTTCTACAGAAATACGGATTTTTCAGGGACTCGATATCACTGACTGAGGGTGTGCTGCACTGTGCAGATGGTACTGAGATCGCAGGTGATCTCGGCGATGAACAAGCAGCGCAGCAGATACGCGCACACTGCATGGGCGAAGAACTCAAGGGCGGGATCGTATTGCATGCCGGTTTTTTCCTCGGCCCACAAGCCATGTATGAGCAGCTTAGAACCATGCCCGAAGCTGAAATCAAAAAGATCTGCATGACGGATATCGCGTTTGTTAACCAGCTCTACGGTTGCGAAGAGATTGCCCGCCTGCAGCGTTTGAACGCACGCTTTATCAATACCACAATAATGGTTTCTCTGCTGGGAGCAGCGTGTTCGGATGGCCTGCAGGACGGGCGCAAGATCAGTGGTGTCGGCGGGCAGTATAATTTTGTCGCCATGGCCCACGCCCTTGAAGACGCACGCTCTGTGCTGATGTGCCGCAGTACTCGCACCAAGGGAGAGACCATTTCTTCCAATATTGTGTGGAACTATGGCCACGTAACCATTCCGGCACATTTGCGCGATATCGTTATCACCGAATACGGTATTGCCATGCTGCGTGGCCAGCGCGAGAAAGATGTAATCGCGCGCCTGCTCAACATTGCAGATTCACGTTTCCAGCAGAAGTTATTGGAACAGGCCAAGCAAGCTGGCAAAATTGCAGATGATTACGAGATCCCCGAACAGTTCTGCAACAACACACCCGAGCGCCTGGAGCGCATAGCCGCCCGCCTGAGGGCCGAAGGGATGTTTCCAAAGTACCCCTTCGGAACAGACTTTACTGACGAAGAACTGGTGCTGGGTGATGTGCTGCAAAAACTTAAGGGCAAACTGGGGTCCCGTAGCACTCTTTTCAAGGCTATCGCCGGGGCGGTTGGAGTGGCAATTTCCCCGCCCGAGGCCGCCACACCTTATCTGGCGCGCCTGGGATTGGATAAGCCGGGGGATATCAAGGAAACGGCGGTTCAAAAATTGATTATTTCAGAACTGAAGGAGTCGGGATACGTCTGACTGGTACTGCCAAATAAACTCGCCGAAGTTGATAGAATCGGCCGATGAGCACCTGCAAGCGACATCGATTCCCGCCTGACATTATCAGTTACGCCGTCTGGCTCTACTATCGATTCAATCTGAGCCACCGCCGGGATGCCGGACCATTCATTGAAGATCTATTGGCTGCGCGGGGTATCACCGTCAGCCGAGAAGCAATTCGCCTTTGGTGCATCAAGTTCGGAGCTATTTACGCTAGGAGATTGAAGCGAAGGCATGGTGGATACGGCGACACATTCTACATCGACGAAGTATTCGCCGGAGTGCCGGACCATTCAGATCAATGGCAAGCAACATTACCTTTGGCGAGCCGTGGATCAGGATGGGGATGTAGTGGATGTTTACCTACACGCCAAACGGGATGGTGCTGCCGCCAAACGCTTCTTCAGGCGGCTGCTACGGAGTCATGAGGGCGAGCCCAGGAAGATTGTTACCGACAAACTACGTAGCTATCCAGTGGCCCATCGTGAACTGATTCCTGAGGTCGTCCATGTGACGGACCAATATGCCAACAATCGGGCCGAGCAGTCGCATGAGTCAACCAGAGTGAGGGAGCGAGGGATGAGGCGATTCAAGTCGATGGTCCAGGCGCAGCGATTCGTCGCTGCCCATGCTGCTGTGCAGAACCTATTCAATCTAGGAAGACACCTGGTCAGAGCAGAGCAATATCGAAATCTGAGGGTGAGTGCGTTTGATGAATGGAGCAGGGCCGTAGCTTGAGAGTCCAAGTCTGGATTCTTATGGAATCAATGCCTTAACTTGTCAGTGCCCGCATGCCGGATAGGCACAGGCCGGGTCTTACTAGGCGTCGTGTTGATAAAGAGAACCACTAGTTACCTGAGACGACTCTATTTCCCCCTCGATAAACTCGCGAAATTCAGGGCTATACCAATCCTTGCGAAGGCTCCAAAAACGATGTATGCCCGGGGCTGAAAGAAACACAGT
>JAACFI010000201.1 GCA_009937575.1 Haliea sp.
TGCTGGCGGCGGATTCCGAACCAGGCAGCTGGATGTCCTACGGCCGTACCTACAGCGAGCAGCGCTACAGCCCGCTGGATAGGGTCGATACTGAAAACGTCAACCAGCTGGGCCTGGCCTGGAGCTTTGACTTCAATACCGAGCGGGGTATCGAGGCCACCTCCATCGTGGTGGACGGCGTGATGTACGCCACCTCTTCCTGGAGCATCGTGCACGCGCTGGACGCCCGTACCGGCGAACACCTGTGGACTTACGATCCCGAGGTGGACAAGGCCAAGGTGAAGCACGGCTGCTGTGACGCGGTCAATCGCGGTGTCGCGGTGTGGGAGGGGCAGGTGTTCGTGGGCGTGTTTGACGGCCGCCTGGTAGCCCTGGATGCAGCCACCGGCAAGGTCAACTGGGAAGTGGCGACCCTCGATGCCAGCCTGCCCTACACCATTACCGGCGCACCGCGGGTGATCGACGGCAAGGTGCTGATCGGCAACGGCGGTGCCGAGTTTGGCGTTCGCGGCTTTATCAGTGCCTACGCCGCGGATAGCGGGGAGATGATCTGGCGTTTTTACACGGTCCCGGGCGACCCGAAGCTCGGGTTCGAGAATGACGCCATGAAGATGGCCGCCGAGACCTGGAGCGGCAAGTGGTACGAGCTTGGCGGTGGCGGCGGCACCGTGTGGGATTCCATGGCCTATGACCCGGAGCTGGACCTGCTCTACTTCGGCGTGGGTAACGGCACCCCCTGGAACAGGGAGATCCGCTCCCCGGGCGGTGGCGACAACCTGTTCCTGTCCTCTATCGTGGCGGTGCGCCCGGATACCGGCAAGTACGTCTGGCATTACCAGACCACCCCCGGGGAGAGCTGGGACTACACGGCGACCCAGCACATCATCCTGGCCGATATCGAGTTGGACGGTAAAACCCGCAAGGTGCTGATGCAGGCACCGAAGAACGGCTTCTTCTACGTTATCGATCGTACCGACGGCACCCTGCTCAGTGCCAATAACTACATCGACATTACCTGGGCTACCCACGTCGACATGGAGACCGGGCGCCCGGTGGAAGTGGAGGGTGCCCGCTATATCGATTCGCCGCTGGACGTCACGCCCTCCTACCTGGGAGGGCACAACTGGCACCCCATGTCCTACAGTCCCGATACAGGGCTGGTGTATATCCCGGTGCTGGATTTCGCCGCTTCCTACGGACAGCCGGAGGAATTTGTGTATCGACCGGGGGTCAGCAACACCGGCACCTCAGGCATTATCGGCAGCCTGCCGGATGACCAGGCGGAGCGCGACGCCCTGCGGCCCCTGATCAAGGGGCGCCTGCTGGCCTGGGATCCCCGCACCCAGAGCGAGGCATGGCGAGTGGAGCACAACGGTGCCTGGAACGGTGGTGCACTGTCGACCGCCGGCAACCTGGTATTCCAGGGTACCGCCGACGGCAAGTTCGTGGCGTTTACCGCCGACAAGGGGGAGCGCCTGTGGGAATTTCCCACCCAGACCGGGGTGGTTGCGCCGGCGATGACCTACGAGATCGGCGGCGAGCAGTACGTGTCGGTCAACGTCGGCTGGGGAGGTGCCTTCGCCCTGGTATTCGGTGAGTTCGTGCAGGCCGAGAGCATGCCCAACATCAGCCGTGTGCTGACCTTCAAACTCGGCGCCGATGGGCAGCTGCCGGCGGTGGACTGGCGCCAGACGGTGGTGTTCAACCCCCCGGAGCGCAAGGCTGACCAGGCCACCGAGCACAAGGGTTTCGGCCTGTACCAGGATATCTGCATGGGCTGCCACGGCCTCAACGCGGTGTCCGGGCTGATCATTCCCGATCTGCGAGGCTCCGCCTGGCTGCACGATCCCGAAGGCTGGAATTCCGTGGTGCGCGAGGGCCTGCTCAGCAAAAACGGCATGGCGAGCTTCGGGGAGCAGCTGAGCCGGGAGGAGAGCGACGCGATCCGCGCCTATGTCATCCAGCAGGCCTGGCGTGGAAAGGAACTGCAGGAAGCGCAGGCAGCAAAGGACTGAGCGCGACTATCCGCGCCATACACGATCTATATCAATAACCCGGGCGGACACTGCTCCCACAATAGGCGCTGATGGGCATAGAGATAGACAGAATCCGATTCGCTCCCGAAGATTACCGGGCGTTTGAGCAGCGCCTGGAGGAAAACCTGGTGGCCCTGTACCAGTTGGCGGACGACCCCGGTTTCGCCCGCGGTCCCGGGTCGCTGGGTGCCGAGCTGGAGATGTACCTCGTCGACGCCGACGGCAAGCCCCTGTACGCCAACCAGGAAATTCTCGACCAGGCCAACGACCCACAGCTCACCCTGGAACTGAACCGCTACAACCTGGAGTACAACCTTTCTCCCTATGCGCTGTCGGACGCCCCCTTCGCCGCCACCGAGAAAGAGATTCTCACCAAACTGGCGTACCTGAGGCAGGTGGCCGCGGACCACGGCGGAAGGGTCGTGCCGATCGGCATCCTGCCCACCCTGCGTCAGTCCGATTTCGGCCCCCACTGCATTACCGACCGACGCCGCTACCACGCCCTGGTGGAACAGTTGATCGAGCGGCGGGGCGGGCAGTTCCACATCGATATCAACGGCGAGAATCCGCTGAAGATGGAAATGGCGGATATTACCCTGGAAGGCGCGAATACCTCCTTCCAGGTGCACTACCGGGTGTCGCCGAGAGATTACGCCGACACTTACAATGCCATCCAGCTGATGACACCCCTGGCGCTGGCCCTGGCGGCGAACTCACCGACCCTGTTCGGTCACAGCCTGTGGCACGAGACCCGCGTTCCCCTGTTCAAGCAGTCCATCGACACCCGCCTGGTGGACCGCTACAGCTGGAACGAGCCCGCCCGGGTCGGCTTCGGCCAGGGCTGGGCCCGGCGCGGGGCGGGGGAACTGTTCCGGGAAGTCGCACGCATCTACCCGCCACTGTTACCGATCTGCAACGACCGGTCACCTGCGGAGGAAATCGCGGCGGGGCTGACACCCTCCCTGGCGGAACTGCGCCTGCACCAGAGCACGGTCTGGCTGTGGAACCGCCCCATCTACGACGACGCCGATGGCGGTATGCTGCGTGTAGAGATGCGGTCACTGCCGGCGGGACCGACCCCGGTGGACATGGTGGCCAACGCCGCTTTCCTGATCGGCCTGGCGGAAGGTATCCGGCCGCGCATCAACGAATTACTGCCATCGATTCCCTTCGTTATCGCCGAATACAATTTCCATCGCGCCGCCCAGTACGGCCTGGAGGCACGACTGGTGTGGCCCGAGTTCCGCCAGTCCGGCTACCGTGAGCAGGACATTTGCAGCGTGATCGAAAAGCTCATGCCCCTGGCCTACGAGGGCCTGGAGCGAATCGGTATCGATTCCGCGGAAACGTCCCGCTACCTGGGGGTGATCGAACAGCGCCTGGCGCGCCGCCAGACCGGCGCCATCTGGCAGCAGAAAAAACTGGCGCAACTGAAACAGGGCCTGCCATCGGAGGCGGCCCTGCACGCATTACTGGAGGAAATTATCGGTCACAGCGCAGCTAACCTGCCGGTGGCCGAGTGGCCCTTATGAGACGATTCAAGTTTGTTCGCGATCCCCTGTCCACCGATATCGGCAACAACGTCGAGGAGTTCCTGCGCGCCCTGGGCGGCCCCACCTGCTTTTTCTTCAGCGGGGAGGACAATTCCCGCACCCGGGCCCTGGTAACCCTGCTGCACGGCAACGAGCCCTCAGGTGCAATGGCCCTATTCCGCTGGCTGAAATCCGGCCGCCGGCCCGCCGTCAACGTGGTGTGTATCGTGGCCTCGGTGGCGGTCGCGCTGGAACCGCCCCTGTTCAGCCACCGCATGCTTCCCCGGGCCAGGGACCTGAACCGCTGTTTTCGGCCGCCCTTTGACGATGCCCAGGGGGTGCTGGCGGAGGAAATACTGGAGATCCTGCGCATGCACCACCCGGAAGCCGTGATCGACCTGCACAACACGTCCGGCTCCGGGCCGTCCTTCGGGGTGTGCACCCACATGGACCGCCAGCACGATGCGCTGGTGTCACTGTTCACCCAGCGCCTGATCATCTCCCACCTGGGACTGGGGGCGCTGATGGAGATCAGCGAGCACTCCTACCCCACGGTGACGGTGGAAGTGGGTGGACGCCTGGACCAGGAGGCCCACGAACTGGCCTGGGAGGGCATGTGCCGCTACTTCGAGACGGAGTCCGTGCTGCACGAGGGCGAGACGGACTGGGGGCTGGAACTGCTGCGCGATCCCATCCGCCTGGAACTGAACGAGCACGTCACCCTGACCTACGCCGAGGAGCCCCGGGACAACTATGACATCACCCTGCGGACCGATATCGAGCACCTCAATTTCGGGGGTGTTACCCCGGATACGCTGCTGGGCTGGGCCAGCGGTACCGAGCGCGGCCTGTTCACCGCCCAGGACGCCGGCGGCCGCTGTGCCGTTACCCGCCTGGTGCGCATCAAGGACGGCAAGCTCTACCCGGCGCAGCCGCTGAAGCTGTTCATGATCACCAACAACGCCGCCATTGCCGAGTCGGACTGCCTGTTCTACGCCGTGTCCGACGACGGCAAAGCCATCGGTGCCTGACGGGAAATAGAACCTGTCGCCAATTCAGGCGGGTTTTTCCTGCCACCCCCCAGTGGCCAAAATTAATTGAATTTGGGGCTTGCATTTCGATTTCAAAGCACTGAGTATATATACAGTAGTTTTACTGTATGGCCAGGGGAGATCGAACATGGACGCCAATAAAGAAAAAGCACTCGAAGCCGCACTCAGCCAGATCGAACGCCAGTTCGGCAAGGGCACCGTCATGCGCATGGGCGACCGGGAGCATGTCGCCATCCCGGCGATTTCCACCGGTTCCCTGGGGCTGGATATCGCCCTGGGCATCGGCGGTCTGCCCAGGGGGCGGATCTGCGAAATCTACGGGCCGGAATCCTCCGGCAAGACCACCATGACCCTGCAGGTCATCGCCGAGGCGCAGAAAACCGGCGGTACCGCTGCCTTCATTGACGCGGAACACGCCCTGGACCCCATCTACGCCGAGAAACTGGGCGTACAGATGGATGACCTGATCATGTCCCAGCCGGACACCGGCGAGCAGGCCCTGGAAGTGGCCGAGATGCTGGTGCGTTCCGGCGCGGTAGACGTGCTGGTGGTGGACTCGGTGGCGGCCCTCACCCCGAAGGCGGAAATCGAGGGTGAGATGGGTGACTCCCACGTGGGCCTGCAGGCGCGCCTGCTGAGCCAGGCCATGCGCAAGCTCACCGGCGCCATCAAGCAGACCAACTGCCTGGTGATCTTCATCAACCAGATCCGCATGAAAATCGGCGTCATGTTCGGCTCTCCGGAAACCACCACCGGTGGTAACGCCCTCAAGTTCTATTCCTCGGTGCGCCTGGATATCCGCCGCATCGGCGCGGTCAAGGACGGCGACGAGGTCGTGGGCAACGAGACCCGGGTGAAGGTGGTGAAGAACAAGGTGTCACCGCCCTTCAAGCAGGCCGAGTTCCAGATCATGTACGGCAAGGGCATCTACCACATGGGCGAGGTCATCGACTGGGGTGTGAAGCTCAGCCTGGTGGACAAGTCCGGCGCCTGGTACGCCTACAAGGGCGACAAGATCGGCCAGGGCAAGGCCAACGCGGCCAAGTTCCTGGAAGACAACCCGGCGGTGGCCAACGAGATCGAAACGGCTATCCGCGCCCAGTTACTCAACACCGACGTACCCAAAGCGGAGGAGGCCGCCGAGGAAGCAGAGATCGACAGCGGGAAGGAGTAATCCCCGCTGGTCACCAGCCTCCAGCCACATACCAATGTTTCCCCTCAGGCGCCGGGTACCCACTTATCCCACACTCGCCCCCGGCGCCTTTTTTCCCTCTCCCAGGAATTCCGTGCGAATGCCCCCGTAGGGTGCGCACTGCGCACCATCCACTCGATGCCTGATTTATCCGAACAAGCCTTCAACTCCTCCACGGATGGCCGCCCATCCGAAATTCGCCGCACCGCCATGGACCTCCTGGCAAGACGCGAGCACTCCCGCCGCGAACTGAAACAAAAACTTAAAAAACGCTTCAGAGACGATGCCCTCATCGAAGAACAACTGGATACCCTCGCCGAAGAAAACCTCCAAAGCGACACCCGCTACGCCGAGAGCTTCCTGCGCCAACGTTTCAACCGCGGCCACGGCCCCGTTCGTATTCGCCAGGAGATGCGCCAGAAGGGTATCCCTGATTCAGACATTCAATCCGTCTTCGCCTCAGGGGAATACGACTGGTATACCAGCGCAGAGGAAGTACTTCTGAGGAAATTTGGGCCAGAGCCGCCAGAAGACATCAAGGAAAAAGCCCGCCGCGCGCGCTTCATGCAGTATCGCGGGTTTGAGTCGGAGCATTACCAGCACATTCTGGAGCACTAGAACTGCAGGGCCTGAGCCCAATGTTCCAGCTGAGAAATCTATCGCTACATGGTGGTCATCAGGAACCCGGTAAGGGCGGCGTTATTCGGCGCCAGCGTCGGTACCACGTGCTTACGCACGTCTTTCACCAGGTCTCTGTATCCCTTGTAGAAGGCCCAGGAGGGGGTGGGGTGATATTTCAGGTCCTCCACCTCGAGGAACGCGAGAATGCCCTTGGCGGTGGTCGGCTTGACGAAAACTTCCCTGTTGGGGGCGTGATAGAAGGGCACCACCGAGATCAATGACCACTTGGCCAGCTTGTGCTGTTGCAACATTCCCAGCATCAGTTCGAACCCGAACTGCTTGCGGCCGTACAGGCGCTGTTCGAAGGCGTCTGCCAGATCCTGTTTCTCCCGCGAGTTCATTCCGCGTATGAAGTCGCGGAAGCGGGGCTTTTCGAACCGCGACACCATGGATGAGCGGCTGACAATGGTCAGCAGGTTTTCCGCCACCTGCTCCGGGCGGCCAAAGGCGCCGCGCCCGAGGTTTTCCTGTGTGAAGTCCACCAGCTTGTCCACGTTGTGTTTTTTCTTGATGGGGGCCATCCCCGGATCGGAAAAGCCGCCGGGATAGCGCTGTAGAAAGTCGGCCTCGGCTTGCTTCAGTTTGTCGAGATTCATCAGGTCATCACAAGTATGGGGACACAGTGGTATACAGCTTATACCAGTTGATCTGTTCCGACACCCCGGGGAGCCGGCGTATAATGCCGCCTTGCCTGAAGCGATAAATCAACGTATTTTCAGTTCTGAAACTGTTCCACGTGGCTGGGGAGGCCGCTGCATGAGCGATACCAAATGGCGTGACCACGATATGCACGAGGAGTTGTCGATCGAGCACCACGATCCGCTGATCCGCTTGCTGCACGTGGTGATCCGCTTCTGTGTCAAACTGCTGGCGCTGTTGATGGTCGTGGTGATCCTGCTCGGTGTGGCGGATGTCTGCTACGTGATGTACACCCGCTTGATGGCGCCGCCAGTGCTGCTGCTCGATGTGGGCGACATCTTCAAGATATTCGGCGCTTTCATGGTGGTTTTGATCGCCATCGAGATATTCATCAATATCCGCCTGTACCTGGGCTCCAGTACCCTGCCGATCAAGCTGGTGATCGGCACCGCCCTGATGGCGATAGCCCGGAAGGTGATCGTTCTCGACCTGGAAAATACCACGTCCATTTACGTATTTGCCATTGCCGCAGTCGTTCTGGCCCTGGGCGTCGCCTACTGGCTGGTGGGTAAGACCAGCAGGATCATGATGCAGGCGGTACCCCCGGCGGACGACGACTGACCCCATGGGGCCTGAACGGAAGGGACTTCCACGATGGCGACACTGACATTCCTGGGTGCTGCCCAGGAGGTAACCGGGTCCTGTCACCTGCTGGAGACCCTGGGCGGCGGCCGCATCCTGCTGGATTGCGGCATGCACCAGGGCGGCGACGCGGTGGAGCGGATCCAGGACGAGGAGTTTGCGTTCGACCCCGCCGACATCGACGTGGTGGTGTTGTCCCACGCCCACCTGGACCACTCCGGACTGCTCCCCAAGTTATTTCACGAGGGCTATGCCGGCCCGGTTATATGCACCACGGCGACCGCTGAGTTACTCGACGTGATGTTGAACGACTCGGTGGGCCTGTACCTGCGCGACCTGGAGCGCAGTAATGTACGCAACGCCCGCCGTGGCAAGCCCGAGCTGGAACCCGCTTTCGGCCTCGA
>JAACFI010000202.1 GCA_009937575.1 Haliea sp.
CCAATCCAATGTAGGAAGTGCTATGCTTATTCATGGTCTGCCTCCACAGTCAGCTTGCAGAAATACACCTCGGTGCACTCTGCATGTGGCAAGGCGCGCCTCGGTGCGTAATCCACGATACCGGGAGGCAGACCCCTCCCTCAACTTATCACGGTGCCTGATGCAGAGCGCGTCAGGCCATGATGTCTAGACAAGAGGGCCGGAGCACACCATGAGACAACTGACGGGCCTCGACGCCTCCTTCCTCCACCTGGAAACCGCCAACGCCCCGATGCACATATCGGGGCTGGGCATTGCTTACCGCCGAAGCAGCTCGCCTGGCCAGCCGATTGGGTCTTGCCAACCGTCTTTCACCACAGTTTAATTACGTGATAACCAACTTACCGGGCCCACCGATCACCCTCTACAGCACGGGGGCGAAGCTGGTCCAGACCCTTGGCACCGACCCAATCATTAAATAACTACACCCTGGGAACAGCAATGAATAATTTACCAACCCGCAAGACCCTGCTGGCAGCCACCCTCGCCGCCAGCATCAGCCTGCCCGCCGCGGCACAGAATGTACTGGAAGAAGTGATTGTTGTGGCCCAGAAACGGGAGGAGAGCCTGCAGGATACGGTCATCGCCATTACCGCCCTGGGCAGCGAGACTCTGGACAACCTGAACATCTCCAACAGTTCCGATTTCGAGGCAGTGGTGCCCTCACTGTCGGTCAGAAACGCACCCCGCCGCCTGTTCCTGCGCGGTGTGGGCAGGGTTACCAACAGCCTGGGAACCGACCCGGGTATCGCGCTTTACATTGACCAGGTCTATACCGACTCCATCGGCTCCCTGAGTCGCGCGAGTTCGCTGACCATGGAGCGCGTCGAGGTCCTGCGCGGTCCCCAGGGCACCCTGTACGGTCGCAACGCCACTGGCGGCGCGGTCAACATCATTTCCAAGCGCCCCACAGAGGAATTTGAACATCATGTTCGCGCCAAGGCAGGCGATTACGGACTATTCAACTGGGGCGTGTCCTCCTCCGGACCGATTACCGACGATCTGGGCTATCGCGTCCACGCTTATCGCAACAAGCGCGACGGTTTCGTGGATAACAAGAGCGGGGACGACATCATGGACCAGGATCACGACGGTTTCGGTGTCCAGCTTAGCTGGGATGTAACCGATACTCTCAACGTCTGGCTGAAATACCAGAAGGATGAAACCGATGATATTCGGGGCGGTATCTTCCCAGGGGGCTTTTTGATAACCCCTTATGTGACGGATGAAGAATCGCTTGACGGTGCATTTCTCAACGAAGGTTACCAGTGGACGAAGGAAAATCCTTCTGTCAGAGATCAGTACAAGGTGGACCTTAACGATCCGCTGGAGACCGAGACCGACAACAACAATCGCTATACCACTCATATTACATGGGACCTGCCCAGCATAACCCTGAAGTACGTGGGAAATTACTCTGAATCCGACTACACGGCCGATAACGGCGACTTCGGTTATACCTCGCGCCAGGATATTCGCGTGGTGGAATACACCGAGGACAATATCGAATTCTATTCACACGAACTGCAGTTTCTGTCAGCGACGGATGGCCCCCTGCAATGGGTAGGCGGTATTTATTATCGCCATGAGGATCGCGACCAGCCTTACGGGATCCGCACGCTGACTTCTACCCACATGGCCAATGTATCCACCAGCGGGTTTCCCATCCCGGGTACTGTTCAGCCCAACCCGGGCCTGTGGGGCTATCTGCAGAATGCCGACCTCACCAGCGAGACGACAGCCGCTTACTTCGATGGCAATTACACCTTCAATGAGACCTGGAAGCTGACCGCCGGCCTTCGCTATTCATACGATGAGAAGAAGGGCAAAGAGCGGCAATTTATAGCACTGGATTCCACCATTTATGGCCTTCCGGTGAGCGAGGACTGCTGCGGCATCCTGTTTGTCGATCCCGCCACCGCCAACCAGAGGCTGGATGACGACTGGGACAACGTGTCAGGGCGGGTAGTGCTGGATTACATGTATAGCGACGACCAGATGATGTACGCCAGTATTTCCACCGGGTACAAGTCAGGCGGCTTCCGCCTGGGCACCATCCAGGAAAACCCCTATTTTGATGAAGAGACCGTGCTGTCCTATGAGATCGGCTACAAGGGCAGCTTCAACGGCGTATTTCAGCTGAATGCGGCCGCCTACTACTATGATTACAGCGACATGCAGGTACTGGTAGGGCGCCTGCTGGAAGAAGACCTGGGTATTTCCCTGCCGGAAATGGTCAACGCCGACGAGGCGGAAGTCAAAGGTCTCGAGATAGAAGCCATATGGCTGGCCACCGACAGCCTGACACTGATGGCCAACTACAGCTACACCGACGGCGAATTCGAGGATTTCTGCTGTTACTACGACGAGCGGGAATTCCCCCCTCCTGCGGAACCCTTCAACCAGGACCTGTCGGGCAACGCCCTGCCCCAGGCGCCCGAAAACAAGATTTTCCTGAACGCCAGTTACTCCCTGAGAACCGACAGCTGGGGCGAGTTCGTACCTTCTGTAAGCTATTCCTGGGTGGATGAGCGTCAGTTTGACGTATTTGATACAGACTCCACCCTGGCAGATGATTACTACCGGGTGGACGCCATGGTGACCTGGTTCAGCCCGTCACAGGATATTCGCATTATCGGCACCGTCAGGAACCTGACCGATGAAGAGACCTGGGAGAGCCTGGAGCGAGTCGGCACCCAGGGTGCGGTCGTTGGCATACCTAACGAACCACGCTCCTGGGCTGTGGAAGTGCAGTACGACTTTTGATTCCCCGGACAGTACAATCACGCGCCAGCTGACCGGACTCAGGGAGATTATCGACGACGTTCACATGCTTATTCTGGAGAGCGCTACTTGAGCCTGAAACCTCCTAATATCGCGCTGGCCCTCAGCGACGGGCCCCGGGCACTTGCCGATGCCGCGGTACTGAACCTGGCGGCACCGCTATTGCGCAAGCTGCCGAAAACGCGGCGGCGCCACAGTGTGATGGTCATCCCAGGATTCCTCGGCGACGACCGGGGCAACGGCCCCCTGATCCGTTTCCTGCGCCACCAGGGCTACACTGCCAGCGGCTGGGGCCAGGGCCGCAACCTGGGCCCCGAGAGTTTCACAGAGGACAGTCTTCGCGGCGCCCTGGAACCCCTGCTCGAGGCGGGAGACGGCATGGTGACGCTGATAGGGCACTCCCTGGGCGGCATCTACGCCCGGGAGATCGCCCGCATGCAACCGGACATCATTCACCAGGTCATTACCCTGGGCAGTCCCTTCGGCCGCGGTCACCAGGATGCCTCCCATGCCAGCCGCCTGTACCAGCGCCTCAACCCCAACCCGGATAACCGGGACGACGATGATCGTCTCAACACACCGCCGCCCGTGCCGACCACTGCCATCTTCACCAAAGCCGACGGCGTGGTGAACTGGAAAACCTCTCTGCAGTGGGGTGACGATCACGATGTTCACAATATTCAGGTACCCGGCAGCCATATCGGCCTCAACGTCAACGCCGCCGTGTGGTTCTGGGTGGCGAAGAAGCTCGCCGAAGTAGACAGCCGCCTGGCTTGAGACCCTCGTGAGACCATCAAGCGCAGCTACCCCCGGGTGGCCAATGGGAGTAGATACAAGCCGCGCATATCGCGGCATTTTTTTACCCTGTCAGGTGTGACAGACAGCGCAGCGGAACAGCGCTACAATCATCCTCCCGCTACATCGACAGACTGGAAAATCCGACTATGGCCTACACCACATTGCGCTACGAGGTGGCTGACAGCATCCTCACCCTGACACTGAACCGCCCGGACCAGCTCAACGCGTTCACCGTGGAGATGGCCAACGAACTGATCGAGGCATTCAACCGCGCCAGTGATGATGACGAGGTGCGTGCCATCGTGGTAACTGGCGAGGGCCGGGCCTTCTGTGCCGGGATGGACCTGTCCGTGGAGGGCAATGTCTTCGGTCTCAACGAGGACCTGGAACCCACCATGGCGGATATGAACGAACGCCTGGAAGACCCGGAGATCATCGCCGGTGTGCGCGACACAGGGGGACGGGTCACCCTGGCAATCTATGATTGCAACAAGCCGGTCATCGCCGCCATCAACGGCGCCGCTGTGGGTATCGGCGCCACCATGACCTGCGCCATGGACATCCGACTTGCCTCGGAACACGCGCGCATCGGCTTCGTCTTCAACAAAATCGGCATTACACCGGAGGCCTGCTCCACCTGGTTCCTGCCGCGCATCGTCGGCATTTCCCAGGCGCTGGAGTGGTGCTACAGCGCGGATATCCTGAAACCGGAGGAGGCCCTGGCGGCAGGGTACGTCAAGGCAGTACTGCCTGCGGACGAGCTGCTGGAGGAGGCCTACCGGATCGCCGGGCGCATCGCCCGGCACAGCCCGGTGGCCATCGCCATGACGCGGCAGATGATGTATCGCAACGCGGCCCAGCCGCACCCGCTGGAGGCCCACAAAGTCGATTCACTGGCCATTTATTACTGTAGCCTGAACAGCGGCAAGGAGGGTGTGCAGTCATTCAGGGAGAAGCGACCGGCGAACTTCACTGATCGCCTGTCCACCGACATGCCCCCGTTCTATCCGTGGTGGGGTTAAGGCGAGCTAGCTGGCCACTGTAGCGCCGGCTTCTGCAGGGTTCCGCGCTTTTATAGTTGCCATGATTTCACCGTGCCTTTTCGCTGTCAGCGGATAACGGCCGGAGACAATCACGGTGGCCGCGAACAGGATGAACATCACCGGCCCGGACATGATCGCCAGGCTGAGTACAGCATCCGGCGGCACCGTTTCCGGTGAAGCCCCCTGGGGAAAGCGGATGATATCCAGGCCGATACCGGCGAAGAAGCTGCCCAATCCATAACTGGCCTTGGTGGCGAAGGAACGGGCGGCGAAAAACAATCCTTCCTCACGTTTTTGTGAGTGCAACTCGTGCTCGTCGATGACGTCCGACAGCATGGAATCCAGCAGGATGATGTAACCGATAAAAAACACCTGCGAGATGCCGTTCACCGTGAACACGTAGGCGAACCTCGAAGTGGTACTCATACCCTCGAGAAGGCCGGTGAAATACAGGACCTGTGGCGAGAAGGCGAACGCCCCACCGATGATCACGCACATGGCCAGGGCCACCTTCTTGTCGAAGCGGCGCGACAGGTATTGAGCCACCAGCGAGGCAAAGATAATGCCCACCACCACTGAACTGGCAAGACCCGCCAGCTGCTCGGGCTGGAATTCGAATACGTAGGTGGCGACGTAAATCAGCAAAGTCTGCACCACGCCCGCCAGCGTGTTGAAAATCAAAACGGAAATAAACAGGATGCGAAAGGATTTGAGCCTGAGCGTCCGGAACACGTCGATAAAGGCCAGCAGGGCACTGCCCTCACCGTCATGGGCTGCAGGTTTGCGCAGATTGGGAATGGCGCTGCGGGTCCCGAACACACACAGCAGCATGGCGGTAGAACCCATAATGGCGCAGAACATACCGAAATTGGGATAACTCGCCTTGTTCAACATGCCGTTGCTGAATTCCTCGGTGGGCGGGAAGAATACGGCAAAGCCGACCACGCTTATCAGCAATATCCCGGCGTAGGTGAAAAATACCCGGTAGCCGATCAGCGACGTGCGCCCATGGTAATCGGTCGCCAGTTCGGCGCCCAGTGACAGGTGGGGCACAAAGAACAGGGTCAGCATCAGGCGCACGGCGATCGCCCCGCCCAGCATCCAGCTGAACAGCTGCATCTGGCTGAGACCGTCCGGCGGGCTGAACAGGGCCACGATGGCGATCCCAAAGGGAATCGCGCCAGCCAGCATGAAGGGGTGGCGGCGCCCCCAGCGGGACTCGAAGCGATCCGATAACTGCCCCACCATAGGGTCGGTAATCGCGTCCACCATCAGCGCCAGGAGGGCCGCCATGCCCGCCAGGCTGCCGGACAGACCCAGCACCTGATTGTAGTAGAAGAACAGGAAGGTGCTGAAGGCGGACTGTTTCACGCCATCAGATAACTGGCCGACGCCGTAGCTTAATTTGGTGATCAGTTTCAAGGGGGCGCCTCTATCCGGGGTCCTTTGCTTCGGCAAAATAATTGTTCACGATCTTCGCCAATTCCGGGTCGAACCAACCTGACGCGACATGTTGTTCAAATGCCACCAGGAAGGCAGTATTTCCCATATCGCCCAGAATGGTAAAGGGCCCTTTGTCGAGGGAAGTTCCTACCGTCCACGCCCTGTCGATATCACCCGTCTCCGCCACACCGGCGGCAGCCACAAGCACCGCACTGGCCACCAGCGCCATCAACAGCGGCTGGTATAAGGCATCCATTTCGTCCCCCTCGTCGACAAAACCGGGCATCTGGTACGCGGGTTCCGGGTACTGATAAAAACCCTTCCCGGTGGACATTCCCAGCTCTTTGCGCTCGACAAAAGGTTGGAGCAGTGACAGCACCAGGGGCCGCAGCCCGGGGATAAGCCCCTCATCCGGTCGATGCTCCCAGCTGTCGTACACCAGGTTGAGCCCGATGAGGTCCAGTATGCCCAGCGGCCCCATAGGCGCACAGCGATGACGCATCCATGCCCGATCGACCTCCTCGATACTGCCCAGGCCCTCGGACACCAGCTTCATCGCCGTGCCCAATATGGGACCCAGTATTGCATTGAGCACGTATCCGCGGTGCTCCTTCTTCAATACCAGCGGTATCGCATTGATACTCTCGACATAATTCTTGAGAGCGCGGATGGTGGCTCTGCTGGTGCGTGGCCCCCCGACGATGTCCATCAGGGGAGAACCCATGTAGGAGTGCATGGCGGCAATGCGATCTCCACGCTGCACCACGTCCTCGATGTCCGACAGCAACAGATAGGATGAATTGGTAGTAAGCAGGGTCTTGTCAGGGCACAGCTCGTCCAGCTGGCGATGTACCTGGCGCTTGATATCCAGGCGTTCGAACACCGATTCACTGACCAGGTCGGCGCCGGCGACGGCCTCTCCCAGGTCCGCCACAGGGGTAATACGCGACAGGGCCACAGGGATGTCCTGCGCCGTACAATAACCATTACCCACAAGGAACGCCGCGAAGCCTTCGAAGCGGCTGGAAAACTGCTGCAGGTTGTCCTCACTCACGTCATAAAGCGTTACCCGGTAACCGGAAATTGCCGCCTTTGTCGCGTTGAAGCAACCCATGTTACCCGCACCCACGAAGCAGACTGACTGTATTTCCTCAGTCGGCATGTGAGTCTCCCCTGTGCACGTAATACATCTGGCGCACCGTCAGGTGATGGCCCGCGGCAGCCGGTCTGGCAGGATCAGGTTGGTGCTGCCCCTCGCCACCAGCGCGGGCAGGTAAGCGAGCACGGGCAGATCCGCCAGGGCGTTAACAATGTGACATTGCGTGGGGTTCTGCTCCCAGCTCAGGTGATTCCAGTCCAGGGTCCCCTTCCCCACAAAGGTTTCGGACAAGATCGTCTCCGAGGGAAAGGTCGTCGGCTCGATCACACTGTGCCCAAAGCCACTGATACCCGGGAAGTAGCGCAGTGCCATGGGATTGTCTCTGCCCTCATCGGCGCGGGTATAGGCCTCTACTTCTTCCGACGTCGGCTCGCGCAGACCGGTAACGGACATGTCCAGAATCCTGTGCCCGAAATGGGCTGCCGTCGTGTGCCAGTCTCCATCTATCACACTGTGATCCTGGATATCCGCGTAAATTTTCGGAATGCCCTGCAACTCGCGACCGGTGAGAATCGGATCGGCCAGGTTCTCCCACATGACCAGGGTATAGTTTCCGGCCAGGGTCTCTTCTTCGCCGCGAAATACCGCCGCGGCATTCACGCCGATAAGGTTATAACCGTGGCCCGCCAGCCAGTCGACCTCGCGGTTACAGGCATAGGTCACCGTCACAACCGCTTCTTCAGCGACCTCGTAAGGTTCTGGTAAGTAAGCCGCCAGCCTGTCTCGATCGGTCAAAAACGGGATGGCCATTATGGTCACATCTCGGTACCAGCCACTCGATTTCGGCGATACCGGCCGCGGGCCAAAGTGGGCGGGCATCATGTAACCGCCCCTGGGATCAAACTCAAACACTGTTTCCGCTCCTGAATTGT
>JAACFI010000203.1 GCA_009937575.1 Haliea sp.
CCGTCGGTGGTCCAGCTCTTCTGGCCGTCGACCAGGAAGTGGTCGCCCTTAACCTCACAGCGGCAGCGAAGGCTCGCCAGGTCTGAGCCCGCGCCCGGCTCACTGTATCCCTGGCACCAGCGAATCTCTCCCCGGGCGATCCGGGGGAGGTGCTGCAATTTCTGTTCATGCGTTCCGTATTCCAGCAATGCCGGGCCCAGCATCCACAATCCGTGACCGATCAACGGGCTGCGGCAACCCAGCTTGCGCATGGCCTTCTGCAACAGCCTGTTCTCCTCCGCAGAGAGCCCGGCACCACCGTACTCCTGCGGCCAGGTGGGAACGGTCCACCCCCTGTCCGCCATCAGTTCGAGCCAGGTTTTCGCGTCCTGAGAGGGGTAGACACATTTCTTGCCACCATATACCAGTTCCTCACGGCTGGCTGGGGTGCGCTGGGATTGGGGACAATGTTCTTCGAGCCAGGCAAGGACGTCCTGGTAGAAAGTTTCGGGGTTACTCATGTGCCATACTCCTGACCCAATGGTCTTCTCGCCGACGTCCAGGTCGCGAAAAAACACCGTCCTGTCCCTTGACATATGTAATTATACTACATATTATAAATAGCGCAACTACATAAATTGAGGTGCACGGTGAGCGAATACATCGACAAAGCTTTTTCACCAGCCAGGCTGGGCAAACTTGAGCTGAAAAACCGGATTATCAAGGCCGCCACTTACGAGGGTAAAACGCCGGACGGTATCCCCGGTGACCTGCTGCTGGATTTCCACAGGGAGGTGGTCGAGGGCGGCACCGCCATGACCACCATCGGTTACTGTACCTCGGAGGCGGACGGTCGTATCAACGACCAGATGATGTGGATGCACGACGGTATTCGCGATCAGTTGACCCACATGAACAGCGAGCTTAAGCGCGCTGCACCCGGCGTGAAGATCTCTGGACAGATAACTCACTGCGGCAACTTCTCCAAGAACCGCAAGCTGCAGCGGCTGAAGCGCCCGCTGGGCCCCTCGAGGCAGTTCAACATGCTCGGCGCCCCTGCCGGCCTGCCCTTCGCCGGCGCCATGAAAACTTCTGATATCGACCACCTGGTGCAGACCTATCACGACGCAGCCAGGATAATGAAGGAGACCGGCTTTGATGCCGCAGAAATTCACTTCAGCCACGGCTACGGCCTGAGCCAGTTCATCAGCCCCAAGACCAACCGCCGTACCGATGAATACGGTGGCAGCCTGGCCAACCGCATGCGGCTTCCACTGCGGGTGCTGGAGGCAGTGCGCAAGGCCGTGGGCGACGATTTCCCGATCCTGGGAAAAATCGGTATGACCGACGGTATCAAGGGCGGCCTGCAGTTCGACGAGGCCTTGGAGGCCGCCGTGATGTTTGAACAGGGAGGCATCGACGCCCTTATCTGCTCAGGTGGTACCAGCAGCTTCAATCCCATGGTCTACTTCCGGGGGGATACACTGGACAAGGGCCTGATCGAGGTGGAAAAAAACCCCATCACAAAGCTGGGCCTGAAAATAATCGGGCCAAAGATGTTCCGCTACTATCCTTATGAAGAGCTCTATTTCCTGGAGAACGCGAAGAAGATTCGCGACCGGGTGAACTGCCAGATGGTCTACATAGGCGGCTGCACCGACCTGGAGAGCGTGGAAAATGTGATGAAAGAGGGCTTTGATTTCATCCAGCTGGGCCGTCCGCTGATCAAAGACCCGGCCTTTGTAAACAATGCCAATGCCGACCCCAACTACAAGAACGGTTGTATTCACTGTAACCGTTGCGCCAGCCTTATCGAGGCACCTGGCGGCGTATACTGCCCACTGAACCGTGAAGAGCAGGCCCTGGAGGTAAAGGCATCATGATCTCTGACTTCGACAATATCCCCGAATTACCCGCGATCATGGGACCGGCAAAGCAGATCGCTTACATGGTGGACGACATTGATGCGGCCGTTAGGCACTGGCACGAGGAGTACGGTGTGGGCCCCTTCCTGGTCACCCGCAACGCCGCACCTCTCAGCAACGCTTATTACCGTGGCGAGAAAGCCCGCACCACCCGAGTCAACATCGCTTTCGCCTACGTGGGTGATATGCAGCTGGAGCTGATCGAGCTGATCGGCGATACACCCGGGCTGTATAAAGAAGCCCTGGACCGGAAAAACTACGGCGTGCACCACTACGCGGCGCTGGTGGTCGACTTCGCCAAGGCCTATAACTGGGCGCTGGATCACGGCTACGACGCGGTCATCGATTCCGGCGTGGACGGCCTCGCCCGCATGTCCTATATGGAGAACACGGACGCTGGGATCATCCTCGAGGTAATAGAGTGGAACGGCCTCACCAGGCCCTACTTCGAAGGCATCGAGAAGATGGTGAAATCGGCCGATAAAAAGCAGCTCGTCCACGAGTTCGAGCTTGCCGATATCACGCCCAAGGTTGCGGTTTTCTTCCAGCTCACCAAGTTCGCTATCAAGAAACTGTTTGGCCAGGTGAAACCTAGCCGGCGAACAGCAGAAGCCGCCTAGCGCCGTTTCTGTCGATCAGCCGAACTGCTTGACCGAAACACTGAAGCCCGCGAGCCGGAGCACAATAATATGAGACGCCTGCAGATACTGTCCCTTGCCGCCCTGCTGAGCGCCTGTGGCGGCGACCCCCATCCCGCCGGTACCGTCGAGGGCAAGGCCCTGGTGCCGGAAGTCGTATCTGCACGCGATGCCGGGCGCACCTCGGCCGCCCGGGAGGTGAACGCGTCCAGCGACAAGCAGATCCTGTTCGGCGACCTGCACGTACACAGCACCTACTCGGTGGACGCATTTACCCTGGAACTGCCCATGATGGGCCTGCAGGGTATCCACACGGTGGCGGATGCCTGCGACTTTGCCCGCTACTGCGGCAAACTGGATTTCTTCAGCTACAACGACCACGCCGAAGGGCTCACCCCGAAATTCTGGCAGGATACAAAAGATACTATCCGCGCCTGCAACGCCAGTTCTGCCTCAGTCAATCCCGACCTGGTGGCCTTCGCCGGTTGGGAGTGGACGCAGATGCGTAACGACGCTAATGCCCACTTCGGCCACAAGAACGTGATCTTCCCTGGCACCGCGGACGATGAACTGCCGCCCCGCCCCATCAGTGCCCGTATCACCCCGGACGACCTGGGTGTATTCGCCATGTCGCGCAACAGCGGCAGCGGGCGCTACGTCGACCCGCTCAACTGGAAGGCCTATGCCAACCTGATCAGACTGCTGGACGACATTGCCGAGGTGCCGGGCTGCCCCACCGACGTCAACAGCCGGGAACTGCCCGCCGACTGCCACGAAAACGCCCCGACACCGGACGTCCTTTACCGAAAGCTGGACGAGTGGGGCTTCGAGCACATGATCATTCCTCACGGCAATACCTGGGGCGCCTATACGCCGCCCACCGCAACCTGGGACAAGGCCCTGGCAACCCGATATCACTCAGACCAAAGGCAGCCTCTGCTGGAAGTCATGTCCGGGCACGGCAACAGCGAGGAATACCGCCTCTTTCACCAGGCCATCGAGAACGCCGACGGCAGCCTGAGCTGTCCAGAACCCCAGGGGGATTTCATACCCTGCTGCTGGCAGGCGGGAGAGATCATGCGCCAGCGCTGTGACGGTCTCAGTGAAACCGAATGTGAATCGCGGGTTGAACTGTCCCGCCAGTACGCGGTAGAAGCGGGCAACCGCTACCTGGGTGTGTTCCCGGATTCCACCGCGACAGACTGGGGCCGGTGCAACCAGTGCCCGGACTGCTTCAAGCCGGCCTTCAACCAGGTGTTCGCCGAGAGTTCCCAGTACGCCATGGCCCTGACCAATTTCGATGAAACCGACGAGCAGGGCCGCCCCTTGCGCTTCCGCTGGGGCTTCATCGCCTCCACCGACGACCACACCTCCCGGCCCGGCACCGGCTACAAGCAATACCAGCGGCGCATGATGACCCAGGCCAGCGGCGTGCGCAGTGATTTTTACGGCGGGCTGATGCAGGGCCTGGTGGGTGAAGTGGAAGACCCCCAGATGCCCAAGCGAATCCAGACCACCACCCCCATTCCGGACCTGGCGCGCATGAACAGCTTCCTCTACCCCGGTGGCATCGTGGCGGTACACGCAGACAGCCGCGATCGCCGGGACATCTGGGCTGCCATGGCCCGCAAGGAGGTCTACGGCACCTCAGGGCCGCGCATGCTGCTGTGGTTTGACCTGGTCAACAGCCCCGATGGCACACTCCCAATGGGCTCGGGTGCCGAACTGGCCGAGAACCCGCAATTCGAGGTGCGCGCGGTGGGAGCCTGGAAACAGAAGCCCGGCTGCCCCGCTGACGTGTCGGACCTGGGCAGTGAGCGTCTTGACTACCTGTGCGCCGGGGAGTGCTTCAACCCCTCCGACGAGCGCGAACTGATCAGTGCTATCGAGGTGGTGCGCATCCGGCCACAGGCTTTTCCTGGGGAATCCATCGAGAAACTGATCGAGGATCCCTGGCGTCGATTCAAATGCCCCGGGGATCCCGCAGGGTGCGTGGTGCAGTTCGAGGACCCGGACTACGTCGCGGACGGCCGGGATACGGTGTACTACGTGCGCGCCCTGCAGGCGCCCACACCCGCAATCAACGCGGACAACCTGAGGCCGCAACTGGATAGCCAGGGCGAGGTCGAATCGCTCGATCCCTGCTACGGCGACTACCGCACTGATTTCGATGACGACTGCCTGGCGCCGGCCCAGGAGCGAGCCTGGTCCTCGCCAATTTTTGTCGACCAGCCCCGAAGGATCAATCAAGCCATCCCCGGTACAGGAGTGCCCCAGTAATGACCCCCATCCATGGACAACACCAGTTAACCGTTAACACCAGTGCCGACGACGTGTGGCTGGCCATGCGTGACTACGGCGACCTTTCCTGGACGGAGGGTATCGAGGAAGTCGTCGTCGAGGGCGAAGGTGTGGGTATGCTAAGAAAAGTGCGGATCGATGGATCGAGCGACTGGATTCTGGAACGACTCACTGCGCGGGATGACGAGGCGAAGACCTTCAGCTATGCCATCGAGGGCGACGGCATGTCGGGCTTCAGCAATTACCAGGCCCACGTGCGGGTCGAGCCCGCAGGGGATGACTGTATCATCCACTGGCAGTGCCGTGCCAAGGCCCAGGACGAAGCCGCGGAGACCATGCAGCCGATGATACAGGCGCTGGCCGAAGGCATTTCCGGCCTGTTCGCCGCCCAGTTCAGCAAGGAATAGTGGCGGTAATGGAAAATCGACTACCACTGGGCCTCTGTTGCGGCAGCCTGATCCAGGCGGATTTTCGCGGGCTTGCGGAGGCGGCCGCAGGCGCCGGGTTCACCTCCATCTCCCTGTGGCCCACCCTGTTCCAGGGTGCCCTCGAGGCGGGATTGAGCGAAGCCGACATGCGCGCCATCCTGGACGACAATGACCTGCGCATCACCGAACTGGACCCACTCAGCAGCTGGTTGCCGACCGATAGGGACCCCGATGACATGGCAGCGGTTTTCCACGCTTTCAGCGAGGATGATTTCTACCGCATCGCCGATACCCTGGGAGCCCGCACCCTGAATATCATTCAGCAGGGGGAGACAACCGTGTCCGACGCGGAGCGGCAGGAACTGATCAACGGCCTGTGCGAACGTGCCGCCGGGCACGGGTTGCTGGTCTCCGTGGAGTTCCTGCCCTGGTCCGCCATCGGCAACCTGCAGCAGGCACTCAACCTGGTGGATTCGGTAGCTCACCCGAACTTCGGGGTGAACATCGACACCTGGCACCACTTCCGCAGCGGCGGCAACGTGGAACAACTGGCGGCAGTCGATGCCACCCGCATCGCCGCTATCCAGTTCAATGACGTGGCGGCCACAGCCTGGGAAAACCCGGTGGAGGAAACTGCCATGGGACGCCTGCTACCCGGCAAAGGTGCCAGCGATTCCGTCGCGGTCTATCGCGCCCTGCGCGACGCAGGGGTGGCTGCACCCATTAACGTGGAAGTTTTTTCGGCCGAGCTGATGGCACTGCCGGCGAAAGAGGCAGCACGACTACTGGCGGACAGCATGCGCGCGGTCATTCAGCAGGCCAACTAATTTTTTCAAACTGACTGACAAAACAGAATTTCTGACAAACCATATTCCCGGAGAATTCGTCATGAGAAACATCGTTATCAGCGGCAGCGCTTCCGGTATCGGCCAGGCCTGTCGGGAAAAGTTCGAAGCCATAGGTGACCGCGTCATCGGCATCGATATCCGGGACGCGGACATCATCGCCGACCTGGCGACCAGAGAAGGCCGCCAGCAGGCGATCGACCAGGCGCTGGAAAAAACCGACAACGCCATCGATGGCCTCATCCTTTCCGCCGGGGTCAGCGGCATGCAACACCCGGGTGACTTCACTGTATCACTCAACTACTTCGGCTCCGTCGAGCTGTTCGACGGCCTGCGCCCGGCCATGGAGGGGCGACCCAACCCCTGCGCCATCGGCCTGGTGTCCAACTCCTCCCAGTTCGACATCGACTACGAGGACCCCATGGTAATGGCCCTGCTGGAAGGCGACGAAGACAAGTGCCGGCAGATGATCCTGGAACTGGATCGCGGCGCGGGCTATCGCTACGCCAAGCACGCCCTCGCGCGCGCTATTCGCCGCCGGGCCGCAGAGTGGGGTCCACTGGGTGTGCGTATCAACGCCATCGTACCCGGCATGACGCAGACACCCATGGTCGAGGCTCTGGGAGATGATCCCGAGGTGGGCCCGATGCTGGATCTGCTACCGATACCGCTGGGCCGGAGGGGCACCGCCCAGGAAATGGCCGGCGTTATCGCGTTTATGCTCAGCCAGGACGCTGCCTACATCCACGGGATGATGATGTGGGTGGACGGTGGTACGGATGCAGCGATCCGACCAGACAGGTTCTGATTACAATCACGTCAATAGCCTGCCCTCACAGGGGGAAGGCTCGCCGTGATCACTGGCGCCAATACCGGGCTGGGCTTTGAAAACGCGCAGTAGCAGACGCCCTACCGGGATGTATGAGTAGACCGATTCTAACGATTCAGTCAGTTAGTACCTTGCGATATTCCTGCATCGCCCTTTGAGCCACCTCGATACTGGACATGGCATGGTGTTCGAGGTTGAACACCTCGATCCCTATCGCCGGTTGTACGCCTTTGTCGTGCAGAATGGACAATACTTCGACCACAGGCATGTCGCCGCAGCCGGGAAATACGCGCGAGCAAAGAGCATCCTTCATCATTTTCTGGGCATCGGGATGTGGATAACGGGCCTTCAGTGCTGTATTTAAGAATGCATCCCAGCCCAGGACACGGATGCTATCGACCATGCTTTGCATCATGTCCTTGATGTACTGCCAGTTTTGTCCGCCAGTCAAAGGGCTTATGGTTCGTGGGACATCGTTCAGCTGTAAGCTGGTGATTCGGGCAGCCTGCTCTGCACTGAGCTTGCGCAATACGTCCAGGTCCTCGCCGCTGTTGAAAAAATGCCAGAAATCGAACATTACCCCTGCATTGGGTTGATCTGCCTGTTCGATCACCTTTAGCGCGGTGGTCAGATTACTCACACCGGTCCAGGGAAGAAACTCCAGGTCTGCTCTCAGTCCATATTTCGCCACGCGCTCGCATAAGCGGCCGTAGCAATCGACGATTTCATCAAAGGAGCGGTCGGAAACAAATGCGGCGGCCGCATTAACCGAGCGCGCCCCCAGCGCTTGCGCCATTTCCATCATGAGCTTTTCCGACCGCGTAGCCTGCAGGCTAAACCAATCAAGTAGCGGATCTACTTCATCCAGCGCCACGTCAAGCTCCGACAAGATTTCGCGCATGGTGTCGGCAGTGAGGTTCTCCTTGCGCCTGGCGTGTAAATATTGCTGTGGAAACAAGGAAATTGCATCGAATCCAGCCTTGTTGGCTGCCGTGACTCGTTCGCTGAATGTGGCATTGACGAGAGTGCCCGCGCTCAAAATGAGTCGATTGCTCTGAAACATTGGCATAACCGTTTCCCGTTAGGCTGAATATTTATGCCTGCACACTATGGCACATATATATTATTTGTGCCATAGTGTGTCTCTACATTTTCAACAGCA
>JAACFI010000204.1 GCA_009937575.1 Haliea sp.
GCCCGCTCCAGGCTTCCGGTGATCGGCATGACAGGGATAACGATGTAGTTTTCGGTTATCACGAAGTCGTGGACCATCGACGAATAGGGCGTCGGGAGGAGAATACTCTCGGTCAGGATGCCGTCGGGGCTGACTTTGTGCACCATGACATCGGAGGAAAAGGGGCCGGTGGCCATGTAGGCAAAAAACAACAACTCGCCGGTTTTCGGATCGACCTTGGGGTGGGCGGTCATCGCCGTGTGCAATTTGCCGCGAAAGGTCCAGGTGCCTATGGAGTCCAGGCTCTGCGGATCGATTTCGTAGGGTGGATGCCCCTCTTCCATGGTAAGCAGGCGCCCGGCGTGCCAGACCAGCGCGGTATTGGCCAGGCCCTCCTTGTCCACCAGCACGAAATCGCTGTACTCCGGCTCGCAGTCAAAGGGGTTCATGGCGTTGACCACTGCCCGGCCTTCCTTGTCCTCGATTTTCCACTTGGCGGTGCGCACCCAACGATTGCGGTAATCCACTTTGCCGTCTCTGATGTGGAAGGCGTGGACCATGCCGTCACCGGCGAAAAGGTGATAGTCACCCCTGGGCCTGAAGCGTTGGTTAGGACCATTGCGGTAAAGAGTACCGGTCAGGTCAGCGGGGATCTCCCCTTCCACCACCAGATCATGAACATCGGACTCCATCTGGATGGGGCCCCAGGGGAAATTCAGGAACTGGTTGTCGGCGGGCATCGGCTGGGCCATGGGCGTCCTCGCGTTGGTATCAGTTTTGATGGAGGATAGACATTACTCTCGAAATTAAAATCAGTCAATTCTGTTTGTTTTCAAAGGAGCGATTTGCTACTGTGCCCCGATATAACGGTTGAGGACCGGGGCCGCCCGTTCCTGGCAAATAATTTCAAGCGCCCATCATGGTGAAGAGATGATAAAATTCCGTCGCGCCGCGGCCTGCTTGTTGCTGGTCCCGATCATCCCTGCACTGTCGCTGGCCCAGGAAAAAGCACCGATGAAGGAGGCGCTGGTACTGGAAGAGGTCATCGTGACCGCCTCCCGGCGCACCGAAAAATTGCAGGACGTGGCGATGTCGGTCTCCGCTTTCAGCGGCGATTTTCTGCAGGACAGCGGCATCAATAATCTCACGAACCTGGAAGAGTATACGCCAAATCTGACCATCACCCCCGGGCCCAGCACTCGCGCGACCTCCTTCAGAATCAGGGGCATCGGCTCCGCCGGCACCAACTCCGGGATAGATCCCAGTGTCGGCATTTTCCTCGACGGTATCTACCAGGGTCGGGCCGGGATGAGCATCGCCGACCTGGTCGACGTAGAGAGAGTGGAAATCCTCAGGGGGCCACAGGGGACCCTTTACGGCAAGAATACCGCCGCTGGCGCCCTCAGTGTGATCACCAAACGCCCCACCACCGAATTCGAGTCCATGCTGGAAATGAGCTACGACAGCAACGAGCAGCTGGACCTGCGCGGCATGGTCAACCTCCCCCTGGGCGAGTCCGCGCACGCGCTCCGCCTGTCAGCCTTCGCTGTGGATGGTGACCACCTGTACGAGAACAGCTACAACGGCAAGGGCCTGAACGACGAGAACAAGTGGGGTGGCCGGGCCCGCTTCCTGTTCGACATGCGGGGCGAGGGCGGCGATGAAGGCCTCGGCGAGTTCCTGGTCACTCTCGACTACACCAAGGAGGACAAGGACTGCTGCGCCTTCGCAGTCATCACCTACAATGGCCTGTCTCCCCTGAACACACCGGCGACCAATATCCCCTCTGCACAATGGCAGGCCGAGCTGGGACTCAACGACCTGGGCCGGCCGATTCTCCAGTACACCGCTTTCGAGGATTCGGAGGGCTTTTCGCCACCGGATCCCGACCCATTCAGCGATGACAGCTACTGGCTGAACGGCGATATTCACAGCGAGATCGAGGTGGGTGGCGTCGGGGTGGAATGGAATCGCAGGCTGGCCAGTGACAATACTCTCACATTTATAAATGCCTGGCGGTTCTATGACAACGATAGCGGCTTCGATGGCGATTTCACCGCCTACGAGGCATCTGCGGCAACGGACGAGATCGATCTCGACCAGTATTCGTCCGAACTGCGCATCGCCACTCCCGGCGGCCAGACATTTGAAGGCCAGGCGGGCCTTTACGCCTACTACTCCAAGTTCGATTCAGTAGGCAGGTTCCTACAGGGCCAGAGTCTGTACGAAAATGCGACCATCCGGATTGCGGGCACCACGATAGACGCTCCCATGTCGATCCTCTTCCCGGAAGGTTCGGTCAACACTGACGACAATACCTACGAGACCACCAGTTATGCCGCCTTCGGCCAGCTGATATGGAACATAAACGAGGAATTCAGTGCCACGGTGGGTATGCGCTACACCTACGAGAAAAAGGAGCGCGAAGGGTCCCAGACCAGCGATCCGGTCCCACAAATCGGAGATCTCCCGCCGGTCGATCTCCCGCCCATCGCCGGCCCCAACCTCGAATATGACAATAACCGCAGCGATACCGCTTTATCGCCCTCCTTCAACCTCCGCTACTTTTACAATGCCGATATCATGGGCTACGCCTCTATAAGCCGGGGTTTCAAATCCGGGGGCTTTGACCAGCGGCGCGTCGAGAAGGGCAGTAGCGGGGAGTTCGATGAGGAAACTGCCACCAACTACGAACTGGGCTGGAAGACCTCATGGGGCGGTCGGCGCCTGCAATTCAATGGCACCCTGTTCCTGGTGGATTACGAGGACTTCCAGGCCCAGTCCTTCGACGGTGCCCAGGTGCGCGTGACCAACGCAGGAGACCTGCGCAGTTACGGCACCGAGCTGGAGCTGGTGTTTATCCCTGTGGCCGATATGACTGTTGGCAGTTCCATCGGCTACGTCAAGGCGGAGTACGAATCCTTCGACAATGGCCAGTGCACTATCGAGCAGGTATTTACCCAGTACTATATCGTGGACGGCGCGCAATTTGGCTCCCCGGGAACGGAAAGTGTCTGTAGCCAGGACCTGGAAGGTGAGCCCCTGGACAATGCTCCCGAGTGGACAACCAGCACCTATGTCCAGTACGACTTCGAGCTGGCTGATAATCTGCTGGGCATTGCGCGACTGGAGCACAGCTTTATCGACAGTTTCTACCTGGACCAGGACCTCGATGAAAATCTCAAAAACGATTCAGTCAACCTGGTGAACTTCAGGCTGACGCTGTCCAATGCCGCCCGGGACTGGGATGCATCGGTCTGGGGCCGCAATATGCTGGATGAGGAATACTACTCCTGGGGCCTGGATATCCCGACCCTGGGCGGATATGCCGGAATAGTGGCGCCGGAGGCAACCTATGGTGTTACTCTACGCTGGTTCAAGTAGGAGATACTGCCGTGCCTGACGACGCCATCATCTCCACCGACCAGGGCAGCGGCCGCGTGCCCCCGGTAAAAAAGTCCGGCTGGTACTACAACTGGGGGCCCCAGGCCTGGATCGACATGTGGATGTCCAACAGCATGCTGGTCAAGAAGGCCATGCCGCTGATCAGCCACACCTTCGTCCCCATCCTGCGCCTGTCCGGCGACAGGGAACAGGTGGACCGGGACTACACCGAGATCAAGTCGCGGCGGGAGATCATCAGGTGGTCCGATTCTCCAAGGGAAAAGTGGCGCAAGCGCTATGGCAATTTTGTACGGGAGGTGGAGTGGGCCCTGCTGGAATTGCGCAAGTACTACAGCCAGAAGCAGTACGAGGAGATCGTCATCGGCACATCCGTGGCGGTATCCCAGGAGACCTCTGCCAACTTCCTGGCGATGATGAATAGTATGTCGGATAAAAATAAGAACAAAAAGACGAAGGTAGCCAAAGATGGCAGCAAGAAACCCGGGCGCTGGAGCACCTTCCTGTTCGAGACCTTCAACCCGGCCCACTGGCTGACCGGGCCGGCCACGATCACCGAGTTCGACCCGGCCAACGGGCTCACGGTGGTGGAGATACCCGACTGCGGCTGGCATACCTGCGGGCCGCAGGATCGCCTGCCCAACCCCAACGCACTGCCGGAAGAAGGCTGCCTGAATATCTGCAAGGGTCCCTTCGAAGCCCTGTTCAACGGCGAGGGGGGCGGCCTCAAGATGGAGTTCGATCCCCACCTGCCGGAAACCTCCTGCACGGTGCGCATGAGCTGGGATCCCAGCTGATTCACCGACCCGATGCCCGGCCTGTCGAAATTTATCGCCTCACAGAAACGCCTCTGGCAGCAGGAAAGGGAGCTTAAGCGATTGCGCAGGGAAGTGGCGAGTTTACAGGCCCAGAACGACAGCATGCGCGATGGCATGCGCCGCTGCGTCACCTGTGAATACCGTATCGATTTCAAGAACCGCCAGGGACCAGACCCGGGCGAAAACATCAACGATAACTGAAACAGAGAGAATCGCTATGTCCACCATACTCGTCACCGGCGCCAGTACTGGCATCGGCCAGGCTACCGCCCTGTACCTGTCCGGCAAGGGTCATCAGGTTTACGCCGGGGTGCGCAACCCCGACACTGCCACGGAACTGCAGGAAAAAATTACCGCGGGCGGTCTGCCAGTCAGCGTCATTCAACTGGACATCACCGACGGCGACTCGGTCGACCAGGCCGTAGCCAGCATCATGGCCGACGCAGGTCGTATCGATGCCCTGGTCAACAACGCCGGCATCGGCGGTGGCCGTGCGGTGGAGGAAACTCCTCTGGAGGAAGTCAGGGAGCTCTTCGAGACCAACTATTTCGGCAGTGTCCGTATGCTGCTGGCGGTCACCCCTATCATGCGTAAACAACGCGCCGGCAGGATCGTCAATATGAGCTCGCTGGCGGGCCGCATGGTATTCGGCTGCCACGGCCACTACTCAGCCGCCAAGTGGGCACTGGAAGGCCTGAGCGAGGCACTGGCCTTCGAAATGGCAGAGTTCAACGTGCGCGTGGCGCTGATCGAGCCCGGCAGTGTGCCCACGCCCGCCTGGGAGAAAGGTACGCCGCCGCCGGAAGACACCAAATACGGCAACAGCCTGGAGCGGCTTGCCGCCTGGGCCACCCACACCATGAAAAACCCTGCCGCACCCGAGGATGTGGCCGAGGCTGTCGCCCACGCCATCGAGTCCGACACCCCTCACTTCCGCTACCCGGTGGGACAGGATGCAATTGAAGACATCGCCGGCCGCTTCAGCGTCAGCGACGACGAGTGGGTAGAGGCCAATCGCCTGCAGGGGCTTGCCTTCGCCCGGCGCTGGAAGGAGATTATCGGCGTGGATTATTTCGGCGCTGACGCTTAACGCTCAGGTCCCCGGAGCTGCCTTTTCGTCAAAGGTGATGTGCAGGCATTTCAGGCCGCGCAAAACCATATTGGGCCAGTGGGTGAGATCGTTTTTCCCAGGAGCCAGACGGATATTGTCGATCCGGGCGAACAGCCGGCTATAGGCCAGCTTCATTTCCTTGCGAGCCAGCATGGCACCTGGACAGAAGTGGGTGCCCTGGCCGAAGGCGATGTGATCATCCGCGTTGCGCCGGCACAGGTCAAAGGACTCCGCATCCTCGAACACCGCTTCATCGCGATTGGCCGAGTGGTAGCGCAGCATCACCAGGGACTCTTTCGCTAGCTGCACACCGTTGAATTCCGTATCCCGGGTGACCACTCTCCACAGACCGGCACTGGGTGTTTCAGTACGCAGCACCTCTTCGACCATATTATCCAGTCGCTCCGGCTCCGCGCGTATCAATTGCATCTGGGCGGGGTCCTGTATCAGGGACAGCAGCCCCCCCGCCAGGGACGAGGTGGTGGTTTCATTGCCCGCCACCAGAAACTGCTGCACGATGCTCATCACTTCCGCGTCGTTGAGCTTGCGACCATCATCAATCTCGATATTGGCGAGATCAGAAATCATGTCATCCCGGGGGTCCCGGCGTCGCGCATTGATCACCCCGAGTATATATTCCTGATACTCCATAACGGCATGGGCAATTCCCACCTGCTCCTCGGGCGTGGCCATCTGACCCAGTCGCGCCGCCAGTGAGTCTGACCACATCTTGAACTTCGGCAGCAACTCCCGCTCAATGCCGAGCTGATCGGCAATCACCATCAGGGGAAGGGGCGAGGCGAAGGCCTCGATGAATTCACACTCACCTTTATCGATGAAACCGTCGATCAATTCATCGACGATCTGCGCGATGTAATCGTGCATCTGTTCCACGCGCCTGGCCGAAAACACCTTGTTGACCAGGCTGCGGTATACCTTGTGCCGTGGCGGGTCGAGTGTCAGCAGTGTATTGGCGGGCTCGATAGCCTCGGCGTAGAGTGCCTTCACCTCGTCGGATTCAGTCGGACCGGTCAACAGGTGGGCGAAATCACTGGAGAAAGTGTCCGTGTCCTTGAGCATCGCGCGGATGTCGGCGTGGCGGGTTACCAGGTAAATATTGGTGCCCGGCAGCTGGTAGATCGGGGCTTCCCTGCGCGCCAGCCGGTAAAACTCGAAAGGACACTCCAGTACCTCCTCGTCGAAGAAATTGTAGTCTTCCAGTTTCTTCGTCATGGTCCGATCAGGCCTTCCTGTCAAAGGTGATATGCAGCTCCTTCAGGCCGCGCAATACCACATTGGGCCAGTGGGTGAGGTCATTCTTGCCCGGCGCCAACTGGATATTGGTCAACCGCCGCAACAGGCCGGCATAGGCCACCTGCATCTCCTTGCGCGCCAGCATGGCGCCGGGGCAAAAATGGGTGCCATAACCGAAGGCGATATTATCGTCGGCGTTATGGCGGCAGACGTCCATGTTTTCCGGATCACTGAATACGCGTTCATCCCGGTTACCCGAGGCGTAACGCAGCATCAACAGCGAGTCCTTGGGTATCGCCACACCCTGGATTTCAGTATCCCGGGTCACCACACGCCACAGACCGGCGGACGGGGTTTCCAGGCGCAGGATTTCCTCCACAGCGTTGTCGATCATCCCGGGATCCTCGAGCAGGGTCTGCAACTGGTCTGAAAGCTGGATCAGCGACAGCAGCCCGCCGGTGAGCGCCGACGTGGTCGTCTCGTTTCCCGCCACCAGCAACTGCTCGATCATGCTGATGGCCTCCTGCAGGCTCATCTGGCGACCCTCCTCGATCTCGATATTCACCAGGTCGGAAATCATATCGTCCCGCGGACTGGCCCGGCGATCTTCGACCACCTCCGCCATATAGCGCTGGTATTCGACAATCAGGCGGGCGTTCTCCACCTCCTCTTCCGGGGAGGCCATGCCACCGAGGCGCGAGGCAAAGGCGTCGGACCAGGCCTTGATCTTGCGCAGGTCGCTGCGCGGCACGCCCAGCTGGTCCCCGATGACGTAAACCGGCAGGGGCGTGGCGAAATCGTGTACGAACTCACATTCGCCCCTGTCGATAAAGCTGTCTATCAGCTCGTCGACTATCCGCTCCATGTAGGGGCGCATCTTCTCCACCCGGCCGGCGGAGAACACCTTGTTGATCAGGGAGCGGTAGGTTTTGTGACGGGGCGGATCCATGGTCAGCAGGGTATCCACCGGCTCGATACCTCCGGCATAGATATCCGCCGCCTCGGCGCAGGGTTCCGGGCCCTTCAACAGGTGGATAAAATCGTTGGAAAAGGTGGCGGTATCCTTCGCCGCCCGGCGTATATCCTCCCAGCGGGACAGCATGAAGATATTGGTTCCCGGCAGCTGGTAGACCGGTGCCTGGCTGCGCAACAACTGGTAGAACTCATAGGGCGACTCGATGACCTCCGGGTCAAAAAAGTCATAGTCCGCGAGGTTTTTTCCCATGTTTTTGTCTCGTATGACAGGCCGGAACCGGCGGCGGAGGGGCCACCTTAGCGAATAGAAAATAAACAGTCAAATCTGATTGTTTTTTACAGGGAGGTTTGCTAACTTCCCCGTGACGCGCCCCCAGCGGTGCACGAGGCGCGCGTGAAATTCGACAGGGCAGCACTCTATGAACAAAAGCGATCGCATCGACGTCTACCTGGTCGCCGGCGGCAAATACCACAATATCGACCACGCGCGACTGGAGGTCCTCAAACTACTGGCGGAA
>JAACFI010000205.1 GCA_009937575.1 Haliea sp.
ATGGTCGGCGGCCAGTACATCGACATCCAGGCCACGGACTCGGACATGAGCCTGGAGGAGCTCAAAGCCATGCATTCCCTGAAGACCGGGGCGCTGATCCGGGCCTCACTGGCGCTGGGGGGCATTGCAGCCGGGGCTTTAGAGGAGCAATTGGAAGCGCTGGATGAATACGGCACCCACATAGGGCTCGCTTTCCAGGTGGTCGATGATATTCTGGATGTGGAAGGGGATTCGGAGACACTGGGGAAGACTGCCGGGAAGGATCACGAGGACAACAAGCCGACCTATGTAAAACTGCTGGGGTTGGAGGGGGCTAAGGCCGAGGCTCAGCGGTTGTTGGAGGCGGCTTTGGATGCGTTGTCAGATTTCGGTGAATCGGCGGATCATTTGCGGGATTTGGCGCGGTATATTGTTGAGCGGGATCGGTAGGTAGGGGAAGTTAATGGTGCGCAGTGCGCAGGGCCTGCCCCGCTTTATCGGGTACCCTACCCTTCGAACATATGACCTAGCTTGCCGGCCTTGGTCTGCAGGTATTTCTCGTTGTGGGGGTTGCTGTCGGTGTGCAGGGACAGGCGCTCCACCACTTCCACGCCGGCTTCTTCCAGGGCAGCGACCTTGCGGGGGTTGTTGGTCATCAATCGTACGGACTTGATCTGCAGGTGCTCCACCATAGGGCCCAGTACGCTGTAATCGCGCATGTCGGCGCCGAAACCCAGCTGCTCGTTGGCTTCCACGGTATCGGCGCCGGCGTCCTGGAGTTTGTAGGCCTTGATCTTGTTTAGCAGGCCGATGCCACGACCCTCCTGGCGCAGGTAGAACAGGGCACCCCGGCCCTCCTCGGCGATCGCTTTCAGCGCCGTCTGCAGCTGGTTACCGCAGTCGCAGCGCATGCTGAACAGGGCATCGCCGGTGAGGCATTCGGAGTGGACACGCGCCAGCACCGGTTCGCCATCCGCCACGTCGCCCATGGTGAGAACCAGGTGCTCCTTGTTGGCCTGTGGGTCCTCGAAGCCGTGCATGTCGAACACACCCCAGGCGGTGGGGAGGCGGGAGGACTCGACGTAAGTGACTGTCAAATGGGGCTTTCCGTCAGCAAAGGGCGCACATTCTAACAGCTTTCGACGCCGCCGTGCGAGGCCTGTTACCAGGCCCTGGAGAGGGACAGGACCCCGTTACTTTCTTTGATATCAACGTGTTTCAGGTAGCTCATGCCCAGCAGGACCGTGTTGGGGAAGCTGCCCTCGACCACGGTGGCCTCAACGTTCTCCACCCTGATCCCCCCCACGCTCACCGATCGCAGGGTGATCACCCAGGCATTCACCATGCCACTGGCGGTTTCCACCCGGGCCTGAACCCCGGTCTGGTAGTCGATCGCGAGTTTCTTCGCGTGCACTGAGCTGAGGGCCACCAGGTTGGCCCCGGTATCCACCAGTACTGGCATGCTGCGGCCGTTGATGGTGGCGTTGGTGTTGTATTGCAGCCTGGCATCGCGCCTGATGGTGACCACCTGCTCACTGGGCTGCTGGTAGTCCGCGCCGATGCGGCGGCTGATGCCCACTACCATCTGCTTGCCGTCCACTTCCAGGGTAGCGGTGCGGGAATAGGCACTGATCAGGGTCACCCCCTTGTAGGTCTCGCCGGCGCGCAGGGTCTTGCGCTCGCCGTCGATCTTCAGCACGGCGGTATTGGTCATCAGGGCTTCGACCTCGATGGTTGGCGCGGCCATGGCGGTGGTGGTCCACAACAGGCCCAGGGCCAGCAGATAAACGAAGGTTCTACGCATCAGTGACCTCCCCAGTCGCAAACTAATAGCCAACCACAGCCAGTGCGATATGCAGGGTGATGCAGGCCATCACTCCCGCCAGGATATCGTCCACCATGATACCAAAGCCGCCCTTCACCTGCCGGTCGAGGGTCCGGATCGGCCAGGGCTTGGCGATATCATACACCCGGAACACCAGGAAACCGGCAATGATCCACACCCAGTCCACCGGCACCGCCCACATGGTAATCCAGTAGCCGACGAATTCGTCCCAGACGATGCCGCCGTGGTCATGCACCCCGAGTTGCCGGCTGGCGGCGCCGCAGATCCAGATGCCAAACAGGGCGGTGACCAGGATAAAGGCGGCATACCAGGTCAGGGGCCAGTCGGCGATAAACCAGTAGATGGGGACGGCGGCCAGGGTGCCGGCGGTGCCCGGGGCTTTCGGGGACAGGCCGGAGCCGAAGCCGAAGGCCAGGAATTGGATGGGATTGCGGAATGGGGTTGGTTTTTTTGGCACCGTATTGGGTTCCAGGTCAATGGTGCGCGGTGCGCACCCTACGGGTCAGAGCCAAACTCGGGGTGGGTGCAGTCCGGGCGATGAGGATTAAAAGTGCTGGTATCCGGGGGGGATGTCAATAGCCAGGCCGCAGTCGACGCCTTCGCCCTCCTCTACACTGCCGATGTGAGTGCAGCCCTCCGGGGGCTGTTCGCCCGGGGGCAGGGTGAAGCACAGCTCGTAGTCGTCTCCGCCGGTCATGGCCCATTCCCTCACTTGTTTTGGCGAGAGATACGTCTGCAGTGCATCCGACAGGGGCAGCAGAGCAGGATCGATGACCAGTTTTACGCCACTGGCCGCAGCAACGTGACCGGCATCCGCCAGCAGGCCATCGGAGATGTCAATGGCGGCGGTGGCACGACCCAGCAGTTCCCTTCCCAGCGCAAGGCGTGCCCGGGGGCGATTGAAGCGATCGAGCAGGTACTCGGCGGCATCCGGTTCCGGCTGCCAATCGCCGGCCAGGAAAGCCAAAGCCCCGGCGCCATCGCCGAGGGTACCGGACACATAGAGTTTGTCGCCTGGCCGGGCGCCGCCCCGCAGCAGCGCACCATCCAGGGGCACGGCACCCAGCACCTGAACAGTGATAGTGAGGGGGCCTTTGGTGGTATCCCCGCCCACCAGGGGCAATTCGTATTCGCTGACCGCGGCGGCCAGGCCCTGGCTGAAGGCATTGAGCCAGAACTCGTCGGGTTCGGGCAGGGTCAGGGCCACGGTCATCCCCAGGGGGCGGGCACCCATGGCGGCAAGGTCACTGGCGGCAACCGATACCGCCCGGAAACCGATATCCTCCGGGAAGCTGTCTTGCGGGAAATGTACGCCATCGACCATGGTATCCACCGAGGTAGCCAGGCGCTCCCCCTCCCCGAGTCGCAGGATTGCGCAGTCGTCCCCCACCGACAGGTCCACGGCCTCGCCGCGGCCCAGGGCAGAGAAATAGCGGTAGATGAGGGTAAATTCGGAGGCGGGCATGTTCGGGCAAGATCGAGGCTGAATGAATTCAGCCCTGGGAGGCCGCGTCGGTTTCGGCCTTGCGCAATTGCCGGGCGGCCTTGTCGAGCACGCCATTGATGTACTTGTGGCTGTCGGTGGCGCCGAATTTCTTGGCCAGGGCCACCGCCTCGTTGATCACCACCTTGTAGGGCACGTCAAGGCGCTCGCGCAACTCGAAGGTGCCCATGCGCAGCAGGGTGTGCTCGATGGGGTCCAGTTCCTCCAGCTTGCGATCCAGCAGCGGCTGGAAGGTGGCATCGAGCTCGTCGACACAGGCGGGCACCCCGTGCAGCAGGGCCTGGAAGTATTCCAGGTCCACGTGGCGGAAATCGTAATCGGCGCGGAACTCTGCCTCGATATCGGTCAGGGGCGCGCCGGCCATGTACCACTGGTAGAGGGCCTGCATGCCGTAGTGGCGGGCCTTGCGCCGCTCCGCCGCCAGGGTGTTGTGCTGGGTTTTCCCCATCTCAGTCCAGTTTGCCCAGCAGGCTCACCATCTCCAGGGCAGACATGGCAGCCTCCTCGCCCTTGTTGCCGGCCTTGGTGCCGGAGCGCTCCACCGCCTGTTCGATGGTATCCACAGTCAATACGCCGAAGGCCACCGGGATGCCGTACTCCATGTTGACCATGGCCAGGCCCTTGGTGCACTCGCCGGCCACGTACTCGAAGTGGGGGGTGCCACCGCGGATGACGGCTCCCAGGGCGATGATGGCGTCGGTGTCGCCTTTTGCCGCGACCTTCTTACATACCAGCGGGATCTCGAAGGCGCCGGGGGCGCGTACGATGGTGATGTTTTTTTCCGGTACGCCGTGGCGCTTCAGGGTATCCAGCGCGCCCTCCAGCAGGTGCTCCACCACGAAGCTGTTCCAGCGGCCGACCACCAGGGTGTAGTTGCCCTTGTTGCTGGTGAAGTCGCCTTCGATTGTTTTGATGTTGGTCATTTTCAGGCCTCTTGTTGATGGTGCGCAATGCGCACCCTACGGTCTGATCCAGGTAGGGTGCGCATGCGCACCATTGAATTCTCTAATGACCTGGATCGACGAAATCGAGCACTTCCAGGTCAAACCCCGAAATCGCATTGTACTTGATCGGTGCGCCCATCAGGTGGATTTTTCCCACCCCCAGGTCACGCAGGATCTGGGAGCCGAGGCCCACCGTGGTGTAGCTATCCGGGGTCATCACCCCGGACGGCGCTCCCTCCCCCAGGGCCATGTCGATACTTGCCAGCAACTGCTCGGAATTTTCAGCCCGTGACAGCAGCACGATCACCCCGCGGCCCTCATTCGCCACGGTCTGCAAGCACTTGTTGATACTCCAGGTAGGGCGCCCGGGAATCTCGCTGCCCACCAGGTCGCGCAACGCTGACTGCACGTGTACCCGCACCAGGGTGGGCTCGTCCGGGGTGATGTCACCCTTCGACAGGGCAAGATGCACGAGGCCGGCGGTCTGGTCGCGGTAGGCGGTAAGGCGGAACTCGCCGTGGGCGGTATCGATGTTGCCCTCGCGGATACGACGGACGGTGCGCTCGTTCACCATGCGAAAATGGATCAGGTCGGCGATAGTACCGATCTTCAGCCGGTTTTTTTCGGCAAAAGCGGCCAGCGCGGGACCATCCGCGACGGTGCCGTCAGGGGTCAGGATATCTGCGATTACCGCCGCCGGCAGCAGACCTGCCAGCCGGGCGTAGTCCGAGGCGGCCTCGGTGTGACCGGCCCGGGTCAGTACTCCGCCGGGCATGGCCGTCAGCGGGAAGATATGGCCCGGCTGCACGATATCATCCGGTTTGGCATAGGGAGCGACGGCTGCCTGCACCGTGCGGGCGCGATCTGCAGCGGAGATGCCGGTGTCAATTCCCTCGGCGGCCTCGATCGACAGGGTGAAATTGGATTTCTCTCCCGCCGCGTCGTCCACCATGGGGGGCAGGTCCAGCTGTCGACAGCGCTCTTCCGTGAGGGTCAGGCACACCAGGCCCCGGGCCTGGCGGGCCATGAAGTTCACGTGGTTGGCGTCGCAGTGCTCCGCCGCCACCATCACCACGCCCTCGTTGTGGCTGTCGGCGTCGTCGTCCAGCAGGACCACCATGCGGCCCTGGCGGAGGTCGGAAATTAACTCGTCTACGGTGTTTACTTGCATTTTTTTAGATGGTGCGCGGAGCGCACCCTACGGTTATGTGCCAGTTCATGGTGCGCGGTGCGCACCCTACCTTTGGTTCGTGCCATGTTCGTGTGTCAGGTTTGGTTCAAGAAGCCGTTTTCGGCCAGGGTCTGCATCGACAGGCCCGGTGCGTCGGGATTTGCCGCGGCGTCGCCCTGCACCAGGCGTTCCAGGTAGCGGGCGATCACGTCCACTTCCAGGTTCACCCGGCTGCCGGGTTGGTACTCCCCGAACACGGTCTCGGCCATGGTCTGGGGGATGATGTTCAGGTCGAATTCGGCGCCATTAACGGCGTTTACCGTGAGGCTGGTGCCGTCTACACAGATACTGCCCTTGTGGGCGATGTACTTCGCCAGTTCGTCCGGGGCGCGCATGACGAAGCGGATCGAGCGGGCATCCTCCTGCAGGCTCACCACCTCCCCGACACCGTCCACGTGGCCGCTGACGATATGCCCCCCCAGGCGACTGGCGGGGGTCAGGGCCTTCTCCAGGTTCACTTTCGATCCGGGTTCCAGGTCACCGAGGGTGGTGAAATCCAGGGTCTCTACCGACACATCCGCCCAGTAGCCATCGCCAGGCAGCTCGATGACCGTCAGGCACACCCCATTGGTGCAGATACTGTCCCCCAGGACCACGTCTGCCAGGTCCAGCTTGCCGGTCTGGATGCGCAAGCGCAGGTCGCCGCCGGCGGGCTGCATGGCGGCCACTTCACCGACGGCCTGGATAATGCCTGTAAACATCGTTTTCCTCTCGTTGCCCCGGTATCAGGCGGGAATCACGGTAAAGCGCCAGTCCTGTCCCACCCGGCGCACGTCCGCCACCTCCAGCGATACCTTCTGCGACATGCTGTCCAGGGGCAGTTGCAGCAGGGGCCGCGCCCGGTCACCCATCAGTGTGGGCGCCATGTAAATGATCAGTTCGTCCAGCAGCCCTGCCTGCAGCAGGGCCCCGGCCAGACGGGGGCCAGATTCTACCAGAATTTCGTTGCATTGCCGCGCCGCGAGATGCTCCATCAAGGCGACCAGGTCGATGCCGTTTTCGTCCCGGGCCAGGGGCAGGCGATCCACGGCGGTGGCGGTAATCGCCGCCGGCGTTTCCGCGGAAACGTCGTGGCACAGGAGAGTCGGGGCGGTATTGTCGAGGATTTTGGCGGTGGGTGGAGTCTGGAAGTTGGAATCCAATACCACACGCAGGGGTTGGCGAGAATCCGTAGGGTACCCGATAAAGCGGGGCAGGCCCTGCGCACTGCGCACCATTAAATCTGCCGCGTCTTCCGACGCCCCGAGTTCATCCCGCCTCACTGTCAACGCACAATCATCCGCCAATACCGTCCCCACCCCGGTCACGATGGCGCAACTCATGGCCCGCAATCGCTGCACATCCTGCCGCGCCGCCGGGCCGGTGATCCACTGGCTCTCACCCGAGGCCATGGCGGTGCGACCGTCGAGGGACATGGCCAGCTTGGCCCGCACCCGCCCGCGACCCCGGCTCATGCGGGCGATAAAACCGGGAATCACCTCCCGCGCCTCGCTCTCCAGCAATCCGCATTCAACCTGGACACCCGCTGCCCGCAGTTTTTCCAGCCCCTGACCACCCACCAGCGGGTTGGGGTCTCGCATCGCCACCACCACGCGGCTTACGCCCGCCTCAATCAGCGCATCGGCGCAGGGCCCTGTCCTGCCCTGGTGACTGCAGGGTTCCAGGGTGACGTAGGCGGTGGCCCCGGTGGCATCTTCCGCCGCCCGCAGGGCCTCTATCTCCGCGTGATTACCGCCGGCGGGCTGGGTGAAACCCTCGCCAATCACGTGGTCATCGCGGGTCAGGACACAGCCGACATGGGGGTTGGGTGCGGCCCAGTACTTCCCGCGGCGCGCCAGCTGCAGGGCGCGCGCCATCATGCGGGTATCGAAATGGGGATCCATGGGAGGCTGGGCCGACTCAGTTTGCGGCGGGCTCCGCCTCGAGCCGCTCGATCTCGTCGCGGAATTCGGACAGGTCCTGGAAGCTGCGATACACGGAGGCGAATCGCACGTAGGCCACCTGATCGAGTTGCTTCAGGTGCTCCATAACCAGTTCCCCCACCACCAGGGATTTCACTTCCCGCTCACCGGTGGCCCGCAGGGCATGCTTGATCTGGTTGATCACTGCCTCGATGTCCTCCATGGACACGGGACGTTTTTCCAGCGCCCGCAGGAAGCCGGAGCGCAGCTTGTCCTCGTCGAAGGGTTCCCTGTTACCGTTCTGCTTGATCACCCGGGGCATCACCAGTTCGGCGACCTCGTAGGTGGTAAAACGCTCGCTGCAACTCAGGCACTCACGTCGACGACGCACCTGGTCCCCCTCGGCCACCAGCCGGGAGTCGATCACTTTGGTGTCGTCTGCGGCACAAAACGGACAGTGCATCTGTGGTATTTCCTTTATTCTAAGTAGCTGAAGGGTAACATATTTTCTCTGTTTTTGGGGGTCGCTTTGATCTGGGGATTTTCACTGGGCAGCCCTTTGGGCTGCTGCGTCGCTTGGTGGGCTGAGGTTTCGTTTTCTACATTACGGGCACCATGCGGCGCGTTTGGCAGCTTACTTCTTTACT
>JAACFI010000206.1 GCA_009937575.1 Haliea sp.
GGTGGCAACCGGATGGAAACCTACCAGAACATGGCAGAGACCATCCGTCATACGCGCATGCACGGCGAGGACCTGGCGACCAATCTCGAGTTCCACTACGGGCTGGTGAACTGGTTTATCGGGCAGAATATCAATGCCAGACCGACCACTCGCTTCATCGTGCCGTACCTCACCGCGGTAGGTGAATTGAAAGCGCAGGCCAACAATATCGATCTCGAGTACGCTTACCGCCAGATCAGCAAACAACTGCTCGCCGGGACTGATGGCGAGGCGGCCAGCGCCCTCGGCCACACCTTGCAGCTCAAGGAATCACTGCTGTTGCGGCCACTCAAGATACTGCTGGCCGAGCCCCATACTCTCAGTGGGTGGCTGAGCATTAACCGCGACAGTTACACCGTGATCGATGGCAAGATCAGCTGGAACGAGAACCCGGTGGAATTGCTGGGGGATACCTATCACTTCCTGAACATGGACTACCTGACCGAGGAGAAACACTCCGCCGCCAGCATGATCTGGGACCACGACAATGACATTCTGCAGGAGGCACTGGGGTTTTACGACGAGTTGAACAACCGCATGGACTGCGGCGACTGGATAGAACTGCAGTCAGCACTTGAGGCTGATGAACCACCCGCCGGATTCGACAGCGGCCTGTGGCAACAGGTTCGCAGTGCACATCTCGGCTTCCAGGCTGGTTGCGACATACTGGCGGTACTCCCGAGCATTGCCGAGGCAACGGGTTATTATGAACTGAACGTCAACCCGGACCTGACCATCCACATTCCCGATCGTCTCAACGATGCTGACCTTCAGCAGGCGATGGCCAAGGTACTGGTGCCCCCACCGGTGGCAAAGTCAGACGAGATCCTCGCCGAAAGTGGCGGCATGTTCTATCCGCGGGAAACCCCGGAGTCCGAGGTTTACGTGGCCGAGGGCGATCATTTCAATGCCGGTGATCCACTGTTCATCATCGAGGTGATGAAAATGTTCAATAAGGTGTATGCACCGTTCTCCGGGACAGTGGACGAGGTCCTGGTAAAGGAGGACGGGGTCATCATCAAGAAGGGTCAGCCAATCTTCAAGATTGCTCCCGATGAAAAGATCGTCGTGGAGTCACCGGAAGAGGTGGCCGCGCGTCGTCAGGAAGTTACCGAACGATTCCTGAATAAACTCTAAAGAGGCCTAATTCATGATAACCGCACTAGACCATATCGCAGTCGCCGTTCCTGATCTGGAGAAAGCCATCCAGCGTTTCGTCGAGGACTTCGGCCTGACCCTGGGCGGCACGGAGGACGTCCACGAGGCGAAAACCACCGCGGCCTTTATCCCGTTGCCTCCCACCAATATCGAGCTGGTTTATCCACTGAACGGCGAGGGCCCCGTCGCGACCTACCTGGAAAAAAAGGGTGGCGGATTGCATCACCTCTGCTTTCGCTCTGACAATATCGAGGAGGATGTTGCTCGCCTGCGTGAGAAGGGCTACCAGTTTCTGGCCGATGCGCCGACCCCGGGTGCCCATGGCTCGAAGGTGATTTTCATTCACCCCAGGAGTTGTGACGGCGTGCTGATCGAAATCAACCAGCCCGCCGAAGAACATTGATCGACTGCTTGATGGTGCACGGGGCGCACCCTACAAGGACCTCCAATACCACGTAGGGTGCGCTCCGCGCGCACCATGAACTACAGGAGTTACCACCACGATGAGCAAGAATATCTACGACAGGGACAAGGTGACCCCCGAAAACTGGGCGGAACTGGCCGAAAAGCAGCTGCGTGGCAAACCCCTTGATGGCCTGACCTGGGAAACGCCCGAGGATATCGAGGTAAAACCCCTGTACACCGCGGCCGACATGGAGGGTCTCGAATACACTGACACCATGCCGGGCATGTCCCCCTATATCCGCGGCCCCCAGGCGACGATGTACGCCGGCCGGCCGTGGACGATTCGCCAGTATGCCGGTTTCTCCACTGCTGAGGAGTCCAATGCCTTCTACCGCAAGGCACTGGCGGCCGGCGGGCAGGGAATCTCAGTAGCTTTCGACCTGGCCACTCATCGAGGCTACGATTCCGACCATCCGCGGGTCAGTGGCGACGTCGGCAAGGCGGGCGTGGCCATCGATTCCGTGGAGGATATGAAAATCCTGTTCGATGGCATCCCGCTGGACAAGGTGTCAGTCTCCATGACAATGAATGGCGCGGTGCTACCGGTACTGGCCGGTTATATCGTGGCTGCCGAAGAGCAGGGGGTTTCACAGGAGCAGCTTACCGGCACCATCCAGAACGATATTCTTAAAGAGTTCATGGTGCGCAACACCTACATCTACCCCCCCGCGCCCAGCATGAAAATCATCGGCGATATTATTGCTTATTGTTCCGGCAATATGCCGCGCTTTAACACCATCTCCATTTCCGGATACCACATCCAGGAAGCCGGGGCGAATGCGGCACTGGAACTGGCCTACACTCTCGCCGATGGCAAGGAGTACATTCGTACCGCGCTCGCTGCGGGTCTGGGCATCGATGACTTTGCGCCACGCCTGTCCTTCTTCTGGGGCATCGGCATGAACTTCTACATGGAAATTGCCAAGATGCGCGCGGCCCGCCTGCTGTGGTCTCGCATTGTAGGAGAGTTCGACCCAGAGAATCCGAAAAGCTCCATGCTCAGGACGCACAGCCAGACATCCGGCTGGTCGCTCACGGAGCAGGACCCTTACAACAACGTGGTGCGGACCACGATCGAAGCGATGGCCGCGGTATTCGGTGGTACCCAGTCGCTTCACACCAACGCACTGGATGAGGCCATCGCCTTGCCAACGGAATTCTCGGCGCGCATTGCCCGCAACACCCAGCTCATCATCCAGGAGGAATCGGGTATCACCAATGTCGTCGACCCCTGGGGTGGTTCCTACCTGATGGAGAACCTGACCCAGGATATTGCCGACAAGGCCTGGGAACTCATCAAGGAGGTGGAGGAGGCCGGTGGTATGGCCAAAGCCATCGAAACCGGTATGCCGAAGCTGCGCATCGAGGAGGCCGCGGCGCGCAAGCAGGCGCGCATCGATCGTGGCGACGATGTGATTGTGGGCGTCAACAAGTACCCGCTGGAGAACGAGGAAGAGGTGGAGATCCTCGAGATTGACAACCAGGCAGTGCGCGAAGCCCAGTTATCGCGCCTGGCTGATATTCGCGAGTCTCGCGACGAATCCGCAGTGGAAGCTATACTGGAAGAAATCTACCAGTGCGCGGTTAGCGGCGAGGGTAACCTCCTGGCCCTGTCGATTGAGGCCACCCGCCGTCGCGCAACCGTGGGGGAGATATCTTACGCAATGGAACGTGAATTCGGGCGCTTCAAAGCACAGGCACAGACGGTATCCGGGATCTACGGTTCGGCTTTTGAGGAAGACGAAGATTGGCAACAGATTTCCGGCGATATCGAGGCCTTTGTCGAGCAACACGGCCGTCGGCCGCGCATGCTCGTCTGTAAGATGGGCCAGGACGGCCATGATCGCGGCGCCAAGGTCGTGGCGACGGCATTTGCCGACGTCGGTTTCGATATCGACCTGTCACCCATGTTTTCCACCCCGGAAGAGGTTGCCCGCCAGGCCATCGAGAACGACGTCCACGTGGTTGGGGCTTCATCGTTGGCGGCCGGGCACAAGACCCTCGTACCGCAGCTGGTGGAGGAACTCAAAAAGCAGGGGGCAGGAGAAATCGTGGTTATCGCAGGTGGCGTGATTCCCCGGCAGGACTACGACTTCCTGTATGAGTCAGGGGTCAAGTGTATTTTCGGCCCCGGCACCCCGATACCCGTGTGCGCGCGCGAGGTGCTCGACGCGGTAAACAAAGCCCAGGCCTGATTGGCCGAATTTATTCGGCCGAGTGGGATGAACCCGGTGAAATCCTTTGACCTTCAGGCACTCCTCGCCGGCGAACGCCGGGCGCTGGCGAAGGCCATCACGCTCGCCGAAAGTTCACTCGACCGGCACCGGGGCGAGGCCGAGGCCATCCTCGAGCAGGCGCTGCCACACAGTGGAAACAGTATTCGAATCGGTATTACGGGTGTCCCCGGCGTCGGCAAGTCAACCTTCATCGAGGCCTTCGGCCTGCACCTGATCAACCAGGGTAAGCGTGTGGCCGTGCTCGCGGTGGATCCCAGTTCACCCATCGCCGGTGGTTCCATTCTGGGTGATAAAACGCGCATGGAAGAACTGTCACGCCGGGACGAGGCCTTTATCCGTCCTTCACCCTCGGGTGGCGCCCTGGGCGGTGTCGCGCAGAAAACCCGAGAGACCATGTTGCTCTGTGAGGCGGCCGGGTACGACGTGATTCTTGTAGAGACCGTCGGTGTCGGCCAGTCGGAATACCAGGTGGCCGGCATGGTGGATTTTTTTGCCGTGCTGATGCTGCCTGGCGGTGGTGACGAATTGCAGGGGATCAAAAAAGGTATCATGGAGCTGGCGGATGCCCTGGTAATCAACAAGGCGGACGGCGACAGTGCGCAGATGGCGACAATGACACAACGCCAGTACACCAGCGCCATGAACCTGTTGCGGCACAGCGGATTCTGGAGCCCACCCGTAATGACCTGTTCAGCACTGGAGACAGTGAATATCGACGCGGTGTGGGACATGATCCAGGACTACCAGCGCAAGGCCCTGGAAGCGGGTAGTTTCCAACCCAAACGCGCCCAGCAGAACCGGGACTGGATGCACCAGCTGGTCAATGAACTGCTGTTGCTGCGTCTTCGCCAGAATGCGGACGTCAAGGCATTGCTGCCCGAGCTGGAACAGCGGGTGGAACAGTCGCAGATAACGCCTTATGCCGCCGCGCGCAAGATCATGGAAACCTTTTAGGACGCGTCACGGGTCATGCGCTTCTACCCGCTGGAAAAGCTGATCAACCTGCACGACAACTACATGCGGCATTTCAAGATAGATCACAGGGAAATGCTGTTGCTGCAGCACCGGGGTGAGCTCTACCTGATCGAGGCCCATTGTCCGCATCGCGCGCATCCGCTGGACGCCGCAAGCATAGATGATGGCGTCATCCAGTGCGCGGCCCACCACTACCAGTTCGCCCTGGGCGACGGCAGGTTGCTGCACGCCAGCGAAGAACGCTGTCGCAACCTGCAGACCTACCCACTGGTATTCGAGGGCAACGAAGTCGGCGTTATGCTGGACGACTAGTCAGGTCAGAAGCCGTAGAGCTCGCGGTAGTGCTCATCCTTGTCAGCGATCAGCCGTGCCAGATCAACCATCACCTTGCATTGCTTCCACGAAGCGTCGTCCTGCATTTTTCCTTCAACCATGACGGCACCACTGCCGTCCGGCAACGCCTCCAGTACGCGTTTCGCCCATGCCACCTCGTCCGCGGGAGGACTGAATACCTCCTTGGCGATGGCGATCTGGCTCGGGTGCAGTGACCAGGCACCTACGCAACCCATCAGGAAGGCGTTGCGGAACTGGTCTTCACAGGCAACTGGATCATCGATGGCGCCGAAGGGACCATAAAAAGGCAGGGCACCGACACTGACGCAGGCGTCGACCATGCGGCCAATCGTGTAGTGCCAGAGATCCTGCTGGTGCGTGCCACGGGGGGCCTCCGGCTGGTCCGGGTCGGGGTCGTTGCGTACCAGGTAGCCAGGATGGCCACCGCCGATGCGGGTGGTTTTCATCCGCCGCGAAGCAGCCAGGTCGGCCGGCCCGAGGCTCATCCCCTGTATCCGAGGGCTGGCATTGGCAATTTCTTCCACGTTGGCAACGCCCAGTGCGGTTTCCAGCAGGCAGTGCAGCAGGATAGGGCGCTTGAGCCCCGCGCGCGCCTCCAACTGGGCTATCAACTGATCCGCATAGTGGATGTCCCAGGGCCCCTGGATCTTGGGCAGCATGATCACATCCACTTTATCCCCGACTTCAGTAACGATGCGGGAGACATCTTCCAGGAACCATGGGCTGTCGAGGCTGTTCACTCGTGTCCACAGCTGTGTGTCCCCGAAGTCATTATCCCGTGCTATGCGGATAAATCCTTCCCGTGCGGCCTCCTTGTTATCGATAGCGACCGCGTCCTCCAGGTTGCCGAGCAGGATATCCACCTTGGTGGCGATATCCGGGGCCTTCTCCGCCATCCTGGGATTGCTGGGATCGAAAAAATGTATCATCCGGGAGGGACGAACGGGAATGTCCCTCATCGGTTCCGGAGCGCCGAGGGCCAGTGGCCGGAAAAAATCACGTGGACTGCGCATAGTGTGTTCCTCTTGTCTTGGTCATTGGAGAAGTCATCAGGTTGTGCCCGGCTTTGTCCAGGCGCCCAGCAGACGCTGCCTCAGGTCATCGTACTGCTGGAACAGGGCCTCGGGCTCCGCAGATAGCTGTGTGCGCAGGTTCTGCTCACCGCCCAGCAGATCCAGGCCGTGGCTGCCAAATTCCTCTCGCAGGCGCTTTAGAATCCAGGCGGCCTGGGAGTGTTGTCTGCGTGCATGTAATTCACCGTGGGCCAATAAGTACTGGTGGTGTGCCTCGAGCGCGTCGGCCAGGGCCTCGATGCCGGTACCGCGGGTTGCGCTGGCGGACAGTACCGGCACCTGCCAGTCTCCGTCAAGCGTGTCACGCCGCAGCGCCCCGGACAATTCTGACAGGGTGCGCCGCGCCACGTCGCCCATGTCCTCCTTGTTCACCACCAGTACCTGGGGTACTTCAAGTATCCCGGCCTTGAGAAACTGAATACTGTCCCCGGATCCTGGCTGCGCCACATAGCAGGTGGTGTCACACATGCCGGAGACATCGATTTCCCGCTGGCCGACGCCGACGGTCTCCACCAGGGTCACGTCGAAACCGGCCAACATGACCTGGGCCATTGGCCAGGCCTCTGCACTCAATCCACCGAAGTCGCCGCGGCAGGCGAGGGATCTCACAAACACGTCGTCGTCACTGTCGCTGGTCTTCATCCGCAGCCGGTCGCCGAGCAGGGCGCCGCCGCTGACAGGGCTGGAGGGGTCTACCGCGAGTACGCCAATCCGCAGGCCGCGCTGTCGCCACACCTTTATCAGGGCTGCAGTCAGGGACGATTTTCCCGCCCCGGGTGGTCCGGTAATACCGATCAGGCGGGAAGCTTCCGCGGAGGGTGCCTGTGCCTGCAAGTCACACAAAAGTTCGCTGGCCTGGTGGCGGGCTGCCGACCGCCTGTCATCGAGCAGGTTCAGGGCCGCCGCGAGTGAGGCCCGGTCACCGCGAATGATTCCCTCGACCATGGGGCTGCTCAGGCGACGGCCTCCAGGCCGTTGCACTGGCGGATGATTTCCACCATGTCGGCCATGATGGCATTGAGGTCATGGTCTTTCGGGGTGAATACTGCCTTCACGCCGCCTTCACGCAATTGCTGTGCGTCTTCCTCGGGAATGATGCCGCCAATAACCAGCGGTACGTTGCCTGCCCCGATCTTGTCCAGTTCGGCCCGGATATCCTGGACCAGTTCCAGGTGGCTGCCCGAGAGTACCGACAGGCCAATCAGGTGCACGCCTTCCTCCTGCGCGGCACGCGCAATCTGCGCCGGAGTCAGGCGGATGCCTTCGTAGACAATTTCAAATCCCGCGTCGCGGCCTTTCACGGCAATCTGTTCGGCACCGTTACTGTGGCCGTCGAGTCCGGGCTTGCCGATCAGCAGGCGCAGCGGGCGGCCCAGTTCCTCACCGGTGTTTTGCACCTGCTCCCGTACCGCGAGCAGCGCATCGCTGGCAGCGTGGTCGCCGCTGCCGATATCGATGCCGGTAGGCGCCCGGTACTCGCCGAACACTTCCCGCAGTACCTCGCTCCACTCCCCGGTGGTGACACCCGCATGGGCGCATTGGATGGAGGCGGGCATGACATTGGCGCCACTCGTGGC
>JAACFI010000207.1 GCA_009937575.1 Haliea sp.
GACAGAATGATCGAGTTGCTCAGCTCCCGCTACGGGGAGCGGAGTTCTGTCATCATGGAACATCTCTCATCGTCGATCATGGCCCTGGCGGATCAACCCGATATCGCGCAGACGCTCAACCGCGTCGCAAAGGATCTCACCCCCGACGAGAAGTACGAGGTCTTCCTCCTGGCCGTGGATATCGCCATGGCCGACGGGATACTGGACGATGACGAAACCCAGGCCATCCTGTTTGCCGGCCAGATCCTGGGTTTGCCCCAGAACACCATTTATTCCGAGATCAGGAAAATTTCCTCCAATACCTGAGCCTTCCGGTTCTTCTGCCTCACTCACCCTCCTGGTGGGCGAAATTTTGTATGCCCGAATACTTTCAAACTGCCCCTGCTTGATGTGAATCATATATCCTTACAAATAACAGGCGTATAAGGTTGGTTAAACCCTCTTTCCGCTGGGAATTGAGAGATGAAGAGTTTTGAGGGAAAAGTCGCTGCAGTGACCGGGGCGGGGTCAGGTATTGGCCGTGAACTCGCGTTGGAATTTGCCCGTCGGGGTTGCCATGTTGCTATTTGCTGTGATCGGAATATGGAAGGATTGCAGGAGACCGCCGATAAAGCACGAGCCCTCGGCGCAGAAGTTACCCTTGAGAGACTGGATGTATCGCAACGTGATGCCGTTTATCGCTGGGCCGACAAGGTGGTCGCCGACCACGGCAAGGTCAACCTGTTAATAAACAACGCCGGGGTGGAACTGGCCAGTACGATAGAAGGCGTGGAGATCGATGACTTCAAATGGCTGATGGATATCAATTTCTGGGGGGCGGTTTACGGTACCAAGGCATTTCTCCCCTATCTGAAGGAGGCAGGAGAAGGCCATATTGTGAACGTCTCCAGCGTGTTCGGCCTCGTGGGCGTGCCGTCACAGGGTGCCTACAATTCAGCCAAATTTGCTCTTCGTGGATTTACCGACAGCCTGCGGGAAGAACTCGATATATTGGACTGTGGAGTCAGTGCCACCAGTGTACACCCGGGTGGTATAAAAACGCCGATTGTCCGGACCGGGCGCATCAGTAAGAGTATCCGGGCCCTCGGATTTGACGACACCAATTTCCACGAAAAGTTTGAGAGAGGGTTTATTACTCAAGCCGACAAGGCCGCCCGCAAAATCATCCGGGCTGTGGAAAAAAACCAGCGTCGCGCCCTGGTAGGGGTGGATGCTTATATCTACGACGCAATGGCCAGGCTGTTTCCAGGGGCTTATCAACCGTTAATTATAGCGTTTACCAGAATGATGTTGAGATAAAACTGTGATGACTTATGCAGAACTGGTTGAATCGGCGAGTCTGTTCTTGATGCAAATCAATAAGTTTGTCCTCGCAGGCGATCCCCGGGTCGATAAACGGCATTTGACCATATTGCCTGGTGTAAAATACGCCGCTGTGAACAGGGGTGCCGTGCCCCGCAGAATGCCCAGTGAGCGGAACAAACCATGCAATACATGAATTTCGACAGGTTCAAAGCCATCGACCCGGCGGAGTTTGCCGCCACCAAACCCTATCCGTGGATCAACCCCGAGGGGCTGTTGACTGAAGAGGGCTACCAGTCCCTGCTGGACAATATGCCGGACATTTCGCTGTTCGAGAAAAAATTCGGCTACGAGCGTATCGCGGGACAGAAACCCCACGACCGCTACTCCCTGGAGTACACCTCGGACACGTCGGTACCGGGGCCCTGGAAGGAGTTTATCGACGAGTTGTGCAGCGACGACTACCGCCTTACCCTGGCGCGCCTGTACGGCGCCCGCAAGATCAACCTGCGCTTCCACTGGCACTACACACCCAATGGCTGTTCCGTGTCTCCCCACACCGACTCGGTGCGCGAGCACGGTTCCCAGCTGTTTTACTTCAACCGCGAGGGTGAGTGGGATCCGACCTGGGGCGGCGACACCCTGGTGCTGGATGACGGCGGCAGGATGGAGTTCTCCAGTGCGCCGACCCTGGAGGACTTTGCCGGAGAAACCGCCGCCTGTTCCCTCGGTAACCACAGCCTGATCTTCCAGCGCACCAAACACTCCTGGCACGCGGTGAGGGAGATCAACTGCCCGGAAGGCAAGCTCCGCCGGGTATTCATCATTGTGGCCAATCCGGAGAATCTCTACCGCACCTTGCGTGATAAAGTAATGCGCAAGACGGTGCAGCGCTTCTGAGAGGATCCGGCTATGGCCACCATCAAGGTCGAGCAGCAAGAACGTATTACGGTTGTCACCCTGTCGCGCCCGGAAGTGCGCAACGCCGTGGACGCGGCGACCGCGGGGGCACTGGCCGACGCTTTCCGGGAATTCGACGCCAACCCGGACAGTGATGTTGCGGTGCTGTACGGCGAGTACGGCACTTTCTGTGCTGGCGCGGATCTCAAGGCCCTTGCGGCCGAGTCGGGCAGTAATCGCCTCAATCCCGAGGGGGACGGACCCATGGGGCCCTCACGCATGTTGCTGGGCAAACCGGTGATCGCGGCGATCGCCGGACACGCGGTGGCCGGGGGCCTGGAGCTGGCCCTGTGGTGCGACCTGCGGGTGGTGGAACGCAGTGCGGTGATGGGGGTTTACTGCCGGCGCTGGGGGGTGCCTCTGATCGATGGCGGTACCATCCGCCTGCCACGCCTGATCGGCCACAGCCGGGCTCTGGACCTGATCCTGACCGGTCGCGCGGTAGATGCCCAGGAGGCCATGCAGATCGGCCTGGCCAATCGCCTGGTAGAGAATGGCGAGGCGCTGGATGCGGCGCTGGAACTGGCAGGGCAATTATCGCGCTTTCCCCAGAACTGCCTGCGTTCCGATCGCTTGAGTGCCTATGAACAGTGGTCCATGTCATTGGAACAGGCACTGGGCAATGAGTTCCGCCGTGGCCTGTCGGTAATCGAATCCAGGGAAACTGTCGAAGGCGCCAGCCGTTTTGCCGCGGGCAAGGGCCGCCACGGCGACTTCGAGGACATCTGAGTCAGAAGTTGCGGCGGGTCCGGTTGCCGTTGCTGCCCACCCTGATTTCCTGTTTCAGCAGGGCCAGCAGTTTCAGGCTGTCGTCGCGGTTCAGGAATTCGCCCAGGCTGACGCTCTCGTGTTTATCATGCAGGGTCAGTTCAGGCCCCTCCCAGGGGTGCTGCTCCGGATTCACCGCCAGGCCGGTCACCCTGCGCGCAAATTTCCAGCTCTGGCGCGGAAGGTAAAACCCCTTGTCGATACGCACACTGTCCTCGCTGAGGGTAATGACGTGGCGGTACTGAAGTTTCCAGTTGACGTAGTAAAGGGCCGTTCCCAGGGCCAGCAACTCCAGGCCGGCAAAAGGCAGGATGGGCCAGGCTCCCGCAAAAGCGAAGGCGATGGCGATTCCAAGGGAGGGCACCGACAGGGCAAGCAGTACCAGCAGGTTGGCGCGCCAACTGGACGACTGGTTCGGCCTGGCGATGATCATCAGGCGCGATGCTGTGCGGGTGCTGGTTACCACGCGGACCCTCCGTCGATATCTGTGGTCAGTCTAGTTAAATTTTTGCCAGTCGCCTACTCTTTGTACTGACTTTGCCAAGCTGGAGAATATGCCGATGGATCGCAGCCTGTTAGCCGAACCGGAGGAATTACTGGGTGAGAGCGACGCGTTGATCGTCGATTGCCGTTTTTCCCTGGCAGATCCCGATGAGGGCAGGGCCCTGTACCGGCAGGGGCATATACCGGGTGCGGTGTACCTGGATCTCAACCGGGATCTGTCCGGTCCCGTGGGCGAGCACGGCGGTCGCCATCCGCTGCCCGACCCGGAGGACTTCGCCGCCACCCTGGCGAACTGCGGGATCGGGCCCGACACCCTGGTGATTGCCTACGACGACAACCGCCTGGCCTTTGCCGCGCGACTGTGGTGGCTGATGCACAGCCTGGGATACCGCCCGCCGCGCCTGCTCGACGGTGGGTACCAGGCCTTCCTGGCCGCCGGCGGTGAGGCCTGCATCGATATACCCGAGCCCTCACTCGGGCAGGTGCCGAAAGCGCCGGCCTTTTCCGGCTACTGCGATATCGATGGCCTGCGGGCCCTGCAGGCGGCGGGGGCGATGCTGGTGGATTCCCGGGAGGAAAAAAGGTTCGAGGGTCTGGAGGAACCAATCGACCCGGTAGCGGGTCATATTCCGGGTGCCATCAACCGTCCCTGGCAGGGGGTGACCACCGACAGCGGCCGACTCAGGGATGCCGGGGGTTTGCAGGGTCATTGGGGTGATGCCCTGGAGGCGGAGCAACTGGTGGTATATTGCGGTTCCGGTGTGACCGCCTGTGTCAACCTGTTCTCCCTGACCCTGCTGGGGCGGGAGGACGCTACACTCTACGCAGGTAGCTGGAGCGACTGGTGCAGTTACCTGTGATATCGACTACCGCTGTACGGAACATGCCGTGCGGCGCACAAACAGAGGATTTTCATCGTGACAACTGGATTTGGATTGAGGGGGGCAGCGCCCCTGTTGGCGCTATTGGTATTGCTGGCGGGGGCAACAGTGCAGGCCGGGGAACAAGGCGATCCACCGCGGATCCTGGTCACCGGCGAGGGTAAAGCCGAGGTGGCGCCGGATATGGCGGTATTGCAGTTGACCGTCACCCGGGAGGCCGAGACCGCCCGCGCCGCGCTGGACGCCAACTCTTCCGCCATGGCCGAGGTACTTGCCGCGATGCAGGCCCAGGGGATTGAAAAGCGCGATCTGCAGACCTCGAATTTTTCCATCCAGCCCCGTTACCACCATCCGCGGCCCACGTCTTCGGGGGAGCGCAAACCGCCGCAGATCATTGGTTACGTGGTGCGTAACAGCCTGACGGTGCGGGTACGTGATATCGAGCGCGTGGGGGCAATCCTCGACAAGTCCGTCTCCCTCGGGGTCAACGAGGGCGGCCAGATCAGCTTTACCAACGCAGACCCCGCTGAGGTGATCAAACGGGCGCGCATTGCCGCGGTAGAGGACGCCAGGGCGAGGGCGTTGACGCTGGCCATGGCGGCCGGCGTCAACCTGGGTAAAGTACTGGAAATCTCGGAGCAGTCTTTCCGCCCGGGGCCGATACCGGTGGTCAGGGCTGAAATGGCCATGTCCCGCTCCGCCGATGCGTCGGTGCCGGTGGCCACGGGTGAAAACACCTACAGGGTCACAGTGAATATGGCATTTGCCATCAAATAGGTTTGCCCGGTTCAGAAATCCGGCGAACATTCACCCCGCAGCCAATCCCCGGTCGCGGGGTGCTCAAAGGCCAGGGTGGTGGCGTGCAGCATAAGGCGCGGCGCCATGTCGAGGGCTTCCCGATGGGCGTACATATCGCAGCCCAGTATCGGGTGGCCCAGTTCCCGCAGGTGGATGCGCAGCTGGTGGGAGCGCCCGGTTACCGGCATCAGTAAAAGTCTGGTGCGATCGCCGAGGCGCTCCAGCACCCGGTAGCGTGTCAGGGCGTGCTTGCCCCGCTCGTGGCAGATCTTCTGCCGCGGCCGGTTGGCCCAGTCGCAGGCGATAGGCAACTCGATCTCGCCCTCATCCTGTTGAACCCTGCCATGGACCACGGCGTGATAGTTTTTTTCCACGCGGCGCTGCTGGAACTGGCGGCTGATGTGGGCGTGGGTCTCCCGGTCCAGGGGGATTACCATGATGCCAGAGGTGTCCAGGTCCAGCCGGTGCACGATGCTGGCGGTGGGCCATTCCCGTTGCAGGCGGGTGATCAGGCAGTCTTTGTTAAGGGGGTGGCGCCCTGGAATGCTCAACAGCAGGTCGGGTTTGCGCACCAGCAGCAGGTTGTCGTCCCGGTGGAGAATGGCGATCTCCTCCTGGCTGTGGGGTACGAGGTAAGGCGCGCTCTCCACGATTCAGTGTTCGTCTTTTTCCAGCAGGGCGAACTGGCGGCCGGCGTAACGTGCGGCGATCACCCAGATCACCAGCAGGGCCAGGGTCACCACGCCCAGGTAACGCAGGCTCGACAGGTCGGTGACGGCAAAGGTGACCCCGAGGCTGATGAACACCGCCACCGCCTTGGCAAAGCGCTGCACGAACATGTCGATAAAGGCCTTGGCCCGGTATTTTTCGGCGGCGGACGTGGGTACGTACAGGGCCTCCTTGGCGGACTGGTTAATGGAGTAACTGAAACCGTTGTCCGCGGTATTGAGCAGGCTGCCCACCCACAATACCGGGAACAGCAGGAAGGCGGAGGATCCCAGGGCGACGGTGAAGGGCAGTACCAGCAGGGCTACCGCCAGGCCGAAACGGCTCATGATAAAACCGGTGAGAAACAGCTGTACCAGCAGCGACACCCAGTTGGTGATGGTGAACACCAGGGCGAAATGACGGCCGATGTCCGGCCCGTCCAGGTAGTGGGCGACCGTGAACGTGAACTGGAAATCGAGGATGGTGGATATCACCTCGTACAGGCCGACGATGGCGACGATGGACAACAGGTAACGGGAGCTGAACACGAGCCGCGCGCCCTCGGTGGCGGCGTTTCCCTGGGGGAGGGCAGCTGCGGTTTCAACTGGGGTAACCGCGTCCGTATCTACCCGCCGCCCGGCCGCCCATGCCACCGCGGCGATGGCCAGCGACAGGCCGCTGCACACCCACAGCCAGCCTGGCAGGGACAGGGCGGAGACATTGGCACTGACCACGCTGGTGCCGAATACCCCGCCGCAGACACCGCCCAGGCCGACCAGTCCATACAGGCGCCGGGCCGCCCCCGGGGTCACGCTGTCGTTCAGGAAGGCGAAAAAGGTGGCCACCATCAGCGTGCTGTAGAGATCGCCGTACAGGTAGAAGCTCCACACCCCGGCATCGCCGGGGGCCAGCAGCCAGCGGCTGAACAGCACGCAGCAGACGATAAAAAAGGCGGCGAATACGAAGGTCAGCTGCTGCCTGCGCAGCCCACGGCTCAGGCGGGTAAAGACCACCACCGCGGCAAAGGCGACCACCATATTGAGGACCTTGGCCAGCAGTTCCGCCTGGGGTGCCGAGAAGCCAACGCCGAGAAGGTCGAACCCACTGTGGTCATAGTATTCAATGAACAGGCCTTTCTTCAGGGGCTTGAGAATCCAGAAGGTGGTAATGACCAGGAAGAAATAGCTGAACATCAGCAGCGCCAGGGGCCACTCGTCCCGCCTGATGTCCATGAACGCCTGTAAGTTGTTTTTCAAAACCGCTTGCGCTCCGCGCTGCTATACTGGGTCGACGTGCAAGCATAATAGCGAATTAGCGGACGTGAATCTGAAAATATTGCTGCTGCTTCCACTGCTGTTGCTGTCGGTTGCGTCCGCGGGCGCGGATACCGCCCGCTACCAGCAGTGGATACAGGAGATGAAGGAGCAGCCGAGGGGACCCTTCAGCCGGGTCCGCTGGTTCTGTGCCGACGGGACCGTGCTTCCCCCCAAGGCCTATGCCTGCAGGCCCCACGGTGGCGGGGTGCAGCACGGGGAGTGGAATGACCGCACCCTGGAATTGCGCCGGGAGGGCTACCTGGTCGCCAACCTGCTGGCGGGTATCCATGCCGATGAGGCACTGGCAGCACCGGATTTCGAGAACGTCTACGGCCAGCGCCTGGTCGAGCGCTTCCTGGTGGCGATGGATGACGGCTGGATATTCCGCAAGGCCCTGTTCTACCGGGGCGCGATCCAGGAGGAGGACGAGCGTGCCGGTGGCCGCGCCCTGCTGCTGGCCATGCTGTCCAGTGAGCAGTGGAGCGGGCCCCATTTCCTGGCCCTGCGCACCGGCGTAAAACTGCTGCCCCACGGTGCTG
>JAACFI010000208.1 GCA_009937575.1 Haliea sp.
GGTTTACAGGAGAAGCCAGATGCCGTCATCGCGATTGGTGACCATATTTACTACGACCTGCGAGGCCAGGAGCACCCCGCCATTGGCAGGAACTCGAAGTGGCTGAAATATTTATCCGGTTGGTATTTCAGCCTGCGCTACGGCAGCTTCAACAGGTCGGAGCAGATCATTGGCACTGACAACGAGGAGGTATTGGTGCGCATCGGTGATGAGCAGATCGCAAATTTATATGGCACACGTTTTAAATCGACGCCGATCTACTTCCTGTCGGATGATCACGATTACTTCGAGAATGATGATGCCGAACCGGATATCGTGACTTTCCCTCCTGATGAATTCAGCAGAGCGGCCCATCAGGCCATGGCCGATCTTTACTACCCTTCGCTACCCGATGCACCGGGGCCTGAATGGCGCCGGGCTTTTGGTACCTTGAGATATGGTCGTCTCTTTGAGGCCTCCTTGTATGACTGTGCCGGCCACTTGACGGTGGGAGATGAAGCGAAATTGATTCCTGAAGTGGCGGAGGAGTGGTTGATAAAGCGCATCAACAACTCGCCTGCGAAGCACTACGCCATGGTGCCCAGCCACCCCTTTGGCTGGACTGCCGGAAAATGGCGTGAGTGGTATCCCGATGTTGTCGCACCGGAAGGGTATACCGGAGTAGTGGCCAACGAATTGCTATCTGACGTACAAGGGCAGCTGACCACCGCGGCCCAAAAGTATTTCTGGCAAAAGGGCTGGTGGGATCAACACCAGCGGCTGCTGGGGGCGCTGGCGAATTCTCGCCAGGAGTCGCGGATAATCTTTTCAGGTGATATTCACGCCCAGGGTGCGGTGAACATAACAAGTAGCGGTGAACTCGTGTTGGAAAAACCGGTTAAATCATTCCTGGTTGGACCGGTCAGCACCTCTGATGCCACCTGGCCTTCCTCCGCAAGAGGCATATCCGCCAAAAACCCCGGCTGGCTGACCAGTGACGAGTTGCTCGCCACCCGGGAGGTGAATGGTTTTACCATTTTTGAGTTTGAGGGATCGGCAGCCCGGGCTCGACTGTTTGATTGTGGTGGTTACGATCGAAGCAAGGGTGAGGATGGCCGTGTTCAAAGAGTGGATGAAATAGTGATCCAGGAATGATTATTCTCCTGCCGAAAAGAGAAAAATGCATGTACACCAGACGGCAAATTGTGAAACTTGCGGCGGCGACGCCCTTGGTCCTTGGTGCGACCACGGTGCTTGCCTCCAGGGAAGCAATGAAGGACAGGATTGCACGGGTTATCAGAGAGTATTCGGAGCAGGGTATTCACCGATCCGGGACTGCGGGCGACCTGGCAAATGCGGCCTGGCTTTCGGAGCATATCAAGTCTTTTGGACTAGAGCCGGAACTGGACCAGTTTGACTTCAGGCGTGTCCGCCCGCTTGTAAACACGGTGGCGATCAGCGGCAAAGTCGTGGAAGCTATTTCGCTCTACGATTGTACTTTCACCGATGGTCACGGCATTACCGGGCGCATTGGTGAGATTGGCAGCGATGCCGATATCGGTGTTGTCACGGCTTTCCCGAATGCAGGCTCACCCGGTGGCCAGGCGCTCATGAAAGCGCGTAAAGAAGGCAGGCACAAGGCAATCATTGTCATCACGGATGAGCGTATGCCGGCCGGGATAGCTATTAGCAACGCTGAAGACTTCACCTCTCCTTTTGGCCCGCCAACGGTACAAGTTTCAAACGCCGACGCTGACTGGATTCAAAAAGCTGCCGCCTCGGGAATAGAGGGAACGGTTGTTGCCCACTGCGACTATGTTGATGCGAGGGGAATCAATGTTGGCGCAACGATTCGCGGCAGCTCTGCGGACCTTGCACCTCTCGTTATCATGACGCCGCGCAGCGGTTGGTGGGCTTGCGCCTCGGAGCGCGGTGGTGGCATTGCGGCCTGGCTCGAAATGATCCGAGCGATCTCTGCTAGCGGTGCCGACCGCGACGTCATTTTTACCGCTAATACCGGGCATGAGCTGGGCCATATCGGTCTTGATCACTATCTGGACAGCCGAAGGGCGCTGATCAAGGGCGCGGCTATGTGGATCCATCTTGGCGCTAATTTCGCTACAGCGGTCTCTCCCGGCATCGCAGTACAGTCATCAGATGAGCAGGCACGCAAGCTGGCCTTTGATACCTTGTCTCAGCATCAACTCAAACCGGATGGTGAAACCCCGCCGGGGCAGCGACCCCTTGGCGAAGCCCGAAACATCTATGATGGTGCCGGCCGTTACATCTCGCTGCTCGGTCGCAACGGCCTGTTCCATCACCCATCGGATACCTGGCCAGGCGCTGTCGATCTGGAGAAGACAAATCGCTGGGTAGGCGCCTTCACAGAAATTGCCGTGAAGCTCTCACAGAGCCGGGATTGGAATTCCTGAATACCGGCGACGGTCCTAATGTAATGAACCATCCTGTCCCTGGCGAAATAGTAATTTCTCAATACTATCTGATAGTTATTGCTTGCCGCCAGAGGTGGTAGAAGATTACCTTCGTCGGCATGAATCACTCATTATTACTGGTATTTCACCTGCTCACTATCCTGGCCAAACTGATCCGGCCAGGCGGATACCGCTCCGTGATCGCCGAAAACCTGCTTCTGAAGCAGCAACTAATTATCCACAGCAGGTCTCGCCAAAGATCGCCGAATCTGAGCACCCAGGAGCGCACGCTGCTCGGCTTTTTTTCCATGTTCCTCAGTCCCAGCCGAATCGCTCGAGCAGCCATCATCATACAACCATCCACCCTACTCCAATTTCACAGAGCCTTGGTAAATCGCAAGTATCGGCAACTGTACTCACCTCGTGGTGGACGCAGGCCGGGGCCCGCTGGCCCGACAAAAGCAGTCATTGAAGCCGTAGTCGAAATGAAACAACGCAATCCTCGTTATGGCTGTCCGCGGATTGCTCAACAAATCAACCTGGCCTTTGGACTCGATCTGGATAAAGATACCGTCCGACGTGTACTGGCGGCCTACTACAAACCGAAACCCCAAAACCTCGGTCCTTCCTGGCTCACTACCCTCGGGCATGCAAGAGATAGCCTCTGGAGTGTCGATCTGTTCCGCTGAGAATCGATCGTACTGAAAAGCTATTGGATTATGGTCGTCATGGACCAATACACTCGTAGAATTATAGGTTTTTCAGTGCAGGCCGGGGTAGTAGATGGCCCTGCACTCTGTCGCATGTTCAACGAAGCCTCTGCTGGACAACCGCGGCCCGTTCGAATCAGCATTGATAATGATCCACTATTTCAGTACCACCGAGGGAAGACGAACCTTAGCGTGCTGGAAATCGAGAAAATCAAGTCGATACCATTCGTTCCCATGTCCCACCCGTATATTGAGCGCCTCATTGGTAGTGTACGCCGGGAATTATTAGATCAGACTTTTTTCTGGACCCAGGCCGATCTCGAGAATAAGTTGCGAGTTTATCAACAGTATTACAACGAGTGTCGGTGCCATTTCGGCCGAAATGGTGCTACTCCAGTACATTCTACCGGCGAAAAGTTAGCAGATCTCAACCACTACCGCTGGCGAAAGCATTGTCGCGGCCTATTTCAGCTTCCCGACGCGGCTTGATTTGCGATTTCGCCACGGACAGGGTGCCCTGGGGTACATTGCCTCTTTTCGCCGGGAAGGGTTCCAGCTAAACAGCACTAAATCAGCAAGGAAGCCACTGAGGAATTCGTTGGTATAGAATTGTTCGTGCCAGGTTCCGAAGGTGAGCGAAAAAGATCTACAATACCAGGAACTTCAGACTAAACGCAGACGCTGCGCCGGTGTGCATCCACGACCTCAGGTCCCGCGACCATTTTCTAGACAACGAGTAACTCTCAACAACCCATTAATTCTTCCCATACTTTATTTGAGCTTACGCTGTTCTTCGACTTGCTTTCTGAGATTTTCCACCTTATCTTGCGCAGCTCGCAGTTGTTGCAATGCACGCTCTAAGAAATACTCGCTCATCTCTGCTTCAGCGACCCTTGCTACATCAGCTTCGGTTGCCTCAGCCGCTGCCACGAATGTATTACGTTTTCTCTTGGAATTAGTCAGATAATCGCTGACCCTTTGCTGCAACGTAGTTTGGATTTCTTGGCCATGGGCGATCATTAACGCAGTCCTTACTTTTCAGTCAGCGCCCCAGCAACCCCTATAATTTTACTTGTATTTATGAAAAGTGGTTTAGTTAGTTTGGCATGTAAAATTCCAGTGTCGTGACAGCTACCATCGGTTATCAATTAACAGTTTGAGCGGTCGTCGATTTACGTTTGTAGTAGTAATAAACGAGAACGACGACTGCAAATTCAATCATGGCCAGGAAGAGCGCTTGTATGATATGGATTACCGGCATATGGCCGAGAATCATAGCAGCACATATGGCCAGATTGATTACTGTGACGCCCGCGAAAACCATTGCGTAGACTGAAGAATTATAAGAATTTGACATTATCATCGCCACCAGAGTCGTATAGTCTGTCCGCATCACGGCGTGGGTATTTAGAACGACTTTTTTGCTCACCCGCTGAACTACCCAGCATCCCGCCTAAATTTAACCATTCGCGCCTCTCGTAGCCTGCTCGCCGATCTCCATGATGGGTATACTTGCAGTGACATCTTGCCGACGTACAGTCTCCCAATGGCAAGAGTGGAGCTTCTCTGGAGAGAAACCGCGTTCCTTCCAGTTCCTTCACGGCAGGACAAGAAGCTTCAAAAGAACTTATAGATACGGCGCTGAACCTGTCTATCTTACGGGCGGGTTCAGGTACTTTTCTCCCGGCCCCGGCTTTAGCACCACCAGCTATCATCGAGCGAGAGTCAGACCGCCGTAGTCTTGCAAAAATTACGGCGAGTACGGTAAGAATTAGAAGCCAGGTTAAACTCATAGTGATTCGCTCAATAGAGTAGCGTGCCAACAATGTCCTGTAGCAGAGTGCTCAACGCATTATGGTCAGAGCACCCCTTTCTCTTGCCTCCAAAAATTGGCCAAACACTATTCGCGAGCAAATAATCTTTAGCAACGGAAATTCATAGCTAGTACAATAGTTGGTACAATATCTTTAGCAAATAACAAGATGACAAATCTGTCGCCACTTTATATAAACTTCACAATCAACATCTTGACATGGAAGATAAAACCCGAAATCAAATCAAGCAGCGTCTAATTAACCTGCGCCTGAACAATCCACAAATTGCTAACGAAGCTATCTGTGACGCAGCAAAAATCAGCATGCGTACCTTACAACGTTGGCTTAGCCCAACCGATAAATCACTGCCCAACGCCGAAAATATCGTTGATCTGTCACATGCTTTCAACTGGGATCCAGGACCGCTGTTCCTACCGAATTTGCATATAAAGCTCCCAATCCGGCCTGGCCTCTCCTACGACGAAGTATTGCTCAGCCTGGGCAATATTGCCCCAATGATGTGGATAGACACTGAGCTGAATGTTCAATACGCCACCCCAGCAATGGTTACCCTGGTGGGTATAGACAACGAAACCCTCATATCTAGGAATCTCACTGAAATTTTTGAATACAGTGAAACCGGGTATGAGTGGTATCCCTACGGTAAAATGGAGGCCAACATTGGTAGCAGTCTCAAAGTCGCGTGTGACGACGTAGGCACCTCTTCTGCTGTTGTCTGGTTCGTAGGTCGCAGCGGCACCGCCAAGCGTTTCCTCCTGCGCTGGCACGCCATAACTTGTGGCTACCTAATACTATCCCTCCCACTGGATGATGCTTACGAAGGCGTGTTCCCCTCCCTTACCTCTCAGGGGGGCGTGCTGCACATGACCCTATTCGGCAAGTCGTATCCTTATGAGCTGAACCAGTATGCAATGCGCCTCGCGTGCGGCGAAACCATCGAGGAAATGGCCGACGAAAAATACGACGCTAAATACCTTCGCGAGTACTTCAGTCACTGTGCTAAGGGCTTGAGTGGTGAAGACTGGAGGGACTTCCGACAATTATTCATCGAGTGGCTATCCGACGAAAAGATGTTCGATCATCTAATGGTTTTACGAGCGAACGTGTGAACCTTCGAATTTAGGATCGAAACTGGACTGCGAAGCGATTAACCGAGCGATCCTGTTATATTGGCGGCGCTGGATGGAGAGTATCATTCTGATCACCGCCCGGCGCAACTATTTCGGAGTTTTAATAGTTCTAAAACGGAACGGCAGAAAAGGTGGAAGCGGACCTCCTGGTTAAATTTTAACCGGCTCGCCTGAGGTCCTCTTTCGCCTGAGGCTGTCTAAAAACAGCAATTTTAGGCATCATGATCGTGAGCATGCACCTGACGCCCCGCTGAGCCCCCTTCGATGCGCACAGAAGATGTAATCGCGGCGCTTGTCCATGGCCTAATTTTGAAAAATGCGTCGGTATGGGAGCGCGTGTAAGCGCCTGATTCGCGCTTATATGGGGGAAATAGGGCCCCTCAGGCCCTCATCGCCTCCATAAGAGGCACCGCGCCAGAAATCTGCAACATTCGTTTCAGATTGTAGGCCAGGACGTGCAGACTCATTACCGTGCTGACGTGTTTTAGTGTCTTCATCTGGAAGTGCGTCGGGCCCAACCACGATTTGATCGTGCCAAACGGATGTTCGACGGTGCTACCGCGAATGCGCATGCAGTTCGGCATACGGTCCACGCGATCTTCCATCGCCTCCAGCACTGCCTCATGCTCCCAGCGACTCACCCCTCGATACTTGCCAGTCGTGCACCGTGATTTCATCGAGCAGCGTGGGCACGCCGAGGACTAGTACCGGTGTATGGTTTTCTTGGCTTCCTGTCTTGAGAATCGATAAATCAGACGCTCGCCTGCAGGGCATTCATATTCGTCGTCCCTGGCGATATAGATAAAATCCCGCTTACCAAATAGACCCCTGGCCTGATTGTTCGAGGTGTTTTAGGCACATAGGGATTGATGCCGGCTTCTTCACAAATGCCGGGTGGTAACCGGGTCGGCCTGTGGATTCAGGTTCCATCTTGAAGCCCAGGCCTGACAGGTCCAGTTCGTCGACGAAAACATCAATAACCCGGACTGCACTATCTTCAGTGATGTAATCATCGATGCGTTCAGGAAACAGGGTGGCTTGCGTGCGGTCTTCGCCTTCTATAAATCCACCCATCGTGGCTGCCCCTCAGCGAGAAAGTCTGATCATATCTCGCAGTGAGTTTTTACACAGCCTCACCTCTGAATGGTCATTTTGGTTGTGCCTCGATAATACTCATTTCTGTTGCTGTCGGGATTATGTTGGTTACCTCCAGGTCAGCCGATTCCAACAAGACACGATATTCCTCTTCCGTGCGTTCCTGCCCTCCCGGGCCCACCAGCATCATCAAGTCCAGCCACTTACCGGCGAACGGTATATTGCCTTCGGGAATAAGATACTCCAACAAAAGGACCTTGCCTCCAGTCTGGCAGGCCCGCTCACAGTTTTTGAGAATATTTATGCTTCTCTTATCATCCCAGTCGTGAATAATGTTCCTAAACATATATATGTCCGCACCTTCGGAAATAGACGAGAAAAAATCACCTGGGTGAAACTCACACTTTTTCAGCACCGCATCGGCTTCATACAGTTCCTGGTTACGGTCTATTACTTCCGGAAGGTCGAAAATTGCACCCGATAGCTGGGGTTCTTTGGCGAGTACCGCGCGAATGAGTCCTCCGGAGCCTCCCCCAACATCCATGATTTTTCCAGCACTTGG